>MGXW01000068.1 GCA_001801495.1 Gammaproteobacteria bacterium RIFCSPHIGHO2_12_FULL_37_34
TATATACTAGCAGGCATGACGGTTGCTGCGTTATGCAATATGAATAAAAAATTCGATGAAACAAATCAATCTACTGATCCTGATAACAGTGAATTACATAAATTATATGAATTACAATGGCAACAAAAACAAACATTCTTTCGAAATTTTTTTAATCATAATCCTAAGCAACAGCTCGATTTAGAAATACATACAACTCATCCAGAGAGTGGTAGTAAAGGAATCAATTTGTTGGTCCTTCTGCTGAAAAATCAGGATGTCGAAACAATAAAGCAATTACTAGCTAACGATCCTAAAAAAATCATCCCTTTAACTTATCAAGTTATGGTACAACTTATCGGCTATCAATATGATGATATTTTACAAAATTTACTTGATCGCGACTCCACACTCATCCCTTATTTAAATCATCAAATAAGCATTATGCTCATTGGGCAGGGAAAATTTGATTTACTAAACAATTTATTAGATCGTAATTTATTATTATTAGATCGTCATCTATCAGGTGAACTTGATTTAACAAGTGCGATTAATGTAATAGACAAAATCGATCTCGATAAAAAAGAAAAGTTAAAACTCCATGCACAAGAAAAAATTTTTACGCTAAAAGCTATTTTAACTAATAATAAAAAAGACGATGTATTGGAAAAAATAGGAGAATACAATATAGCAGTCCAGCTGGCAAAAACTAAAGCCGAAGAATCTTCCTCATCTTTAAAAACACCTAAGATATTAAACATTATTCCTCCTGTGATCGAGGCTCCACCTAAAATCACATGCGAGGAACAATTAAAGCAATTATTTGGCGAACCCTCTCCTACTAACCCTATTCAATTTACAATTGAACAATCAAAAAAACCAGAAGAAATAACACTTACTATTGAAGGAGCAGGACCTCTTGTTACCGCTCTTCACGCTATAATAAAAAACACCAATTTCTCTCCCAAATTGACTATGATCAAAGGAGGAAAAGGCCGTATTACATTAATTGCTAAAAGAAAGGCACTTCAAGCAGAGTTCTTCGATAACAAGAAACGCAATCAGGACTTACAACGATGGAAACAAACTCCTTCTAATCAACTTTTAAAAAAATCAACTACTAAAAATCAACCTCCTTCTCCTTTAGAAATAGGATCACCTATCAGCTCATCCTATCCTATAACCTTAAATGAAGCGGAGCAAATCTCTCTTATAAAATGCGTGCGAGCTGCTTTTTGCGATGCACAAGATATACAATTTGAGTGGGGCAAAGAAGAAGAGCAGGCTTACCTTCTGATTACTCTTCCTCAAACATCTCCATGGATGATTCGAGAACCAAAAGGGGAACATACAGCATTTTACCCCTGTTCAATGGATGATAATTTGATTCAAAAACAAATGTTATCTCGATTAACTGCCGATAATGCTGCAAAAAGTGAATATGATCCTAATACACACACCATTAAACTTATTCCAAAACAAAACATACATTCTCTTCTTGCGCTTGCATTACCACTTCAATTACATGAGGATGTCTTTAATTACTTAAAAAGCAATAAATATCTACATATAACTGAATCCTCCGAACAAGAAGAAATTTCATCACATTTACTGCAACAACCTAAGCAGGAAAGTTTCTCTGAACAGCAAGAGCAGCAAAACAGTGCATTACCCGATCTTGTTAAACAATTATTAAAACTTGTTTCACCAGAAACTTCTTGGAATTTTTTAAATGATCAAAACATTAACCTGTTGAAGTCTCGTAAAACAAATAAAGATCGTAAAAAAATACAAATCAATTATGATTATGCTGCTATACAACGAATAGGCGTATGGGATTCATTAGATTTTTTTAATGCATTAAAAAAATCATTTGATGATGCAGGATGGTTAGAGTTCATGAACGTTTATTCTGATGAATTATCTAAAACAGTAACAATTATTGTGGATACCACCAATACAACATTCATAACATGCGTAAATAATAGCAATGATTCCCAAAAAATACAGGAAGTGCAGGAAATATTTTCTAGATGGAAAGAAAAAAATCAACCTCAAGAAATCCCATATAAAAAATTACCATCCACACCCACAGATGATGCCGTGCTAAGAAGCGCCCATCAGGAAAATAAAGAGGGAAATCAAGCCGAATATCAGTATTTTACTCTCAATCAATGTGAATTTGCCAATCTTCAACATCATTTTACAGAACTTACAAAAATTACTCCCGGCAAGATTTCTGAATATAACTTTCCTCTTTATAGTATTTTTTTGCTGCATACCTTCTTGCTTTGCCGATTATTAGGCAATAAAAATATTACTTTTTACGATTTTCGCAATTTTATTCGTCATGAACGCAACAAAACATACTGGTTAGAATTGCATAATATCGTGTCCGATATTATAAAATCTCTAGAAAAAGAAAATATAACAACCCTATCTTTTACTCCAACATTGTTTCAAAAAATAAACTTGCGGCTTCCAACCCAAGAAATAGAATTATTACAAATCAAATTGGCATGTATTCGTTCAAATGGGTCTTCGATAGGTGATGAGAGTGAGCAAAAAAATAAACTCCTTCAATCTTACCAAGAAGAAGCCTGTAAGTTAACTAGCAATTCGACTTTAAATCAAGAACAAAAACGTGATGCTTTGTTAATGATGTATGCCTTAATTGGAGATATTCAAAAAGGTGACAACATTGAAAACGAAATCTATCAACAATTGGGGCATATAAAGTTTTCGGAAAATTCTTATACAAACGTTGCTAATGATTTATATCAGCGCATCCCGCAACAAAATAACCATCCATCTTCTCAAATGACGAGATAACCATATGCTGCCACGTTATATACTACCACGTTTTGCTCCATCTACTATTAGAGCAAAAGATGATTTGTCATTGTTAAAAAAAGAAAATTTCCCACCGCCTCAAGTAAGTCATCATTCGTATTTTAATAACAAAAGAAAAGAGGACCCCATTTGCTAAAAATCAATGTGGTAAATAAGGCTTATTTCTGCTCCTTACTAAACATGGACATCAATTCGATAGGTACAGGAAACACAATAGTGGAAGTCTTATCACTTGCGATATTTGTCAACGTTTGTAAATAACGCAATTGTAAAGCTTGCGATTGTTGGGATAATACTTGCGCTGCTTCCAATAATTTTTTAGAGGCTTGCAACTCACCATCTGCATAAATCACTTTTGCACGACGTTCGCGTTCCGCTTCTGCTTGCTGCGCAATAGCACGCACCATGCTTTCATTGATGTCAATGCGTTTAATTTCAACCATGCTAATTTTTATTCCCCAAGCATCGGTATGTTCATCTAATATTTTTTGAATATCAGTATTTAATTTGGTTCGCTCGGCAAGCATATCATCTAACTCATGCTGCCCTAATACTGAACGTAAAGTCGTTTGCGCTAATTGACTCACCGCCGCACTATAATCTTCTACCTGGATAACAGCACGCTCTGGATTAATAACACGGAAATAAACCACAGCACTTACTTGTACAGACACATTATCTCGAGAAATGACATCTTGTGGTGGAACATCCATAACAACTGTGCGTAATTGCACTCGCACAATTTGTTGGATACCTGGAATAATCACAATCAACCCAGGCCCTTTTACTTTCCAAAAACGTCCGAGTGTAAAGACGACCGCGCGCTCATATTCACGTAAGACATGAAAAATATTAAATAAGATGAGTAAAAGAATAAGCGCAATAACAAGATAAGTAATATACATAAAATATAGCTCCTGATTTCTACACCTTAAAGTCACGCAAAATTTTATCCGCTCCTTGCTGCAACAATTCGTAAGCGACGCGTATTCCTATGGTTTCTGCTTGTGCGCTTATTCCCTGGCTCGCTGCACGAAGCACAAACACACCATCATGACTTGCGACTAGGCCACGTAAACTTAACACATCATGATGAATTTCCGCATAAGAAGCAACTGGCACTTGACATCCGCCACCCACATATCGACACATAGCTCGCTCGGCAATGACACAAGCATAAGTAATAGTGTGATTAAGCGGTGCGATCATTTCTTTCATTTGTTCATCTTGCTCACGACACTCTATTCCCAAGGCTCCTTGCCCTGCAGCCGGAAGTATATGCTCCACTGAAAAATAATGGCGTATCCGTGAAGTTAAATTCATGCGTATGATGCCGGCACCCGCAAGTATAATTGCATCAAAATCACCCCGATCTAAGCGATGAATTCTGGTTTGAATGTTCCCGCGTAAATTCTGCAATTCAATATCTAAACACATTGCTCGTACTTGGGTTTGTCGACGTAAACTAGACGTACCTATTATCGCACCTCTTGGCAATTCCTTAAGCGAACTATATTGGTTAGATAAAAACACATCGCGAGCTTCTTGTCTTTCAGTGATAACCGGCAAACATAATCCTGGCGGTAACTCCATAGGAACATCTTTCATGGCGTGCACAGCGATATCTGCTTGTCCATTCAACAACGCTTCTTCTAATTCTTTAACAAATAAGCCTTTACCACCAATAGTGGTTAGCGCACTATCTAAGTGTTTGTCTGCTGCAGTAGTCATCCCTAATAATTCAATCGACAGATAGGGATGATAGGCTAAAAGCGCTGCTTTAACCCATTCTGCTTGATAAAGAGCAAGCGGACTTTCGCGAGTAGCAATAATCAAACGTCGTTTTGTCATAGAGGTTCTACCAGAAAATACGTTATACTATAACTATTAAAATAATGGATGGATACTATGCCTAAAGCCGATTTCTTAAAAAATATAGCCGATCAATTATGTGAAGCGATTCCTTCAAACCTTGGCACACTTAAAAAAGATTTTGAAAAAAGCTGCCAACGCATTCTAAATAGCGCATTTTCTAAACTAGAGCTTGTTACTCGAGAAGAATTTGACGCAGAAAGCAAGGTGCTATTGCGTACACGTAAAAAATTAGAAGAATTAGAAAAAAAACTTCACGCATTAGAAACTAAATTAAAATCACGTCAATGAATGATCAATTAACACCTTTTTCTCATGACGATTATGATATTATAAAACGCGAGGTACTTTATAAAGGTATTTTTAGCCTTGCACGTTATCACATTCGTCATCACCTCTTTAACGGCGCCTGGAGTAACGTTTATACTAGAGAAATTCTAGAGCGCCAATCGGCTGCTGCTGTATTACCATATGACCCCGTACTTGATCATGTTATTCTAATTGAACAATTTCGTGCTGGTGCGATTGCTAATCCACAAAGTCCTTGGTTAATAGAAGTCGTTGCTGGAGTATATAATAATGAAAAAGTGGAAGATGTTGCTAAACGCGAAGCAAATGAAGAAGCGGGTTGTAACATTCTAGATCTTTACCCTATTTGTGATTATTTCGTTAGCCCAGGTGGTAGTAATGAATATTTAAACTTGTATTGCGGCAAAGTGGATGCTAGTGAAGCAGGAGGGACGCACGGATTACCAGAAGAAAACGAAGATATTCGCGCTTTTTCGTTACCTCTTGATGAAGCACTTACCCTGTTACAAGAAGGTAAAATTAAAACTGCGCCAGTCATTATTTCTTTATTATGGTTACAAATTAACCGAGAATGGTTGAAACAATTATGGTCGACAAAATAAATTCCAGAACATCTGCTTACACTACTGAAGCGATCGAAGTATTAAGCGGTCTTGAACCTGTACGTCGTCGCCCTGGTATGTATACCGATACCACTTGCCCTAATCATTTGGCACACGAAGTAATTGATAATAGCGTAGATGAAGCCTTAGAAGGCCATGCAAAACGCTTGGATGTTATTTTACATAAAGATCATTCCTTAGACGTGACCGATGATGGCCGCGGCATGCCTGTTGATATTCATTCTGAAGAAAAAGTATCAGGCGTTGAACTCATTCTCACTCGCTTACATAGCGGCGCAAAATTTTCGAATAAACAATATCGATTTTCTGGTGGATTACACGGTGTCGGTATTTCAGTTGTAAATGCTTTATCAAAAAAATTAGAAGTGGTCATTAAACGTAATGGCCATATTTATTCAATGAAATTTGCAAATGGTGATAAAACAACAAAATTAGAAACCATAGGTCAAACAAATAAAGGCGAATCAGGAACCAAAATACATTTTTGGCCAAACGAAAAATATTTTGATTCAGCGCGATTTGCAGTGAGCAAATTAAAACATACCTTGCGCGCAAAAGCCGTGCTGTGTCCAAGGTTACATGTCACATTCACTGATAAAAACACCAATGAAACGCAAGAGTGGTATTACGAAAATGGCATGTCCAATTATTTAGAAGAAGCACTAGAGAAAGCGGAACATATTCCTGAAGAACCTTTCTTGGGTTCTTTCGCAAGTGAACACGAAGCCATTGATTGGGCAGTTACTTGGGTCGTTGATGGCGAAAATATAGTCAGCGAAAGCTATGTGAATCTCATTCCTACGCCTCTTGGCGGCACGCATGTTTCTGGTTTTCGTGTGGGTTTATCTGAAGCCTTGCGTGAATTTTGTGAATTTCGTAATTTGCTTCCACGCGGTATCAAATTAAGTCCTGATGATGTTTGGGATCAATGCGCTCATATTATTTCGGTAAAATTACATAATCCACAATTTTCTGGACAAACAAAAGAGCGTCTTTCTTCACGAGAATGCTCTACATTTGTTTCAGGAGTGGTAAAAGATGCATTTAGTTTATGGCTAAATCAACACGTTGCCTTAGGTGAAACCATCGCCAATCTTGCTATCAGTAATGCGCAAAAGCGCTTGAAAGCAGCACAAACGGTTGCCCGTAAAAAAATAACTGCAGGTCCTGCATTACCTGGTAAATTAATTGATTGTTCACAACAAGATGTTAAACGGAGTGAATTGTTTTTAGTGGAAGGAGATTCAGCCGGAGGTTCCGCACGACAAGCACGCAACCGAGAATTTCAAGCAGTCATGCCATTACGTGGTAAAATTTTGAATACTTGGGAAGTGGATTCAAACGAAGTATTATCCTCACAAGAAATTCATGATATTTCTGTGGCCATCGGCGTCGATCCAGGGTCAAGTCAACTGGATGATTTACGTTATGGTAAGGTTTGCATTTTAGCAGACGCTGACTCTGACGGTAATCACATTGCCACCTTACTGTGCGCCTTATTTGTTAAACATTTTCGACCACTCGTTGAAACTGGGCATATTTATATTGCTATGCCACCACTCTTTCGTATTGATCATGGCAAAGAAGTGTATTACGCACTTGATGAAGCTGAAAAACAGGGCATATTAGATCGCATCACTGCTGAATATAAAGAAAAGAAACCCAAAATTGGCGTGATTCGCTTCAAAGGCTTAGGTGAGATGAATCCTATGCAACTTCGTGAAACCACCATGGATCCTAATACACGTCGTCTCATGCAATTAACGATTAAAGCAAAAGATAACACAGATGAAATGTTAGATATGTTACTTGCTAAAAAACGTGCGCATGATCGCAAAACATGGTTAGAAGAAAAAGGAAATTTGGCAGAAACATAGTAACGTGAATATTGTCTAAGCTAAGAGTAAGCTATTGATTTTTTTATTGATAAAAAATCAATAGCTTACTCTTAGCTTAGACAATATTCACATTATAGTAGATAAACAATGAATTTTTTACTCGCCATTGATCAAGGCACCACAAATAGCCGTGCGATTATTTTCGATCGACTAGGCAATAGGATGGCTTCTCATGAAATGCCTCTTACTTCATTTTTTCCTCAAGATGGCTGGATAGAACAAAACCCAGAAGAAATGTTTAATAACACAGTTAGTTGTTGTCGTGAAGCTTTAAAGAAAGCGAATATAACAGCTGCCAATATTGCAGCAGTTGGTCTATCCAATCAACGTGAAACAACTATTTTATGGGAAAAATATACAGGTAAACCAATTTATCCCGCTATCGTTTGGCAAGACAGGCGTACTCATCTCCTTTGTCAGCAATTAAAACAAACTTCATTTGCGCAACTTTTATCACAAAAAACTGGTTTATTGCTTGATCCTTATTTTTCTGCCACGAAAATTGTTTGGTTATTAGATCATATTGCTGAAACACGTGAACGCGCTGAAAAAGGCGAATTATTATTTGGCACCGTGGATACTTATTTGTTATGGAAGTTAACAGATGGCCAATCACACGCAACGGATGCGAGCAATGCATCACGCACTTTATTATTTAACATTCATACTCAAGAATGGGATAAAGAAATTCTAACTTATTTTAATATTCCCGCTAATCTATTACCTATCGTTTTAGATAATGCTGCTCATTTTGGTAAGTTAGATGAAAACATATTAGGTCACTCCATTCCTATTTGTGGCATGGCTGGCGATCAACAGGCTGCTACTATTGGCCAAGCTTGCTTTCAACCCGGTATGGTTAAAGCAACCTACGGAACCGGCGGGTTCATGCTATTTAATACAGGAACACAAGTGGTCCGTTCACAAAACTGTTTACTCTCAACTGTAGCTTATCGTTTAAATAATCATGTGACCTATGGGTTAGAAGGTAGTATTTTTTGCGCTGGTAGCACAGTGAAATGGTTAAGAGATAAATTGCAACTCATTCACTCTGCGGCAGAAACCGAAACCTTAGCACAGCACATTCATTCGAATGAAGGCGTGTATTTGGTTCCTGCGTTTACCGGATTAGGTGCGCCTTATTGGAACGCAGAAGCACGTGGTGCTTTATTTGGTTTAACTCGTAATTCTGGAAAAGAACATATTGCTCGCGCTGCATTAGAAAGTGTGGCTTATCAAACCAGAGATTTATTAAATGCTATGTTAGCAGATAGCCACCAATTGATTGCGGCTTTGCGTGTGGATGGTGGCATGGTTGCTAATCATTGGTTACTGCAATTTTTATCTGACATGTTAAACGTAGAAATCCAACAACCTGTTTGTATAGAAACGAGTGCCCTTGGTGTTGCTTTTTTAGCTGGATTACAAATTGGTATGTATGCATCTCTCGAAGAACTAGCAACATTATGGCAAAAACAATTACAATTTAACCCACACATGCCAAAGCTACAGCGAGACACATTATACGCTGCCTGGCAACGCGCAGTAAAAAGTGTGATGGATTATTCGAGAATGATTACAACCTAAACATAGCCGGGGCAACTGTCACTCGTTCATCAAACACAAAACACTCGCCTTGATAATGTGCATCACCCATTTTAGAAAAATAATTTAAAATGCCACCTTCTAATTGATATACTTCTGAAAAACCTTGATCGAGCATAAAGAGAGCTGCTTTTTCACAGCGTATGCCACCTGTACAAAACGTCACAACAGGTTGATGATGTTGCAATGATTGAATTGCAGATGGAAACTCACTGAAATGCTGTAAGTTTAAATGCACTGCTCCTTGAAACGTTCCAAAATTAATTTCAAATGCATTACGCGTATCTAATAACATGACATCACGCTTTTCATCCAACCATTCTTTTAATGTTTCAGGTGCCAAGCTTGGTGCTCGAGCTAATTCAGGATGAATAGCTGGACGGTGCATAGTAATAATTTCTTTTTTGATTTTAATTTTTAAACGTTTAAATGAAATGGTATGAGAGTAATTCTCGCGAAAAGAAAGATCAGCAAATCGCGTATCTTGTTGAAGAAAAAATTTAAACTGATTTATATTTTCAACAAGGCCAGATAAATTAAGGTTCATACCTTCTTTGCTTAATAGGATTGTACCTGTGAGCGCAAACAATTGGCATTGTTTAAAAAGCTCCTCTCGCAGCATCTCGAGTTTTGTTAATGTGATAAATTTGTAAGCTGCTATATGAAGTATTTTCATGGTTGTATACCTAAAAAAAGGTGCCTTTATTCTTTAAAAATTTCAGGAATATTCTCCCAATTAATAATATGTATATTTTTTATGCGTTGTTGCTTTTCATTGCCAGCATAGATTAAATATTCATTCGTTTTGCTAGAAGTGATTTCTTGCCAGCGCAATAATGATTTGAAAATATCTTGGGTTAATGTTTGTGTAGATTTGATTTCAATGGATTTAAATTCGTTACCACGCTCAATAATACAATCGACTTCATCACCACGATGATCTCGCCAAAAGTAAACATTGGGAACTTTGCCACTGTTATAATAGCATTTAATAATTTCGCTGATAATAAATCCTTCGAAAATTCCACCTCTCGTACCATGTATACTTAAATGTTGTGGAGAATCAATTTCTAATAAATGCGCAACTAATCCTGAATCATAAAAATATAATTTAGGAGTTTTGATTAATCGTTTATTAAAATTTTTATGATAAGGCCGTAAAAGAAAAATAATATAACTAGTTTCTAATAAGTTAATCCATGTTTTTGCTGTGGTGAGCGATATGCCAGCATCAATTGCTAAAGAAGCTAGATTGAGTAACTGAGCATGGCGTCCGGCACATAATTTTAAAAACCGATGAAACACAACAACATCTTTAATATTAATGATTTGCCTAACATCGCGTTCGATATAAGTTTTGATATAACTTTGATACCATAAGTGATGATCCAAGTTTTCTTTATAGGGTCTTGGATAGCTACCAAAATAAAGATATTCCCATACTGAATATTCTTTCAAAGCTTTTTGGGTTAAAAATTCTTGATAAGTTAAAGGTAACAGTTCCAATAGAGCACTTCGACCTGCTAAAGATTGTGATACCCGTTCCAATAACAAGAAGTTTTGCGAACCCGATAAAATAAATTGTTTTGCCCGTGGCGTTGCATCCACGTACTCTTGAATATAAGAAAAAATTTCAGGTAAATTCTGGATTTCATCAAAAATAATTCCTTTGTCCAGATGAAGATTAATGTATCCACGCGGATCGGATCTTATCTAAGGTATCCGGAGCCTCTAACAAACAATATTCCATTGTTGGGAAAAGCGTGCGCAGTAAAGTAGTTTTCCCACTTTGTCTTGGTCCAGTTAATACAATGACTGGGAAATCTGATGCTTTTTGTATTATAAAGTCACTTAATGCTCGAATGAACACAATATTAACTTATTATTTTTCAAAGAATTAACATGGTTTGTGTAAAATATAAAGTATAACTTCGTATTTTACACAAAATAACAGGTCTAAGCAAATGCTTTGCTTTTTATCGTTTTATACTCGATGTTCTAGTTTTCTCACGGGCACGATTAGGTCAATGAAAATGCTGAATAGATACAAAAAATCAAGCTTTTTCTTTTGCGCGTTTTAAAACTTCTTTTATTAATTCACGAGTAACTCCCCAGGGCAGGGTCCATACATGACCTGAGGAGTTACAAATAAAGTATATTAAAAATACATAATTTATCTTCTTTTTTTGGCATTTTATATATTATTGAAATAAATTTATACTAATTTGACTGTTGATAATTATATGCTATAGTATTCATATGTCCTAAATTGGCGATATAACCATGCGTGTAAAATACACAGAAAGCATAGAATACAAAGCTTTTAACTGTCTAAAATCGATTCGCAGTAGTGTTGTATTGCGCAAGGATTTCAATAACCTTGGTTCCTATCGGCAAGTAAGTCGTGTATTAAATAAACTCATCGCTAAAAAAAAACTGGTAAAGATTGGCGCCGGTATTTATGCTAAAACTTATCTTTCCAAATACTCCAACATTCCTCTAGTCAAAAACGGCATAGATTCCACCCTCAGGGAAGCATTAAAACGTTTAGGCATTGTTTATGAGCCAGGTAGCGCAGAAAAAGAATACAACGAAGGGAAAACAACACAAGTTCCTATGCGCAACATTGTGAGATTAAAAAACCGTTGCCGACGTCGTATTGGTTATAGAAATAGTGAATTAATATTTGAGAAAAATATCAATGCTAAATAAAAAGGATTTGCAAGAATTAATCGAAGTAGCACGACAACATATTAATTTACCTGCGGCTGTTATTGAAAAAGATTATTATGTCACTCAAACCATTCATGCCCTTTCAAACATTGAAAGTGAATGCTTTCGCTTAGTGTTTGCTGGTGGAACGTGCCTTGCTAAAGCACATAAAATTGTAAATCGTATGTCAGAGGACATCGATTTTAAAATTGAAATAAAAAAAGACAACAATTTTAGCCGGTCTCGCCTGATTAAAGAATTAAAAGAATTTCGTTCGAAAATGAAGTCATCACTTATAGTCCCTGGTCTCACAGTAAGCGAAGATCTTGTTTGCAATGAGGGCAAATATCAGCGAGTTATATTGAAATATCCTTGTTCCTCTCAAATTAATTCTACATTAAGACCCGATCTTTTACTCGAATTTACACTATCAGATATTCGCTTTTCTATTGAAAATTTATCGGTCAAAACAATCATAGAAAGTGTTTTAAAAGAAATAACGCTATTTTCATCGCCACAAACACAATGCGTATCAATAGGTGAAACAGCTATTGAAAAATGGGTTGGGCTAACCCGTCGCATTATAGCCATTGAGCGTGAATATCATCATGATGATCCAACCCTAGTACGACATATCTATGATTTAAACGCAATCAAACAGGCAGAGAAAATTAATGCTGATTTTGTTACTTTAGCCAAATCCATTGTTAACAATGATGCTAAGCAATTCAAAAATCAACATCCTGAATATTCAGCGGACCCAAGTGCTGAAATTAGCAGATCCCTCACATTACTGAAAAACAAGCCACTCTGGAAAAAACGGTACCAAGAATTTATTGAAACAATGGTATACAACAGCATTGCTATACAAGATTACGTGAGTGCGATAAAAAATTTAGATAACCTCAGCAAAACCATTATCGCTTCTCTAACTCATCCTCAGCAATAAAGTCTGTTGACATATACCCATTGCACTTCAAGATGCTTTATGCATAAGCACTAAACCAGGTTATTCAATCCTTGACGTTGTCCTCAAAATAAAATTAAATGGCTTATAACCTTAATGAAATAGAATTCCTATGTCAGCTACCGCTACTATCGAACATATTCCGCTGCGTGAATACGCAGAAAAAGCATACCTCGATTATTCCATGTACGTTATTTTGGACCGCGCCTTACCGCATATTGGTGATGGTTTAAAACCAGTGCAACGACGCATCATCTATGCGATGTCAGAACTTGGTTTAAAATCGACAGCCAAATTCAAGAAATCAGCAAGAACGGTTGGTGATGTCTTAGGTAAATTCCATCCGCATGGTGATATGGCTTGTTATGAAGCATTAGTGTTAATGTCGCAACCCTTTTCTTATCGCTATCCTTTAATCCAAGGGCAAGGGAATTTCGGCTCACCCGATGATCCTAAATCGTTTGCAGCCATGCGCTATACAGAATCACGCTTATCGCTTTATGCAGATGCCTTATTGTCTGAATTAGAAGCAGGAACGGTTGATTGGGCGCTTAATTTTGATGGCACCTTACAAGAGCCTGTTTTATTACCCGCACAACTACCTAACATTTTATTAAACGGCACCACAGGAATTGCTGTGGGTATGGCAACCGACATTCCACCACACAATGTGGGTGAAGTCATTCATGCGCTTGTCTATTTACTGGATTATCCTGAAGCAACGCTTACTGATATTTGCAAATGTATTCCAGGCCCTGATTACCCTACTCAAGCTGAAATTATTACACTTCAATCCGAATTAAAAGCGATGTATAAAACGGGTAATGGCTCGGTGCGTATGCGAGCAGTGTACACAGAAGAAGATAGTGAAATCATCATTACTGCTTTGCCTTATCAAGTATCCGGTGGAAAAATTCTTGAGCAAATTGCACAACAAATGCAAGAGAAAAAACTACCTTTAGTTTCAGATTTACGTGATGAATCCGATCATGAAAATCCCACGCGATTAGTTATTATTCCCCGTTCAAATCGAGTAGACGTAGAAGCGCTCATGAATCATCTATTTGCAACAACCGATCTTGAGCGCAGTTATCGTGTTAATTTAAATATGATCGGATTAAATGGCCGACCACAAGTAAAAGGGTTGATTGAAATTTTAAATGAATGGTTAAGCTATCGCACAACGACTGTTAAACGTCGTTTACAATATCGATTGGATACGATTAATCATCGCTTACATATTTTAGAAGGTCTTGTCATTGTTTATCTTCATTTAGATGAGATCATTAAAATTATTCGAAAAGAAGATGAACCAAAACGCATATTAATGAAGCGTTTCAAATTAAGTGAAGAACAAGTGGATGCTATTTTGGATACCAAATTACGCCACTTAGCAAAACTTGAAGAAATACAAATGCGTAAAGAACAAGAAACATTATCTAACGAACGCGATGATATTCAAAAAACATTGGGTTCATCCGTACGATTAAAAAAATTTATTCGTACTGAATTACTTCAGCTTTCCGAAAAATATAGCGATAAACGAAAATCGCCCATTGTGGTTCGCCAAGAAGCGCAAGCGATCAAAGAAACAGAAATTTTGCCAACAGAAGCAATTACAGTTGTTATTTCTAATCGTGGTTGGGTGCGAGCAGCGAAAGGCCATGATATTGATCCCAACACTTTGAGCTACAAAGCTGGGGATGCATTCCAATCTGCAGCCATCGGGCGTAGCAATCAAATAGCCGTGTTTCTTGATACCACGGGACGCGCTTATTCTTTGCCCGCACATACACTACCTTCAGCGCGTGGCCAAGGCGAACCGCTGACAGGAAAACTCACACCTCCTCCTGGTGCTGAATTTATAGGTGTGATGTTGGGTGAGCCTGATCAACTTTATTTACTAGCATCCGATGCTGGCTATGGATTTATTGTAAAACTTGGTGATTTACATGGTAAAAATCGTGCGGGCAAAACTGCTTTATCATTGCCCAAACAGTCCAAACCGCTGATACCAAAATTAATTACCGATATTGAAAAAGAATTTGTTGCCATTGCCTCAACGATGGGCCATTTGCTTATTTTTCCATTGAAAGCGTTACCACAACTTGGCAAAGGGAAAGGAAATAAATTAATAAATATTCCGAGTGTCAAAGTAGCATTACGCGATGAATTTGTAAAAGATATTGCTGTATTAAATAACAATCAGCAGTTGATTATTTTAAATGATGGTAAGCCTTACGCGTTGAAACTAAAAGACTGGCAACATTTCATCGGCGAACGTAGTCAACGTGGGCTGAAGTTGCCCCGTGGAATAAGACATGTGATTGGGTTAAAAGTTGAGTAACAAGGCTACATACTTATTTTACAAAAAACGAACAACTATTTTGGGGTTGCGTTATTCTTACAAGGAGAAGTCACATGCGATGTATAACTATTTGGCGCATTCTTGGTTTGTCACTTATATGCATGATCACATTGCTTACAACTGCTTTAGCATGTACCGGCATACAACTGAAAGCAAACGATGGTAGTTATGTAAATGGCCGCACTGTTGAATTTGGTCTCAACCTTGATTTAGCTGGAATAATTGTACCTAGAAATTATCCTTGCAAAGGCACGCTACCAGATGGCAGTACAGGAATGATTTATCGCACTAAATATGCGGCTGTTGGTGGTGGCATGTTTGGATCAACTGATATTGCAGATGGTGTAAATGAAAAAGGCTTGGCAATTGGTGCATTTTATTTTCCTGATTATGCTGTTTATGCCACTATTACACCCGCCAATAAAAATCGCGCTCTCTCTCCTACAGAATTTTCAAATTGGGTATTAACCCAATTTGAAACTGTGGATGAAGTCAAACAAGGCGTTCAATCTGTAGTGATTGCTCCAACCACTCCTAAGGGTTGGCCCGTATTACCACCTTTTCATTATGTTATCTACGATAAAACCGGCAAAAGCATTGCTATCGAACCGATCAATGGACAACTAAAAATTTGGGACAATCCGCTTGGCGTATTTACAAATTCACCCACCTTCGATTGGCACCTGACTAATTTAACGAATTACATTAATCTTTCACCAATAAATGTTACAACAGCTCTGTTGGGTACTCTAAAACTGCAACAATTTGGATCAGGATCGGGGTTGCATGGCATACCTGGTGATTTTACTCCCCCTTCTCGATTTGTGCGCGCAGCATTTTATTCCACTACTTCCATTCCAACTGATAAAGCAGAACAAACCGTATTTCGTGCATTCCATATTTTGAATCATTTTGATATTCCTTATGGTGCTGTACTGAGTGTGAATGGTAACCAAGACATTCCCGAATACACCTTGGTCACTACCGTTAAAGATACACAAAATTTGAAATATTATTTCAGAGCATTTGAAGATCAGAATATTAAAATGGTGGATCTAAACGCATTTGATTTGAATGGGAAAACAATTAAAACATTTAGTATGCAAGGCAATCAAACGGTGCAAGATATCTCGAAAAGCGCAATTTAATCTATAGTTTTAGAGGCATGGCTGATTTCTCATTATCTAACGGAATGGTTGCTTTATTTAACCTATATGATATACTTGTATTATATATGATATATACGTATTTCAACGGGGTCATTTATGTTAGCCATACGTCTGCCAGATGCAATTGAAAAAAGGCTTGGTGCTTTAGCAAAAAAAACCGGTCGCACAAAAACTTATTATGTGCGAGAAGCCGTCATAGAGCATCTTGAAGAATTAGAAGATATTTATCTATCATTGGATAGATTAGAAAAACCTGCAAAACGATGGTCATTAGAAGATTTGGAGAAAGAAATTGATTTGGATCGTTGAATGGGATGACCGTGCTAGAAAAGAGCTAAGAAAACTAGATAAAAAACTTCAAAAAGATATCCTAACCTATTTTCGAAAACGAATTGCTGTTGATGCTGATCCAAGGCGATTTGGCAAACCATTATCGTATGATAAACATGGGTTATGGCGTTATAGAGTACAGAATACACGTATCATTTGTCGTATTGAGGAAAATGAATTTTTGGTTCTTGTCATCAAAGTAGCTCATCGAAAAGAAGTATATGATCACTAAATCAATGTTGCTCTTTAGCAGGCATAGCTGATTCCCAAAAACGAATAGCGGCATTCATCCATTCATTGTAAGCTTCTTGAAATGATTGTGAATGCAATGTGTTTTGATAAGTCGCTTGACAACAATGCGTCCATAAATCAAATAATTCTTTCATGTTTTGAATAGGGTTTTCTTGCTTTAATCGATTACTCCATTGATCAAACAGAAGTTCGCATGCATCGTTATACATTTTTTTAAGCAATCGTAAATATACTTGATGCGCTTTTTGCTCTTCGGTTAACTGCATAAACTCCCATTGTTGTTTAAAAACATCCAAACATTGTCGCATGAGTTGTAACTGTTCTTCTAAACCAATGGATTTTTCTTTTTCAAAAAAATATGTAAAATTTTTTTCTACAGTTTCGAAAAACGTTTTACTTTGTTTTATCCATAATTCATGCCAATTAAACGAATTAAAAGTTGTCGTCATAATGATCCCTTTTTATGATATTCATGTTCCTGATGCGTATTTAATATCGCAAGTGCACACGAAACTGTACTCAAGTAAATATCTTGGATATGGCTCATTAACACCGGCACACGTCCACCTAATACTAATCCAGCATTACGCGATTCAGCCAAATATTCAAGTTGCTCAGCAACAATATTGCCTGTTTCTACATTTGGCACCACTAAAATATCTGCTTCGCCAATCACGGGTGAAGCAATCCCCTTGGCTTTGGCGACTTCAACTGAAATGACATTATCAAATGTTAATGGACCATCTAATATTCCACCATGAATTTGTTTACGTTCAGCCATTTTACACAATGCAGCTGCATCAATGGTTGATCGCATCGCTGAATTAACCATATCCGTACCAGCTAAAATGGCTACTTTAGGTTCAGTTATCCCTAATGCCAAAGCAAAATCGATAGCGTTTTGGGTAATATGGCGTTTCACATCTAAACTGGGATCAATATTAATAAGTGAATCAGTTAAAATAAGAGCCTTATGATAAGTTGGCACATCCAACACCACAGCATGACTCATGGTATGATCAGTTAACAAACCTTTATCTACTTTCTGCATAGCACGTAACAAATCTTCTCGATGCGCACCTCCGCGAATCAATATTTCTACTTTTCCTTCTCTAGCCATATTAATCGTTTTATTAATCGCAGCAAGGCTATGCTCAACATCTAAGATTTCATATTGACTCACATCAACTTTCGCTCGTTCAGCAACCTCTTTAATACGTGATCGTGGACCTATTAGTATAGGTTCAATCAATCCTGCTTGTTGTGCATGATTAATAGCTGCAATAATTGTTTCATGCACAGGATAAATGACACCTGCTCGCAACGATCCCAGCTCTTTTGCTTTTGCTAAATAAGGTTTAAATAAAGAATACGGTCGACGCAAAGTAATCTCGGGTAAAATAGCTTTTGGTCGACGAATTTTTTTACTAGGTGCAATGACTTCTGCTTGTCCTTCCATGACCACTTCATCCTTTTGATTGCGGCATTCACAAGAAAAAATAACACGATTTTTTTCTGGTTTTTTTTCAATAGCAGTAACAGTTACTGTTAACGTATCACCAATAGCCACTGGTTTTTTAAATCGTATAGTTTGTCCTACATAAATCGTGCCGGGTCCAGGCAATTGTGTTCCCAACACTGTTGAAATCAATGCGCCACCCCACATACCATGGCCAATTATTTTATGAAACATTTCGCTTTGAGCATATTCGATATCGACATGCGCGGGATTAATATCACCCGACATAATCGCAAACACTTGAATATCTTTCTCGGTTAAAGTGCGCGAGAGGCTCGCCGTATCACCAACTTGGATTTCATCAAACGTTTTGTTTTCTAAATAGTCCATGTGAGAGCCTTATGTATCATACTTTATTTTAACATATATCGTAAGGCTTAATTTAGGTAGTTAAAAATAAATTAGCATAGACAAATGATTGTTTTAACCCTTCATAACAATTCATAGCTTGCTCTCCAAGCTGATTGATTTTTAGTTTGATATGTTCATCAGAATCATGACTCATCCATACGCCAACCAGTGCTTCTAATGATTCGCAACTTTTATAACCTACGCCACCAATACGCGAGCCTTTATTAATAAATTCAGCCATGATTTTAATCAACCCTTGCATATTTTGACATTGAAACAATTCCAATAGATGACGAACAATATTTTGTTTGCCTGGTGTATTCATTAAAACAGCTAAAATAACGCGTTGCTGCTCATCTTTTACAAAAGATCTCAACCTGGTTAAGCGACGTGATTGATATTGATGTGATAAGCTTTTTAATAATTGCTCCCCATACAGTTTATCTGCAATAAGACATGAAATTTCATCCACTTGGTTTTTCTCTAAACTAAATAAATTGATCCCTCCAAAAACACGATACACATCGTATATAGACGACCCTTCAATTAATTTTTTGAGGAGTTGGTAACCTTGAAGCTGTAAATGATCTAACATTAACTTTACCGATCGAATCTTTTTGATAAACATAGGATCGCTATGCTTTCCATGGATAGCAACATGCGGCGCACAATAATCGAGCTGCGGATTTTTATCAACACAACTGTTATTTCTCACTACAATTGTAACAGTAGGAGAATGTAAATGAAAAACAGAGTGGATGAGGCAATCGCCTGCATATATTCTGTTGATCTCGCCTGATTTTAAAATTGAATTGTTTTTTACTGCTAAGTTACCAATGTAAAATTGAGAATTGATACGAATTTTTTTTGTAAAATCATATTCTGTATGAATGCTTTGTCCATGCAATAAAGTAAACGCACCACAAAACCCATGTTGATGGATAGTGGTTGTACCATCCATCCAATACAAAGCTTCAATATAAAATCTTGGGTTTTTGTAGAGTGTGAGCTGAAGATCGCTGAAATGACAATCCCATTGTAGAATATCTAGATGAGAATGCATCACAATATATTCTAAAAGATGCGTGTAGTGTACATCTCTATTGATATTTTGTTGTATCAAAGCGGTATGTGCAATTTCAGGAAAATCATCTTCATTGTAGTTGTGGCGCATCCATTGTGAATCAATGCTATCTCCAAATTTCTGGAAATAATCTTTTATATCTATTGAATCCATTTGTAAGACCTTGGAGGCTAAATAAGTTGTCAAGAGGATCGTCTGGATATCACTATACCTGAATGTGCCCCTTAAAAAAAACTAGTTTGTTTTAGTTTAACTACATTATTATAATCTCAACTCAACTAAGAACGTTTAAAGCTCTGGAGAAAAATATGTCCAATCAAACCGCCCTAACAGCACAAACACAATTAATGAGAAACCCAGATATTTTTTCTTCAGAGATTGATGAAAATTTAGTGGTGATGGATATGGAAGGAAACTATTTTGCTTTAAATCTAACAGCACAGACAATTTGGGAGTTATTAGAAAATCCCTGCTCCTATGAACAACTCTTG
Source organism: Gammaproteobacteria bacterium RIFCSPHIGHO2_12_FULL_37_34 (assembly GCA_001801495.1). Taxonomy (GTDB): domain Bacteria; phylum Pseudomonadota; class Gammaproteobacteria; order DSM-16500; family DSM-16500; genus Aquicella. The sequence continues at coordinate 20,383 of MGXW01000068.1, forward strand.
AAATATTTGTTTAAAACTTATGATATTGAATCTCAACCTTGTCGGCTCGATGTTGAAACTTTTTTAACCGATATGCTGCAGTATAAACTGATACTCGCCAGAAATAGCTAAATGAACGGTATCGATTAGTAAAATCCCTAGGTTGATTTTCAGCCCTCATTCAATTAATCTATGTCGCTCTTAAATAGTGGGTGCGTTTAATCAACTAGGGAGATGAAAATGCATAAGCTGGCTGAAAAAAAATTACAGAATAACGAAATCAAATATAAAAATTTATCTAAGAAACTACAAATATCACTTAATGAAAAAGAAGCTTTATTAAAAGAAATTTATCATCGCGTTAAAAATAATTTACAAGTCATTTTAAGTTTACTTCATTTGCAAATTGAGACAATACAAGATCAAACTGCTAAACAAATATTGTTAGAAAGCGCAACCCGGATTAAGTCAATGGCTCTTGTTCATGAATTGCTCTATCAGTCCAGTAGTTTAGCTAATATCGAGATGGTAAAATACAGTAATCATTTTTCTAAATATCTTTACGATACTTATAATATTAACATCCATCATAATAAACTAATCCTAGACATTGATGATGTCTCATTAGATATTGAAAAAGCCATTCCCTGCGGGCTGATAATAAATGAATTAATTTCTAATATATTTAAGCATGCTTTTCCTGCAGGGAATGGAATAATTAAATTATCATTAAAAAAATTCGGCAATAAACTCCTATTAACAATTAGTGATAATGGAATTGGTATGCCTCCTAATTTTGATTTGCAAAATGCCAATTCTTTAGGAATGAAGTTGGTTTATAACTTAACTAAACAAATCGGCGGAACAATTAAAATGGAATCTAGGCATGGAACAACTTTTACCTTAACAATAAGATGATTGTCTATCTGGATTTAACGCGAATTCAATCTATAACGAATTTAAAATATTTGAGGTTTTTATGAAGGACATCAGTATACTGGTTGTGGAAGATGAAACTATTACAGCAATGGATATTCAAACAACGTTACAAAAATCAGGTTATCGTATTCCAACCATCGCTTCATCAGCAGAAGAAGCTATAGACTCCGTTAAAAAATACAAACCTCACCTTGTTTTGATGGATATTGTCCTAAAAGGAAAAATGGATGGGATAGAAGCAGCCAACATTATCTCAAAAAATTATCACATTCCTATTATATTTCTTACTGCTTATAATGATGATGATACTTTTGGTAAGGCAAAATTAAGCATGCCGTATGCTTATCTGACAAAACCTTTTCAATTACGTGATTTACAGATGGCAATTGAATTATCACTATTAAAGCACCAAATGGATAATCAATTAGCTAAAGAACGCGATCGTATTAGAAATGAATTTTTAGCAACCATCTCACATGAATTACGTACGCCATTGAATGGAATTATTGGTCTTACCGAACTCATGTATTTCGATAAAATTGATTTCTCGCCTAAACCATATAAAGAATATTTAGGTGATATTTTATCTTGCTCTTATCATCTTTTACGATTAATCAATCATGTTCTTGATCTGACAAAAGTTGAAGCAGGGAAAATGGAAATTCACCCTGTTCTTATTAATCTTCATCAAATGATTACTGAAGTAAGAAATACACTTCTCGCTCTCGCTGAAAAAAACAGCAATCCAATCCATGTGCGAATAGATCCGCAATTAACAGATGTGATCATTGATCCTGATAGATTAAGAGAGATACTCTATAATTACCTATCAAACGCGATTAAATTTTCATTACCCAAGCAAAGCATTGAAGTTGATGCTTATTCTATTGGTAACAATCAATTTCAAATTAATGTAAAAGATCATGGTATTGGTATTGCTAAAGAAGATTTGCATGATGTCTTTATCGCATTTAAGCAAATAAATCCAAAGACAAAAAAAGGTACACAAGGTACTGGTTTGGGATTAGCATTAACTCGTCGCATTACAGAAATGCTGGGTGGATCCGTTGGTGTTAAAAGTGTTCTTGGGCAAGGTAGTACATTTTATGTAATCTTGCCGTGTAAACCACGTAAAAATTTAAAAAATAAAAAAACAACAACAGCTTCTTTGTCATTTTGATGTGTCATTCATGATCTCAAGACCATGATAAATCAACCCCGTATACACTTGCACTAAACTCGCGCCCGCAGCCAATTTTTCTTGTATTGAAGCTTTATCTATTACGCCGCCCGATGCAATAATAGGAATGTTATTTTGTAGTAATGGATGCAATTGCTTGATCACATAGGTACTACGTGCCTGCAACGGTCGGCCACTTAGGCCGCCTGCTTCATGAGCAACAGGCGACTGTTCTATGCCTTCTCGTTGAATAGTCGTATTTGTTGCAATCACACCATCTATTTTTTGCTGGAGCAAAATGGTCGCCATAGTACGTAATGCTTCATGTGATAAATCAGGTGAAATTTTAACAACAAGTGGAATATAGCGATGGATTTCAGCAATCTTCCCTTGTTCTTTTTTTAAAGTAGCTAATAACGCTGTTAACGCATTAGCTTCTTGTAAATCTCTTAAACCAGGTGTGTTGGGAGATGAAATATTAATTGTTATATAACTCGCATATTTCCACAGATGACGAAATCCTAAACGATAATCATCAGCTGCGTGTTCCAATGGCGTATCTTTATTTTTACCAATGTTAATTCCCAAAATACCGCGATAGCGAGTTTTTTCTAATTGATGAGCTACATATTCCATGCCCTTGTTATTAAATCCCATGCGATTAATAAGAGCTTCTTGTTCTACTAAGCGAAACAATCGTGGTGGCATATTCCCGGTTTGAGGTTTGGGTGTCACGGTACCAATTTCAATAAAACTAAATCCTAATGCTGCTAATGCATCCACATAATCTGCATTTTTATCTAAACCCGCAGCCAACCCAACTGGATGTTGGAAGGTAAGCCCCATAACAGTGCGCGGATGAGCAGTTGGTTTTGTTACCAATCGCAATAATCCAAGCTTATCAGCAAAACGCAAGCCTTGAAGTGCAATTGTGTGAGAGCGTTCAGGATTAAAGTAAAAGAGAAATTTTCTTAAGTAAGAATACATGCTAAAATGCATTAGATGCGTTTCTCGCTCAAATAACTCGCCATTAAAATCTTCGTTCCTATTTTTGGAAAACGAACTTTGACTTTCATATCATCCCCATCTCCTTCGCAATCTAATATAGTGCCCTCACCAAACACACGATGATACACTTCTTGGCCAAGGCGGAATTTGCCTTGCGCTTGTGGTTGATACAATGTTGCCGGTTGGATACGTGATACTTTTGCACGAAAACGAATTTCATTTATAAATGGCACAGGAATTTCATGTAGAAAGCGAGATGGGCGATGATACGATTCTTTACCATGAATACGACGTAATTCAGCATATGTCATAAATAATTTTCGCATCGCGCGCGTGATACCAACATAACATAAACGACGCTCTTCTTCTAAAGCATTCGGATCATTCATAGAAAGATAATGCGGGAATAATTCTTCTTCGCAACCTGCTAAAAATACCACAGGAAATTCTAATCCTTTTGCAGCGTGCAATGTCATCAATTGCACACAATCATCGTAACTATCTGCTTGTTCTTCACCAGATTCGAGTGCAGCATAAGCAAGGAAAGCAGCAAGTGGCGGCAAATCATCAGGCGCACCTTCCTGAGTAAATTGATGAGCGGCATTCACCAATTCTTCCAAGTTTTCTAGGCGAATAGCACCTTTTTCGCCTTTTTCATTACGATAATGCTCAATCAAGCCACTCGCGTGCAAGACATGTTCAACTTGTTGTGGAAGAATAGCCTCACAAATTTTTTCTTCCATAGTGTTTATCATCTGTATAAAAGTAGTTAATGCATATTCAGTACGAGTCGAAAAATGTTTGTTATGGAGTAATGCTGATAATGCATGCCACAACGTTAACCTATTTGTTTTTGCATAGTCACGTATTGCTGTGATGGTGCGATCGCCAATGCCACGTGTTGGTGTGTTAATGATGCGTTCAAAAGAAGAGTCATCAGAACGATTAGCGAGTAAACGTAAATAAGCTAAGGCATCTTTAATTTCAGCACGGTCAAAGTAACGTAACCCACCATGTACTCGATAAGGAATACCAAACTGCATCAGCGCTTCTTCAATAACACGTGATTGCGCATTAGAGCGATAAAGAATGGCCATATCTTTTAATTGAAATATATCTTGGCGTAAATTGCGAATACGATTCACAATAAAAAATGCTTCGTCAGTTTCATTAAAACCAGCATAGACTGTAATTGGATCGCCATCTTTTTCTTCTGTCCATAAATTTTTACCTAATCGACCAGCATTCTGAGCAATTAATGCATTAGCTGCTTTCAAAATAATGCCCGTTGAACGATAATTTTGTTCAAGACGAATAATAGTTGCCTGTGGAAAATCTTTAGAAAATCGCTGAATGTTTTCAATGCGTGCACCGCGCCAACCATAAATAGATTGATCATCATCACCAACCATCATCACAATACTCTTTTCACCAGAAAATAATTTTAACCAAGCATATTGAATCATGTTGGTATCTTGAAATTCATCCACTAATAGGCAACGAAATTTTTCTTGATAATGCAAACGTAATGCCATATTGGTTTGCAATAATTTATATGTTTTTAAAAGTAAATCTGCAAAATCAATCATGCCAGCACGCTGACAAGCCTCTTGATAGGTTTGATAAATGGTAATAAATGCTTTGTTTTTAATATCTTGAGGATTAACTTGATGTGGTTCACGCGCTTCTTCTTTTTGTTTATTGATAAACCATTGTACTTCTTTTGGTACAAAACGTTTCTCATCTAAATTTAATGCTTGGATCGCACGACGCACCATACGAAATTGATCATCTGCATCTAAAATTTGAAACAATTGCGGCAAATGAACCTCTTGCCAATGTGTGCGTAATAGCCGATGAGATAATCCATGAAAGGTCCCTATCCACATGGATTTTTGTGGCGTGTGCAACAACGATTCCACACGCGTACGCATTTCATTGGCCGCTTTGTTGGTAAATGTGACTGCAAGAATGTTAAAAGGCGAGATGTTTTCTTTCTCAATTAACCAGGCGATACGGTGAGTGAGTACGCGTGTTTTGCCGCTACCTGCTCCTGCGAGTACGAGCTGATGTTTAAGCGGTGCTTGCACAGCTTGTTGCTGTGCGGGATTTAAAGAATTCGGTATCATAGTTGGTCCTAGAAAGGTATCATTTTAATATGACAATCGCCTATCAAAAAGCATATTTTCTCTTAAGTGTAGCGGATATTAAACAATTACCAGCAGATCAAGGAATAGAAGTAGCCATCGTTGGCCGCTCCAATGCTGGAAAATCAAGTGTACTAAATCGCCTCACACAAAATAAACGCTTAGCTAGGGTAAGCAAAACACCAGGCCGTACGCAACATATTAATATTTTTGTATTAGATGATAAACGACGTCTCGCAGATTTACCCGGTTATGGTTATGCTAAGGCTCCACTTAGCGCTAAGCAAAAATGGCAAAAAACTATTGATCTTTATATAAAACAGCGTCAATCTTTAAAAGGCATGGTTGTCGTGATGGATATAAGACACCCGCTCACCGCTCTTGATTTGCAACTGCTAAGTTATTGCTACAAACAGCACTTATCAGTGCATATTCTTTTAAATAAGTTAGATAAGCTCAGCAAAACTGCTGTAACCCATACCTTACAAAAAGTGAAAGCAAGTTTAAAAAATGATGATTCACGAGCTACTGTGCAACTTTTCTCTGCCTTAAAAGGGATAGGTATAGAAGAGTTAAGAAAGCAGTTGGATAAATGGTATGGATAATGCGTTTTTACTCAACAGTCACGGATTTAGCTAAATTTCGCGGTTGATCAACATCGGTACCCTTCAGAATGGCAACATGATAAGCAAGTAATTGCAGGGGAATAGTATATAAAATAGGTGCTAATAAAGGATGCACTGCTGGCATCGCCATAATATGCGCATCAGCGAAAGCTTCTTGCTGAAAAACTTCCACTTGATCAGTTAAAATAAACAATCGACCGCCACGAGCACGTACTTCTTGCAAATTAGAACTATTTTTTTCTAGCAAACCATCGCCAGGAATGGTAGCAATCACAGGCATATTGTTATCAACTAAAGCAAGCGGACCATGCTTTAACTCGCCAGAAGAATAGCCTTCGGCATGAATATAAGAAATCTCTTTCATCTTCAATGCACCTTCTAGCGCAATAGGATATAACGCTCCCCGGCTAATAAATAAAGCATGCTCTTTATCCGTAAAAAACTGCGCCCATTCAGTAATCACTATATCTTTTTGTAAAACTTTTTGAATGAAGCGAGGCAACTCTTCTAATTGTTCTACCCATTTCATTTCCAACTGCTGATTTAATCCACGTTTTCTACACAAGGTAATGGCAAATAATAGTAAAGCAACCAATTGTGTAGTAAATGATTTGGTTGATGCCACACCAATTTCCACCCCCGCCCGTGTCAAAAAATGCAAGTTCGCCTCTCGCATCATGGTGCTGCCTGGTACGTTACAAATAACGAGCGTGCTGAGATAATCCATGCGTTTCGCTAAACGTAATGCAGCTAATGTATCTGCGGTTTCACCCGATTGTGATAGCGTAACAAACAAACTATTTTTGGATGGAGCAATATCTCGATAACGAAATTCACTCGCCACTTCAACTGAACAGGGAATATGCGCTAACGATTCAATCCAATAACGCGCGACCATGGCTGCATGATAACTGGTACCACAAGCAACCAATTGAATATGTTCTACTTGAGCAAGTACAGTTTCAGCTTGTGGACCAAATAGCGCTGGTAAAACATGATCTTTAGTGATACGACCTTCTAAACATAAACGAATTGCGTGCGGTTGCTCCATGATTTCTTTTTTCATGTAGTGGCGATAGTCACCACGCTCCACCGCATCTAAATTAATGGATAGCGTATGTTGTTCGCGCTCAACGAATTGATGTGCTTGATCATAAATTGCAACCGAATCTAAAGTAAGATCAGCAATATCATGATCCTCCAAATAAATAAATTGCTGCGTCACTGACAACAATGCTAAAGGATCGGAGGCTAGAAAATTCTCACCTTGTCCTTTACCAATCACCAAAGGCGCGCCCTGGCGTACACCAATAATACGCGCGGGATAATCCGTAGAAAAAATTCCTAAAGCATAAGCTCCTTCCAATTCATTGATCGCCGCACGAATAGCTTTGAGCAAATCGTTAGATTGGGTGAAATAATAATGAATGAGGTGAACCGCAGTCTCCGTATCGGTTTCAGAAACAAAGGTGTAACCCTCATTTAATAATTTTTTTCTTAATATCGTATGATTTTCAATAATACCATTATGAACTAACGCAATTTTATCGTGTGAAACAAACGGATGGGCATTTTGTTCAGAAGGTGCGCCGTGTGTTGCCCAACGTGTATGAGCAATGCCCATATAAGCCTGTAGTCGTTCTGCATTTAATACCATTTCAAGCTCGCGCACTTTGCCGGCTACACGCAAGCGCTTAAGCTGCCGCTCGCTATCCACAACTGCTATGCCAGCCGAATCATAACCTCGATATTCCAGCTTTTTTAAGCCGTCAATCAATAATCTTTCGATTGGCCGTTTGGCGACCGCACCAACAATGCCACACATGAATTGAACCTTTATTAAAGAAATTTTTAACCTATATCTGTTGTCCCGGACGGTGTTTTTGCATTTCGGCTGCAACCACATCCAGCATTTTATTCTTTTCCTCAACAGTTTCCACTTTTTTAAGAGAAATTTCACCCTCTTTGATCATGCGGAATGCATCGGCTTCAACATAACCACTACCTAAAGAGGCACTCGAATGTTTTCTATCCAACACCGATAAAACAGATTGTCTCAAAGCTTCTTTTTCTTGATCTGTGCCAGTCAATACATTTTTATACTTCATCCTAATCTGACGAACTAATTGATCTGCTATTTTGCTTTTTTCATTGCTATCTTGCATAGCCTTAGGATGCACGCTTGCTTGCAATTTCCCTTGTTGTCTCATAAATAGCAACATGTCTTGAATGCCGGCTTTACCTGATTCAGTCGCTTGATATTCCTTCATCCATTGATCTGATAATGCGCTATAAAATGCTTGATCCTTATTCAAAATCATTTCTTTTTCCCGATTGAAATCATCTATTTTTTTCTGTTGTGTTATCACATCATTCCCTTCTAATAAAGGTGCTTGTTCATCACCTCCTGTTCGTTTTGCGCTCTCCACGCTACCGCCAAAATTCGCTTTTTGCATCATGGTTTTAATGATTTCTAATTTTCCTTCAAAAGTTGGTTGTTGATTAATGAGATCATGCAACGAAGGATTAATTTCAAAAATACGCTTTGGAATACGAGAATAAGCTTCTGCCAGCTGCGCTAATTTTGCATCCGTTAGATCGATAGGTCGACCATCCGGGGTGGTTAGCACAAGGCCCGCAGCCTTCAAACCCTCTTTAAAATCTTTCAAAGAGCCAAGTGCTCTTTCTTTGCGATCACTTTCCCATTCTTCATATAACTTATTTTGATCCGCTGTTAATTGAGCATATTGATTATCTAGTCGTTGCAAATTTTGCTTGAATTCTTCAATCGTTTTTATTCCTGATGCAGTCTCAAGTGTGGTACCTTTCGGTAAAGAATCAAGATAATATCGATATTCTTCTTCTTTTTGAGCAATGGCTGCTTGCTTAAGTGCAAATGCTTCCCGTTCTCTCGTATCTTGTCGTACACAAAAAGCTATTACACGCTGCGTATAGTCATCTAGCGCAATCTTCATTTGTAATGATGCTATCTGAGCATTAAGAAACTCTTGTCCTATTTTAGTATTAGGATTATTTAATTGCCGCGCATAATCGGTACTTGATATCGGTGTTGATTGTTGTGTCTGTGCCATAATGTGTTCGATTCAATGTAAATTCTAATTTTAAGTGTATACCAAAACGCATGTTTAAAATTTTTATAGTTATTTCAATAACTTAATCAATCCCGTTATTCTTACTTCGTTGTTCTAATCGATGTGTCAATGTTAGCTTGTGCGCCGGAGCGTTTTTCGTTAGCGTGGACCCTGCTCCAAGCACCGCTCCTTCCCCTATGATAACTGGTGCAATAAGCTGGGTATCAGAACCAATAAAGGCATCATCGCCAATAATTGTTTTATGTTTATTCATGCCGTCATAATTACATGTAATGGTACCAGCGCCAATATTAACTCGTTTACCAATTTCACCATCCCCAATATAACTTAAATGATTTATTTTAGATTTCTCATCAACAATACTATTTTTTAACTCCACAAAATTGCCAACATGCACTTGTGAGGCTAAAACAGTTCCTGGTCGAATACGAGCAAAAGGGCCAATAACGCAATCGGATGCAATTTCTGCACCATCAATTATACTATTTGCTTTTACTTCCACACCTTTTCCTAAGGTAACATTGCGCAAAATAGTATGCGGCCCGATTATACAATGGTCACCAATCACTACGCGCCCTTCTAATATGACATTGACATCCAAGCACACATCTTGGCCAATCTGTACTTCACCGCGCACATCCAATCGTGCGGGATCGCAAATAGTGACACCTTGACGCATGAGTTGCTCTGCTTGTTGCCGTTGATAAAAACGCTCCAAATGCGCAAGCTGAATGCGATCATTCACACCAAGAATTTCTTCGATAGTAGCAGGTTCAATCGTGTAAACAGAAACATCTTCTTGAACAGCATAAGCTACTATATCGGTTAAGTAATATTCTTGTTGCGCATTATTGTTTTTTAATGCGGGTAACCATTTTTTTAAATAGCGCGCAGGTAAAAAATAAATACCTGGGTTAATTTCAGTAATCAGCTGTTCTTCTTCTGTCGCATCTTTTTCTTCTATAATACCAATCACTCGACCTTTAGCATTACGTTTAATCCGTCCATAACCGGTTGGCTGATAACTATGCGCAACTAACATGCCAAACGCAGCAGAAGGAGTGGTCGTAACAAGCTGTTTAAGTGTTTCGAGCGAAATTAAAGGAACATCTCCGTATAACACCAATACATGATCATGATCAGAAACATGTGGAAGAGCTTGCAATAAAGCATGTGCTGTGCCTAGTTGATGTTCTTGTTCTACCCAAGTAACAAAACAATGAGAAAGCGCATCACGCAGCTGTTTGCTTTGATGGCCAACAACAACAATAGGTGGCTTGGTAGAATCCAAGTGGTGAGCAGTTTGAATAACATGTTCCAGCAAGGGTTTGCCAGCAAGATAATGCAACATTTTAGAAACGCGAGAATGCATGCGTTTACCAACGCCTGCGGCAAGAATAATTGTACTAATTGATTTCATGGTGTTTTACCTTTCTACTTAACCTATCCATCAACGCTATAACCGGCTTATCTTCCACAATCCCCTTATCAATAGCAAGAAAAGCTGTCTCCTCAAGTTTATCTGAAATAGCATGAATCATCATGGAATAAGTATCGATGGGCTGAACCAAGCCATGCTCATTGATCACCAAAATAGGGTCTTCGCCGCTATACGATTGATGTGGTGTCTGAATAAATAACAATTGCCAGTCAGCGTATTCCGTATACTTGCTTTTAAATTCCTGCAATTCTTGCTCACTATGCAATAAATCAAGTTGCTCAAGACGTAAAATTTTAGGCATATTGCGTTGCGAAAGCCTTAAAGCAATTTGAACAGCAGGATGAGGATCGTGCATGATAGCAAGCTTTTTAATCAGGCTAAATATATCATCATCGCATAATTCTCTATAAATCGAATAATATTGTTTTAAAAAATGTTGTTTATAAGCTTCTAAATCACTTGCTTGATCAATGCCTTGATTAAACTGATTGACAGCCATTAAGAATTGGCCTAATCGTGTATGCAATACACCTTCTAAAGAGGAATAATAAGCAATGTTTTCCGCTAATTCAGCAAGCAAGCGTATGAGCAATACTTCTAAAGCTAGTTTTTTTTGAGCATGATAAATATTGCGGGTCATCAATCGCCTCGCCATTAAATAATGCTCAACCACTCCTATGCCTTTATGTGTCACGCCTAAACGCTCACCCTTTTGGGATGGAACAATAGCCAAACAATGCAGCATCCAGCGAAAATCGAATTCGCCATAACGTACGCCACAAAAATGACTATCCCTCAATAAATAATCTAAGCGATCTGCATCCAACTGTGATGAAACAATATCCGCCAGCACTCGTTTAGTGATAGGTCGATGCATAATCATATCCGCAATGTGTTGAAATTTTTCATCGGTCAGATGATAGCGAGGATTGATTGCATTGTAGGAAGTAAAAAATTCTTTTGTACTATAATCCGCAAGAAAATAAGGGGTCCAATCTTCATGTTTAATTAATGTTCGCTGAAATATCCATTCAAATGCATGCGAAAACGGCCCATGCCCAATATCGTGTAAGAGACAAGCGATCAATACCAATTGCCGCTCTTCATCTGCTAACCCAATTTTTTGCGCAATCTGACCACCTAAATAACAACAACCTAAACAATGATTAAAGCGGCTATGCACAGCACCCGGGAAAATAAAATCGCCCAAACCAAGCTGCTTAATCTGACGCAAACGTTGAAAATTTGGGCTATCAATAAAAGGTTTTACCCATTTATCTTCAACGGAGGTAAATTGCATGGTTCCATGGACAGGATCTTTGATTACGTGATAAATGTTGTTCATAATAGTCCTCTCAAAGACTTATTCTTTCTAACACTCTATATTTCGACCCTTCCGGTTGAGGTTCACTGCGAAATAATACCACTTCCTTCATCTCAATTGCTTCTATAATAGGTGGTTTACATTCTGTAAGAAAATTCACATTAATCTCTGTTGGGTGTTTCATTCGGCCTAACGTTAAGTGCGCCTGAAATGGCCGATCATCAATCTCATAATGAGTGGTTAAAATACCTCGCCCAATGCGTTCTGCTAGATATGTAAGATGTTCATGAGAGGCAACTTTCAAAACAATCACCCTTGGCCGGTAAGGGCTAGGAAATAACTCTAACCCATTTAGAACAAATTTGAATGCTTTTATATTCCCTTGAAGTTGATGGCGTACATTTTGAATTAACTGTTCAAGATGTTCGGAACGCACTTCTTTTAAAAATTGCAGGGTGATATGCAAATTCTCTGGCATAGTCCAACGAATTGCATTTGTTTTTGATTTTTTCTTGAGTATAGTAATCAAACCAGCGAGCTTTTGTTTTATGTCTAAGGAAAGCTCAACGGCAAAAAAAATTCGGATTACAGGGGGTAATGTCATTCCATTTCTCCTGATGTTTGATTAATATTAGAGAGGTTAATATAGGATACTACCATGGTAAAAAAACGCGGCCTCGGTAAATCATTGGATGCTTTACTTGCCTACACTCATACTGATCCCTCCTCTACAACAGAAAAACCTTTAGAAAACCCAACCCAACTTCCTATCCATCAAATCCAGCGCGGAAAATATCAACCACGTCGCGAAATAGATTCACAAGCTTTAGAAGGGTTAGCACATTCCATACGCTCTCAAGGAATTTTGCAACCTCTTATTGTACGTCCCGTTGGCGACAAATATGAAATTATTGCTGGCGAAAGGCGTTGGCGAGCAGCCCAATTAGCAGAGCTAAATGAAGTGCCTGTTATTATCCGCCATGTTCCAGATGAAGCTGCAAGTGCTATCGCACTCATTGAAAATATTCAACGAGAAAATTTAAATCCTGTTGAAGAGGCCATCGCTTTACAAAGACTCATCGATGAATTTGGTATGACACACCAACAAGTTGCTGATGCGGTTGGCAAATCAAGGGCAAGTGTAACCAATTTATTGCGTCTACTTGCATTGCCAGAAGAAGTAAAAAGTATGCTAGACCGTCATTTGCTTGAAATGGGTCATGCGCGAACATTAATCACGTTGCCTGAGGTTGCCCAACGTGAGGCCGCAGAAATCATCATCAATCGCAAATTATCCGTTCGAGAAACTGAGAATTTAGTACGCCGTCTACAATCTCCTAAACCACAGGAGAAGGGTAAACCACTGGATCCTGATCTTCTACATCTGCAAGAACGATTATCTCATCAATTAAAACTGCGTGTCGCCATTCATTGCAATGCCAAAGGAAAAGGAAAGCTCGTCATACATTACCGTAGTTTAGCAGAGTTAAATGGATTATTAGCACAATTTCAAAATAGTTAACTATTCCGTTCTGCGTTTCTATCTTCAGCGGCTAATCGTGTTTGCATGGCTGTTAATATCGTCGCATACCCCCACGTTAAATCTTTCGCGCTGGTTTGTTGTCCACTGGTTCTGTCAATTTGCTCTGAAAAATGATAACAACTCGAATCCACATAACAATTCGCATATCGCTTAATAGCAAATAGGGTCTTATCGCCTTCTTCAATTAAATGATTAATAATCGCATAGAATCGGCTGGGACTAACTGAAAATAAAATATCTTCTTCTTTATCTACAAGCTTTGGATTAATTTGTTTAAAAAAAAGAAGATTGTTATTGGTCACACTAATTTTTCCTAATTTCAAATAAGTATTAGCTAACGTGTAATAATATTGTGCTAAAGCATTCGTAGTAATAACCCAGGGGTTCCCATAGGTAGATTGATTACCATCGTAAACATCGTTTGGGTAACGCCCCAATAACGGTGGTTGGTTAGCATGAGAAATGTTGATGCGATAAAGACCTGTGAAAGCATTACGAATAAAATAAACCGAACTCATGACTCGATCATCATGAACAGAAAAAGGTATATCCAAATCGTTCAGATCACCATATAACACACCAAGAATAATTGAACTATCCATGCCACCACCACGATGGTCCTGTTGATGAATGGTTTCTGCAATATAACCACGTCCTGCATGCCAATGTTTTTGTAATGATTCGGTTATATGGTTCGCGGTATTTAAATACGAATCAGCTCGTTTTTCATCACCAAAACGTCTTACTAAACTCGCACCTGATGTCAGTGCCTTTCGTTGTACCATTTTAGTGAAAAAATGATCTTGGTCACTAAGCTCTTCCCACAAATCAAACGTGTAATATCCAAAACGAGCCAGCACATAATCTAGATCTGTGGTAATAACATCAAGCAATACATCACGAACATATTTTTCTTGGCCTTCTTGAATGAAAACCTGCGCAATGTTAATCATCGCTATTGCGCGTAAAGCTGGGCCATCATTTTGTGGCCGACCCCATTGCCCCTGCCATAATGTGCCATCAATATTATATTTTGGCTCGCCTAACACTTCTCCATTTTTTGATCCCTGTTTTTGAGCTTGTCGTTCAAAATTAATGTAGTTAATCAAATAAGGTTTTAAACGTTGTCGTTCATTTGGGCTCGCCTGCGTATATAAATAAGTTACTTCTTGCATTGTAATAGCAGCATCTCGTATCCAATGAAATTGGTAATCTTGAATAAATGATGGATAGCGACTATAAGGAGAGGCAAGCACTGCTCCAGGCATAGAGCGAATAATACGTCCATCACCTTCTTTAATAAAAACGTGTTCATCTGTTGCGATATTATTAAATAAATACCGCTTAATAATTGCTAATTCACCAGGAGAAAAAGGCTCTACAGATGCTCTATTCCATGTTTGATCAGCAAATGCAAAACTAGTTAAGGCAAATAAAATAATAAATAAACTTTTCAAACGCCATTGATTGAGCATACATCATTCCTTGTATGGTGAAATAGATAACAGGGATTAAAGTGTAGTAATGTGATGGATGTTATGTCAATTAGCTTCTTTTCTAAAATTTTATAATAAATTTCTAAATGTAGTGGGATAAATAGTAGCGGCTATAGGTTTGAAGGACGTCGCGGCCATGGATGGCAAAAAGCGCCGCATGAGTTATAATAGTGTTTTTGCTAATTTGCGAGGCTGCTCACACACCAATCTAGGCACCAAATAACCAGGTAATTTGGCGCAAAGCCGAGCGTGCAGTGCCCGCGCATGAGTGAGATCAACTTCAAAATGTGCAGCGCCCTGAACTTTATCTAAAGTATGTAAATAATAAGGCAACACACCATGCGCAAATAAAGTTTCACTTAATCGAATGAGAGTAGTTGCATCATCATTCACACCTTTTAATAATACGGATTGATTTAATAATGTGAGATGGCATTGACGCAAGCGTTGCAAAGCTTGAATCACTTCAGCGTTTATTTCATTAGGATGGTTAACATGAAAAACGATCACTACTTGAAGTGGCAGTTGCATAAGCCATTTTAGAAATTCATCTGTCACACGTTCCGGTAATACAATTAATAATCTCGTATGGATACGCAAACGTGTTACTTGAGGAATCAATATCAATTCATCGGTAAATGTTTTTAATAGTTGATCGCTCACTGAAAGTGGGTCGCCCCCACTCAAAATAACCTCATTAATATTCGGATCTCCTCGAATATAATCAAATATTTTTTGCCAACCCTCTCTCCCTGGATTATTTTTCTCGTAAGGAAAATGTCGACGAAAACAATAACGACAGTGCACCCCACAAGCACTCGTTAATGTCACAAGAATGCGTCCGTGATATTTGTGTAATAATCCAGGCAGTGGATTTACTGCATTTTCTAACAAAGGATCGTGGCCATATCCAAGCACATGATCTAATTCTTCATGAAGCGGCAACACTTGCCTTAACAAGGGATCCTGTGGATTGCCCTTTTGCATACGCGCAACAAAACTGCGTGGCACTTTTAAGGGGAAGCGCTGAATAATAGCGTAAGCTTTATCCAATAATAGCGGATCCAAATCCAGTAAAGCCCATAATTCCTTAGGATCCGTAATAACGTTAGATAAAGCTTCTTGCCATGGTTTTTTAATTTCTAAATAAGGAAGCATACGGATGTGATTGGATATCTCTTTGATTCATTTAATAATAATCTTCGAATATCAAAAGATTGATATAATATCATAATAATCAATCAAACAGGAAAGGAGTTCCCCGTGTTTGATGCTGATCGCCCTATTATAAATAGCTCGCAAGATCGCTTAAATCGTGCCACATTCTCAAAATATTTAGCGCGCTCCATTCTGGATCATCAAACCCCTGAAAGCTTTGTCATTGGTTTATATGGTAGCTCTGGAGTAGGAAAAACCTCCATCATCAACATGATGATTGAAGAATTAAATGTTGCGGGAAGCAATATGCTTCCTGAAGAAAAACCTATTATCTTAAATTTTAGTCCTTGGAGTTATTCCGGACAAAATCAATTAATTTATAGTTTCTTTCGTAGGCTATCCTCTATGTTACGTGGTGTACCTGAACTAAATAATAAAGATAAGATCATTCATTTGCTCGAATTATATGTATCCTTTTTTACTCACCGAATGGTTCCTCAATCTTTACGCATCAAGCAATCCTGGTTTTCTCGTTTGCTTTCTAAACAAAATAATGAGATTTATGGTTGGGAATCAGGACGTGATCTCACATTAGTAAAAACCGAACTGAATGAATTGTTAGGACAACAAAAACATAAGATTATTATTGTAATTGATAATATTTCTAGACTATACGACCACGAAATCAAACAGATTTTTCAAATTGTAAAATCGATCGGTGATTATACGAATACAACCTATTTGCTTTCTTTCGATAAGACACAAGTCATTCATGCCATTTGTCGCGTTGATCACGATAGTGGTGATGAATTAGTTGAAAAAATTATTCAACTACCCTTTGAAGTGCCGCCCATTTTGCATCAAGACCTGGAAAATATTTTAGCTGATCGTTTGAATGTAATGATCAGAACCATCCCAGAAGAAGCGTGGAATAGTGAGTATTGGGCAGATATTTATTTTGCCTCATTAAAATTCTTTTTTGAAAATTGTCGTGACATTACTCGCTATGTGAATACGTTACAATTTAGTTATGCGCGTTTACGTGACATTGTCAATCCGGTTGATTTTTTTGCCTTAACTGCTATCGAAGTATTTCTGCCGCGACTATATTTTGGTATCCGTGATAATAAGGATTTATTTACTGACTTATTGGATGATGTCTATCAATTAGATGAAAAACACATTCAAAAAGATAAAATTCGTTGCGATGAAATTTTAGGGCGTGCTGAAAAACAGCACCCCATGATATTAGAATTATTAATGCGCCTTTTTCCTAGGCTACGCCGTATTTATCAACCTAACATGTTAACGTATCATTCACCAACCATCGCCAGAAAACTGCGTCGCATTTGTAGTCCTGATTTATTTGATGCTTATTTTAGGTTATCGATGCAAACTGGGCAAATTCTTGAATCGGAGTTTGAAACTATTCTATCATTAGCTAATGATAGAGAAGCATTTGATCAAGCGCTGACACGGTTAAATCAAGACGAGCGCATTCTTAAATTTTTAGATCAACTGGATAGCAAAGTAATCGATCGCATTCCTCACCATCATATTGCAATTATTATATCTGCCTTATTAGATAATGGCGATTTATGCCCCCAAGGAATAGGACCACCTTTAAACTTAGATACACCCATGCGTATTCATCGCATTATTCATGGATTGTTACAACGATTTAAAAAGGCTGAAGAACGGTTTGCTGTTTTAGAAACAGCTATTCGTCATGCCACTAAAAGTATTTGTTTAATTGTACAGGAATTGAAAGAACAAGGTCGCGAACATCTTGAGCAAGAAGATACGTTTGTACCACTAGAATTTCGTGATGTGAGGCCTGAGGAATTAAATGCATTACACAAATTAGCTGTCACCAAAATTGAAGAATGGGCACAAAATGGTCGCCTGGCAGAACATCCTCATTTATTACCTATTCTCTATGCATGGCGAGATTGGGGAAATCCTGAAGATTGCAAAAAATTTATCGAAGATCTGGTGCAAACTGATCGTGGACTCCTTGCCTTACTCATGACAACACTTGAGAAAGCCATTACCCAAACCATGAGTGAGTATGAAAGAAATCCTGCTTGGGAAATTTACCTCGATGACATTCGAGCGTTTATACCTATTGAAAAAATAGCCGCGCATGCTAAATTGCTTTTTGAAGATCCTTATTTCGAAAAACTACGCGAAAGAGAACAGCTAGCTCTTATGATTTTTCTTGATTTAATCAACGTTAAAACCATCAAAACCATTCCGCGAACAACCGCCTGATAGCTTGCCACTATAAATTAAAAATATA
The DNA here is from genome assembly GCA_001801495.1 of Gammaproteobacteria bacterium RIFCSPHIGHO2_12_FULL_37_34. Taxonomy (GTDB): domain Bacteria; phylum Pseudomonadota; class Gammaproteobacteria; order DSM-16500; family DSM-16500; genus Aquicella. The sequence continues at coordinate 38,639 of MGXW01000068.1, forward strand.
TTTTAATCCTTTTTGCCAAGGCATAACAGTTATTGCACCATATTTTTTTGTATAAGCATCGTTAGATAAACACATCGTTTCTGCTTTTTTAAAGTCTTTACTTAGGGTAATCAATGTTCGTAAATCTTTTTCTTGTACTTGCTTATTGCTTTTAATTTCAACAAATAAAATAGGTAAGCCAGGACGTTCTATCACTAAATCTACTTCGGCATCATCTTTAGTTTTTAAATAGGAAAATCGATATTCAGGAGCAAAATAAGCAGCTAGTTTGATACATTCTAAAATAATAAAATGCTCAAAAACTTCTCCATAGCTACTTGTGCTAGGGATAAGAGGAAGTGATAATGTTCGGGTGAGTGAGCGAACGACGCCTAGATCGAAATAATAAAACTTGGGTTTTAAACTTAATCGCTTACGAAAAGAATGTTCAAAAGGCTCTAACATAAATCCAATTAATGTATCTTCTAAAATAGAAAAATATTCTTTTATTGTTTTATCGTCGACACCTACATCGCGTGCAATATTAGCATAATTAATAATTTTTCCATTACTTTGAGCAGAAACTTCTAAAAATCGTCTAAATGGATCTAATTTTCTGATGAATTGCTCAGCCCAAATTTCTTCTCTCAAATAAGTATGTGTATAAGCTTGAAGAAATTTCATTCGTTCTTCATCAGTGTCTAATTGGTGAATTTTAGGTAACAACCCCCAACGTAAACTATGGTTCAAATTAAATTGTTTCCCTAATTCAATAAAGGAAAAAGGAAAAAGATGATAGACGAATGCGCGTCCAGCCAACAAATTGACCCCTTTTTGTTTTAGTTTGCGTGCACTTGAGCCACTCATAACGAAATGAATGGATGTGGTTTCAATTAAATGATGTACGATGTTTAGCAGTTGAGGGACTTTTTGAATTTCATCTACTATCACATGAGTAATCTTAGGTGATGCGCCTAATACAATAGCTCGCAATTCGTCAGGATTAATTGCCATTAACTCTTCTGTTGATGGCTCCAGTAAATTGATCCAAATACTTTTCTCGTGAGTAAACACTTGCTGTAATAAAGTACTTTTTCCTGTATTACGAGCACCAAATAAAAAAAGACTTCGATTTTTTGGCAATTTTAATAAGCGTGGCAACATAAACTTGTCCTCGGACCATACTCCGAAATTGTACGCCATTT
>MGXW01000069.1 GCA_001801495.1 Gammaproteobacteria bacterium RIFCSPHIGHO2_12_FULL_37_34
AAGCAGCTATCGGCCCTCGCATTAATTATAAATCGTTTGGCAAAGATTGGCGTTATCCAATAACAAATGGGTTTAAATAAAATTATATTGCAATATCAGTCTTGTATCTTGCTCAAGTTTAGTCATCCCCAACTGATGATAAGACTGCATCATGAGTTTTAATGCATCAACCACTGCCCCCGCACCTTGATAATGCATCACAACATCGCTTGCGCGATTAGCAGCTGCCACATAAGCGTTACGATTGTAATAATATTGCGCCACTTGCAATTCATGATTGGCCATCATATTACGCATATAAATCATATATTGATGCGCGGGCGGCGTATAATGGCTATTAGGAAAGCGAGAAACAAGTTCGTCAAAATCGCGGTATGATTTTTGCATTTGAGTTAAATCACGCGCAGCAAGATCAACATTAAACAATCGCTCTATCACGCCCATGTTTTGATAATAATCAGATAAACCTCTCATATAATAGGCATAATCAACATGAGAATTGGTCGGGTGAAGACGAATGAAACGATCGGCAGCGGCTACCGCCATAGTGTATTCATCTTTCATGTAGTAGGCATAAATGAGATAGAGTTGCGCAGATTCTGTTTCAATTCCAAAGGGATATTGAACATCTAATGCTTCAAAACGTTTAATGGCTTCACTATAGCTTTTATCTTGTAATGCTACTTTACCATGTTGATAGATTTGCTCTGGTGTTTCATCTTTATAAGCTTCAGAGGGTTCAACAGCAGATGCGCAAGCAGTAAGCAACAAAGGTATTGCCAATAAGCAAATACATATTAAAAAATTTTTCTTCATGCGATAATGCCTTTTCTTGTTTCAAGGGATGGTAGTATATACCGGATACATATGGTAAAAAAAATTCATAAAACTTTCATCATTTCTAACGAATATGTTCAACAACGCTTAGACCAAACCTTAGCTAAGCTCATGCCTGATTATTCTCGCACTCAAATCAAAGAGTGGATAACATCAGGGTGTATTTTAGTAAATGACCAAGTAGCTCCATCTAAATTTCGCCTCAAAGGTAACGAAAAGATTACCATAGAAATTCATTTACTGCCTCAAACTCAAGTAGAACCACAACCTATTCCTCTTTCCATTGTGTATGAAGATTCAGAATTATTAATTATCAACAAACCAGCATCGTTAGTTGTGCATCCAGGTGCAGGAAATCGAGATCAGACCCTGCTAAATGCACTGCTCTTTCACGATTCAACACTAGCTGAACTTCCCCGAGCTGGTATCTTGCATCGTTTGGACAAAAACACAACCGGTTTATTAGTCATTGCTAAAACAGCCAAATCACTAAAAAATTTAGCCTCCCAGTTGAAAAACCATACCCTTTTACGCGAGTATCAGGCTGTAGTATACGGCAACATCATCAGTGGTGGCACTATCCGCGCGCCTATAGGGCGACATCCTATTCAACGAAAGCGGATGGCTGTGATTGAAACCGCAAAACCAGCTATCACTCACTATCGTGTGATCGAAAAATTTCGGGCGCATACTTTGTTAAAAGTGCAACTAGAAACAGGGCGCACCCACCAAATTCGTGTGCATATGGCACATCTTTATCATCCCATTGTTGGCGATACAACCTATGGTGGACGGATTCAATTTGCTAAGCAATCCACTCCTGCTCTTATTCAAACATTACAACAATTTAAACGCCAAGCATTACACGCTTACGCGATAGAATTAACACATCCCGCCTTACACAAAGTGATGCGCTGGCAAGCCGATTTACCTCATGATATGCAAGAACTTATCCAACAATTAAGAGAAGATCGTGACCTGCATTCAACCTAATTGGCCTGCTCCTACTACGGTTAAAGCTTATACAACGTTGCGTGATACTTGGCATGAAAAGCATGCTTTGATCTCTCTTTTACAGCTACCAACAGAACCTGTTTGGTTACATCAAATCCATAGTAACCGTGTGATCCCTGCTATCCCAGAACATAAAGAGCATGATGCTGACGCTAGTTTTACTGATCAAGCGAAACACATCTGTATAGTGACCACAGCAGACTGTTTACCCCTGTTGATGTGCAATAAACAAGGCAGCATGGTTGCTGCCATTCATGCAGGATGGCGAGGCTTGTCTGCAGGAATTATCGAAGCCACCTTAGATCAATTACAACAACGAGGGGAAGATATGTTGGTTTGGTTAGGACCTGCCATAGGGCCTGAAAAATTTGAAGTAGGTCAAGATGTATATGATGCCTTTGTATCGCAACACCCTCCATCTGCAACAGCATTTACGCTTAAAGATAAAGATCAATGGTTGGCTAATTTATATGAGCTAGCCAAAATTCGCTTAAAATTACAAGGTATTTCACATATTTATGGGGGAAATTTTTGTACTTATACCCAAAAAGAACTCTTTTATTCTTATCGACGTGATAAAGGGAAAACAGGTCGTATGGCAAGTTTGATATGGATAGCAAGTGATTATAAATGATAAGATATGCCAAATCTTGAGAGTGTTCAATGAATTGTGTCGCTACCTATGTGAAGGAGGGACGTCGCGGCCATGGATGGTTTAAAGCGCCGAGTACAGGGATGTACGTTCCCGAGTCACATAGGTAGCGACACAATTCATTGAACACTCTCCAAATATCTTTATATAGAGGGGTTGCAATGAATAGTTTCCTGCGTGCATTGAGTGCTTTTTTTTTAATGAGTCTATTAAGTGGATGGACTCACGCTGCGGCGCCTCTAGAAACAACCACTATCGCACCCATGCTAAAATCTGTGTTGCCAGCTATTGTTAATGTCAAAGCACAAATTAAAGTTGATCTTAATACGTTACGCGAGTTACAAAAACGTAATAAAAATAAAGATAGCGAAGATGACCGTCTGCAGCCACCAATAAGCGATACTATTGTCTCTGTTGCATCCGGCGTTATTATAGATGCCAATCATGGCTATATTTTAACAAATGCCCATGTGATTGATGAGGCGCAAATTGTCACTGTAACACTGGGCGATGGTCGGCATTTTACTGCAAAAATCATTGGCAAAGATAAACCATCCGATGTCGCTTTATTGCAAATCAAAGCAAAAAATTTGACAGCTATACCACTTGCTAACTCCAATGATCTGAAGGTGGGTGATTTTGTAGCGGCGATTGGCAATCCGTTTGGCTTAAACCAAACGGTCACATCTGGTATTGTCAGTGGCTTGGGACGCACCACGCTTGGCATCGAAAACTATGAAAATTTTATTCAAACGGATGCGCCTATTAATTTGGGCAATTCAGGTGGTGCGTTAGTCAACATGCAAGGACAATTAGTCGGTATTAATACTGCTATTTTAGCACCGGATCGTGGCAGCATAGGCATTGGTTTTGCCATTCCAACTAATATGGCAAAACGTGTGATGGAACAATTAATTGAATATGGCAATGTGAAGCGCGGCGTACTAGGTATAGGCGCACAAGATATTACACCTGAGCTCGCAATTGCTTTTAATATCCATAGCACCAAAGGCGCTGCTGTTACGCAGGTGGTACCAGATTCGCCCGCAGCACAAGCCGGTATAGAGATTGGTGATATCATCACAGCAGTAAACGCTAATTCTGTAACAAATGCGAGCGATGTAGTCAATACCATTGGCTTTTTACGTGTAGGAACCAAAACAACGGTGGAGGTATTGCGTAATGGAAAACCTATCGCAATTAGTGTCGTGTTATCTGATCCCAAAGTACGTAAACAATTGGTAGAGCGTCATGATCCATTTTTATTTGGAGTAAGCTTAAAGAATTTTAGCATTTTAAGTCCTATACACGGTAATGTGAAAGGTATTTTAGTCGTAACCATTGAGCAAGACAGTAATGCGGGTCGTGCTGATTTACGTCCAGGAGACATTATTACGTCTGCAAATCAGCAAAAAGTACAAAATATTGATGAACTCAAAAATATTGCTGCAGCATCGAATAAAACATTATTGATTAATATCATACGTGGTCCTGGCGCTATTTTCCTGGTCATTAATAAAGAAGAAGCATAAATGAAGCTGTTTTCATGGGTAAAACCTTTATATAAAAAATCAACTCGGACGCCGATGTCAAAAATGTTAACGTTTGTGTTTTTATTTTTTGCGTTGATAGTTGGTATAGATGGCGGAAAAAAATTGATCGTGCTATGCTACATGTCTCATTATCAACCACCACCTATTGCTGTATCTGCTACCAAAGCAACAGAAAAAATGTGGCAACATTACATGACTGCGGTTGGCACCTTAACCGCCATGAATGGTGTGGATTTATCAGCGCCTGTTTCTGGTATCGTTAAGGAAATTCGCTTTAACTCTGGGCAAGTGGTTAAAAAAAATGATGTCATCGTATTGCTTGATATAGATATGGAACAAGCAGCGCTTAAAAGTGCTCAGGCCAAATTAGCATTAGCTAAAATGAATTATGATCGTGAGAAGAAATTATTTGATCGGCATGTAACCTCTCAAGCTCTTTTAGATACACGTTATGCCGAATTGCTTGAAGCTCAAGGTAATGCAGAATCTATTCAAGCGCAAATTAGTCAAAAAACAATTACCGCGCCGTTTGATGGTCGATTAGGCATACGCCAAATCGATCTTGGTCAATACTTATCTCCCGGTGCACCCATTGTTACGCTGCAAGCTATGAATCCTTTATATGTCATGCTAAATGTTCCAGAAAAATATTTATCTCAACTTTATCTTAATCAAGAAATTGATGTGAGTGTGGATTCTGGTAAAGATAAAACAGTAAAAGGAAAAGTAACAGCGATTAATTCAAAGGTGGATCCTGCAACTCGCAATATTCTTGTACAGGCAACTTTACCTAACGATCAATACGAGCTTTATCCTGGCATGTTTGCTGCAGTTAAAATATGGTTTCGTGAGAAAAAAAATGCGCTCCTTGTTCCACAAACAGCTATTTCTTATAGTTTAAGTGGTGATTATGTGTTTGTAGTAAAAGATGAAAGCAAATCCAAAAAGCACCCCGATCTTCATGTTTATCGTCAGTACGTTACTGTCAATGATCAACGTGGAGCTCAAGCTTCTATCCTATCCGGTATTCATTCTGATGATCTCATCGTTATTTCTGGGCAATTAAAATTACAAAACGGCACCAAAGTCGTGATTGATAA
>MGXW01000070.1 GCA_001801495.1 Gammaproteobacteria bacterium RIFCSPHIGHO2_12_FULL_37_34
TACTTGTTTTATTAAGGAACAAGGGCATGGCAGTACGGCAAGTTTTCAAAGTTTCTCGCAAAACATTTTTTAATCCCCGTGGTTGGTTTGGTTATGATGGTTTCAAAGAGGATACTAAAACTATCTGGGGTATCGTGATAGATTTGTTTTCGCCTCCTGCTACTGCTCAGGAAGAAACATTTGAAGAAGCTATGCAACGCTTGGAATTATCAGAATCTGATCTTCAATCAACGGCACGCCATTATTATTTCTATATATTATTCTTTGCTATTTTAGGCACAGGAATTCTTTTTTATGCTTTTTATTTAATTTTTCAGTATCACTTATTTTGGCCATGGTTATTGGCAATGAGTATAGCTGCTTTATTTTATGTGTATGCTTTTCGCTATCATTTTTGGATTTTTCAAATCAAACGGCGAAAACTAGGCTGTACATTTGCAGAATGGTGGGCAGGCCAATCACGAAGAGAATAATGCATGGCTATTAATATTCCTTTTTTTGAATATTCTTCTCAAGATCAATCAGTTGCTTATCTTGGCCAGATTTTTGGGCCTATGGGCACTATTCTTACGCCAACTCAAGCACCATTAATTTTTGGGAAAATGTTTAACACGTTAAACACTGTTATTTTAACGGTTGGTGTGTTGATAGTTGTTTATGTGACTATTGTTGGTGTCATTAAAACAGCCCACGAAGGCGAGCCATTAGGTAAACAATGGAGTACGCTTTGGTTACCTTTACGCATGGTGATTGGGATTGCTGCGCTTATTCCAAGCACTACTGGTTATTCATTTTTACAAATCATCATCATGTGGGTTATTGTACAAGGTGTAGGCGCAGCAGATTCAATTTGGACAACCACATTAAAATATTATGATGCCTTTGGCTCGTTAACTGCTAAAGTTTCTACGACAGCTGGTTTGAGTGCTGCCAGTGATATGCAAACTTTATTTCAAATCATGGTTTGTCAAGCTACAGCATCGTATAGTACTGTAGCAGTTGATCCACCAAGTGGTTATCAAGTGGGTGATGGTTCAGCAGGCGGAAGCTATTGTGCAGATCATAGGACAGATTGTTCGCTTAATTCTCCATCTTCATCTGGTATGACAAGTACAACACAATTTGGTCCTGGGAACCCAGGGGCTTGTGGAACGATGGTTGCTTGTAATAAAACAGCAGTTTGTGCAGATTCCTCAGCTGCTGGACAAATTAGTTGTGCGGCTTGTACAGCACAAACTGATGCGCTTGATAAAATCATGGGTTTGACTGCTCCAGGTACAGTCAATGTGACGATTGGTGAGGTGTCAAAAACGTTTGTTGATTTTAAAACGGTTGCGGGGGCATTTGCTGAAGCGGATTATCAGTATCGGAAACTTTATGATAGACCATTGGATATTTCAACTATACCTAAAGTAGCGAGTGATTACTGCAATGCTAATGGAATCAGTTTAAGTCAATGTTGCGGTACGCCTCCATATGTGGATACCTCCATGCTTCCACCAGGTGCGGTTCCACAACTACAAAATTGCGCATTAAAAGATAATTTTAGTGCAGGTATTGCTAATGGTCCAGATAAAAGCACCGTTACTGCTATTTATTGGCCGTATCTTTTGAGCCAACTTTCAGATCTTTCTGATTCTTTTATACAAACCGCTGCAGATTATTATACCTTAGCGATTACTACAGCGGTAAATGAAGCACAAAGTCAAATAGATTCTTCAGGTATTAACCAGGCTGGGTTGCAAGATGCGCGTGATAAAGGATGGCTCTATGCAGGTGCTTTCTATTATTCACTTTCCAGTTATAACAATCAAAATCAAGCTTCAGCTACTCCCACTTTACAAATACTGGGTTCTGATCCTGCAGCAGCATCCAATACTTCATCTAATGCTTTATACAACTATCGAAATAATTATACTGCCGCTGGTTATTTAGTGGAGTACGTGACTCAGCAAATGCAATCTGCAGGTACAGGTGGAACGCCGGGTGGAACAGGCATTAATATTTCTTCAAATACCACATCTTTTCCATCTCAAGTAAGTGGATTGAGTAAAGTGACTAGTAGCATTAATGGTTTTGCTGGATGGATGTTGAATGATTTCATGCAACGATTTACAGGTTCGCAAAGCGGGGTGACTAACCCATTAGTAAATGTTCAGAGTTATGGGCGTGGTTTGTTGATAGCCCTACAAGTGATATTTTTCGTGCTTCTAACAATATTAGTTGTCATGGGAATTATAGGATTTGTTAATGGGTCTATTCTTGGTAATACGGTTAGCAATCCAGTTGGGCCAACATTAACGTTGCTTGCTATAGTGTTTACACCGCTCATGTCAGCTTTGTTAGGCGGACTTTTTATGTTTGCTGCTTTATTAGCTATTTATACTCCGCTTATTCCTTTTATTATTTTTACAGTAGGTGCGCTAGCCTGGTTTATCTTAGTGGTTGAGGCAATTATTGCTGGACCATTAGTAGCATTGGGTTTGTTGTTGCCAGGTGGGCAAAGCGAACTTTTTGGACGAGCAGAAAATGCTTTGATGTTATTATTCAGCATATTTTTGAGGCCTGGATTAATGATTTTTGGTTTGGTAGCAGCTATGTTGCTCTCAATTGTAGCTGTCAGTATTGTTAATATTGCTTTTAATACTGTTGCGGGAGCAATTTTCCCTACAGCAGGGCCTATTGAGGCTTTACTATTTATTGCGGCTTATGCTTCCTTGATTCTTGCGCTACTGAATAAAAGTTTTTCGCTGATTCATGTGGTGCCAGATCAAGTGCTACGCTGGATCGGACATCACGCAGGTCAGGAAGGAGCGCCAGGTGAAGTGTTAGGTGAAGCAAAAAAAGGTTTTGAAGCAGGGGCTGGTAGTGTGAAAGGTGCTGCTGGAGCCGCAGCAAGAGGAGCAGAAACCGGTAAAGATCAAGCACAAGCGCTAGGAAGCAAGGTTAAAGATTGGCGGGACAAGAACAAGGATGCAGGTAAAGCGAGCGGTGGAGATCAAGGAGGAGGCACACCAAAATGAGTTTTCGCTCTTCCTAATAATTTTTAGATCATTTATATAAATCAAACACGTCGGTGATTCAATAAATCAGGTAAAATAAAAAGTACTTCCGTAAATGGTAACACCTGAATATCATTAAAATATTGCTGCTTTCCACCGCCATAAATAAGTATTAATTCAGCGGCAGGAAAATCTTGTTTAAACGCGCGTAATCCTTTAGTGTCGCTTTTTGAAACTGTTTGCGAGCGCTTAAGCTCGATAGCATAAAATCCATTGGGGCCATATAAAATAAAATCCACTTCAATACCAGCAAGTGTTCTCCAATAATAAATTTGATAATCCAATTCGTAATATTCATTTATCGCGCGCAAGGATTGCAAAAATAATGTTTCAAATGCCGCGCCATCTATTTCAGATGGTACATCAATAATGCCTTTGGGTCTTAATATTTGATAAACACCCACATCAAAAAAATAAAATTTAGGATGTTGTATAGTTTGTCGTTTCGCGCGTTTAGTAAAAATGGGTAAACGATAACCGAGTAATAAATCCTCTAAAATATCAAAATAGCTACTAATATTTTTATAACTTACACTAGTATCTCTCGCTATAGCAGATAAATTAACCACTTGCCCTTGTGAAAAACTTGCTGCTTCTAAAAAACGAGTAAAAGCAGATAGATTACGCGTTAATCCTTCTTGTAACACTTCTTCACGAATATAAGTGTTGACGTAAGCTTTTAAATAAGCTTTAGGATCAGTTTCAAAAAAAATAGCAGGCAACATGCCATAGGAAAGATTTTTTTTAAGATCAAAAAGATCACCTAACTCTTGTACTATTAAAGGATACATATGATAAACAAGCGCTCTTCCTGCCAATAAATTAACACCTTTTTTTCGTAAATTTCGCGCACTGGATCCAGTCAATATAAATAGGTAATGGTTTTCCTCTATCAAGCGATGGACTTCATTGAGTAAATCTGGAATACGCTGAACCTCATCAATAATAATCCACCCTTTATAATTTTTAGGTATAAAATCGATCAGCCGATGAGGATTTGCTAAAAGTAGCGTATAAATTTCCATATCTAATAAATCAATATACACAGCCTTGGGCAATTTCATTTTTACCCAACGCGTTTTTCCTGTCCCCCTAGGTCCTAATAAGAAGAAGCTTTTAGGCGATTTTAAAGGTTTTTCTAAGATTCTAGATATCATCATTCTATTTTCTATCCATTTATAGAATATCTAATTCTAAAATCTAATAAAATAAAAGTCAATGAATATGCCGATTCCTTAGCAATGACACAGTTTAATGAACATTCTCTCTATCAACGCCTTAAATATAGCCGATCGGAATAGCATCCATTTCTTTAGAAATAGGTAATAGAGACTGAACAAAACACCATGTCCGATAGATGTTTTAAGTTTTTTTGATGTTCCGACTAATGTAAAGTATGACTTTATATTAGTCGGAATACCTCGTCGCGGCAACGCTGTAGGGAACTATGGCCTTTTAGCACCCAATCGTTAGATTTGTTTTATCTAATATTTTACATTCAGGAAAATGATTATGGCTATCAAATCAGTTATCAAAATGGGTAATGAAAAATTAGCAACGCCCTCTCTTCCCGTCACAAATTTTTCTAATGGTGAAATTAAAGAACTTGTGAGCGACATGCAAGACACTATGAGGGAAAAAGGCGGTGTTGGCATTGCAGCACCACAGATTGGCTGCAATCTGCGAGTCGTCATGTTCGGTTTTGACTATAACGAACGTTATCCTAATGAAAAACCTGTTCCTTTTACCATACTCATCAATCCTACCATTGAAATTCTTTCTGATGAAATGGTAGATGGCTGGGAAGGTTGTTTGAGTGTCCCAGGATTACGCGGCCTTGTCCCACGCTATAAAAAAATTCAATACAGTGGTTATGACATTGATGGACAACCTATTTTTTGCGTGGCTGAGGGCTTTCATGCTCGAGTGGTACAACATGAATGCGATCATGTTGATGGCATTCTATTTCCACAACGAATTAAAGAGATGAAATCTTTTGGGTTTGAAGATGAACTTAAAGACATTATTTGGCCTCAAGTTAAAACCTAATAAACGCTAATGTGCGGTTCATAGGCAGGATATTATTCGCAGGATGTAAGTTACATCGCACTCAAAATATTAGAAAAATCATCACGCCATAAAGGTGTATTAGGATGGGCGATTAAAATCTTCCATTCAGGATAGATTAATAAAGTTTGTAAAGGCTTCATTTGACGAGAGAGCACAACCCATTGTGAAGAATGAATATGGGGATGAATGTTAGAATCCACTTTAAAAAAGCCTACTACGCTTTTCAATTGCACGTTATTTGCAATGCGCGCCAAAATCGGAGCGAGTTTGAGATGACGATTAGAAATATGTAGAGCTAATAATCCGTTTTTTTTGAGCTTTTTTAAGTAAATGTTTAACGCTTCTTTTGTCAAAAGATGAATAGGAATGGAATCAGAGCTAAACGCATCAACAATAATAATGTCATAGACATGATCGGGTTCGTGTTGGATCGTTAAACGAGCATCGCCCAAGATAATGTTGGTTGGTGGACAAAGATGTAAAAAGGTAAAATAGCGTGTGTTTTTTGCTATTTTTACGACAGCCGGATCGATTTCGAAAAAGGTAAGCGTATCTTGTGGACGACGATAGCAGGCAACCGTTCCCACTCCTAAGCCAATGGCAGCAATATGAAGTGGTTGGGTAGGTAAAACAGAAAAAACTTCTTGTAAAGGGCTTCCATAATATGCCAACGGTTCTTTTTGTTTTTCACGCTGTGTGTATTGCATACCATGCAAGGTGGTACCGTGCATTAATTTATGAACGCTCGCTGTTTGATCCGTTGTAATTTTATAGGTGCCGAAAAAAGTGCGTGTTTGAAAGAGAGCATGTTGAGTAACTGGTTGAAGAAAAACATATCCAATTAAAAGTAACAGTGATACTAACACACCATACCGAAAAGATGATTGTTGTGCATAGAGCATAACAAGAAGATTGGCAGCCATATAGATATAAATTTCAATTCTGTTAAACACCTCCGGTATACGCCATAGTGCCGTACCGATATTGATAGAGAACGATAGTATGATAATCACAAATAAAATGGTGAATAGTTTATTTCCTGTTTCTTTTATCGGAGGTCTTAGGAAACAAGCCAACGCTAATACGAGAGGATATTCCCATAGATCGTTAAAAATTAACGGAGCAACGAGCGCATTTAATAAGCCGCCTAATAAACCACCGACAGCAATCCAAAGGTAAAATTTTGTTAAGTAAGGAGTGGATGGTCGATGATTTGCTAATTCCCCATGACAAACCATAGCAAAAACAAAAAAGTTTAATAGTTGAAATAGAAATATTGCGGAAAATGATAGAAAAGAAATTTTAGTTGTTAGTATTAATATCATCATAGCTAGCGTGACTGGCTGTAACTTCAACATAAAATGGTGATGAAAGAATTGCTGATGTGAAAATGTAATAATGAATGTCAGTAAATAAATGGCAAGTGGAATAACCCATAATAAAGGAATGGATGCTACATCGGTTGTTAAATAAGTTGTAACAGCAAGTAACAAACTGGAAGGCACAAAGGCTAATACTATCCAGCGTAATTGTTGTTGCCAAGATGGTTGATCATTCAAAGTGGATGGTTTGGTTGTTGGGATAGGTGATACGTTAGAAGATTTGAGAAAAGTAGCACATGTTATCATCGACAAAATGAGTATGCCATATGTCATACTCCAAGTGATACTTTGTTCTTGCAACGTGAGCATACGTTCTAACACGAATGGATAGGCTAATAATGCAAGCATGCTTCCTAAGTTGCTAGCCGCATATAAAAAATAAGGATCATGTGCCCGCTTGTGCGTGGTTGTTGAAAACCAATATTGCAGTAAAGGTGCGGTTGCACACAGAACAAATAATGGTGCGCCAATCATGAGCATTAAAGCAGTTAATAGCCACGTGATAGGGTAATAGATACTAGGTGTAGTAAAATAAGCAGGCATGACAATGGGTAAGGTAAATAACGCAGCTATTAATAATAGGACATGAAAAATCACTTGATTTCGTAATGTTAAGTAGCGAGTAATGAGATGAGCATACAGGTAACCAAGTAATAATAAGCCTTGGTAAAACATCATGCTCGTATTCCAAACGGAAGGTGTGCCACCGAGTAGTGGTAAGAGCATTTTAGCAACGAGTGGTTCAACCCAAAACAAAAGCCATGCACTCAGAAACAAAGTGAAAGAAAATACTACGGTTTGTAAGGTCAGGTGTTTCATTGATTACATCCCTCCCGTATCTTTTTCCTCTCGCTTGGTTTGTTCTACAATTAGGCGATATTGACGTTCAGTAATCATTTTAGCTTTAAATTTTTCTTGAGCATCGGTTTGAATTGTGCGTCCATGTTCTCTTACTAATTTGCGTACGACATGGGTTAAATTGAGAATATCGGTTTCTAGCAAAATATCGCGAATTTTTTCGTTGAACACAAGATATTCACGTAGAGCAATACGCTTGCCTTCTGGTGTAGGCACTAATCGTTGGGAAATAACTAAGCGTACGGTTTCGATGATGTCAACCGTTCGACCTTGTCTTTCCTCAGGCGGAAATGTAATGACTAGACGGCGTATCGTTTCAGCAACACTGTTGCTATGCAAGGTGGTATAAACAGGATGACCTGTCATAGCAGCTTCCATAACGGCAGCAATTGTTTCTGGATCCCTTGCTTCGCCTACTAATATTAAACGAGGTTTACGGCGTAATGCATTGCGTACGCCAGCAGCGAAGCTAGGTAAATGCCGTGGAATTTCTGATTGACTGACAATACTAGATGTTTTTTCTACGCTATCATAAACAAATTCAATAGGTGCTTCATAAGTCAAAATTTTACGATGGCTTTCAGTATTTTCTGCTATGTTTCGAATAATGGCAGCAAGCAAGGTGCTTTTCCCTGAACCAGTTGCACCTGTCACGTAAACCACACCTTGCTCAGGAGCAATTGCATCGAGAATGGTTTGAGGCAAGTTCATGCTTTCTAATGTTGGTGGGTCGCTTGGAATAGTTCGCGCAGTAATTTGTATGCCATCGTGTCCTTCTACCATGCATCCTGTACCATTAATACGAAATCGATATCGATCAGAACGATTAGGTCGAATTTCGTAATGAGTATCAATATCTTTACCAGACATGATAATAGTGGTGGCATTGGGTCCGTACATGGCATTTAATACATCGCCAATTTCAGTATTAGATAATCGTCTACGTGTAACTTTATTTAGTCGTCCATAAATTTCTGCAAAAATTGGTTCACCCGTTTGAAAAGTAATATCTGATGCTCCTAATTTGACACTGTGCATGAGAATCTCATGAGCAGAATCAATGGATAAGCGAATAGGTTCTTGAGGAAATAAAAAATCAGTCATGTTTGATTACCACAGCACGCCAACCTTTAGTATTAACTTGCAATTTAGGATGTTCAACAATTCGTAATACTTGATCATTCACGCGCATATCAATGCCATCACCGGTGACGCCTAATTCTGTTCGTGATACAAAGGGCGGACTAATCATTTTTTCTTGAAGTAATTTACGATATAAAACCATGCCGCGGAAATCTCGTTTTAAGCGAGCGAGATTTTGCTGAAAAATACTGCTTGCTTGCTCAATTCCTTTTTCCCAACCGGTATATACACCAGTCTTCCAAACTTTTTGTTCTTGCTCTGTACGTGGTAATAAGGTTTTATCAGGTAAGGTGGGTTTAGAAAAATTAAACCATAAATAATCACGCCAAGTAGGCGGGGCGGTAGCAAAGCGTGCTTGCTGAGCAATTTTATACGTTTTATCAGCTACGCGAATTGTATTAGGATCATCAAGGTTTAGGCTATTATCACCTTCTTCTAGTACAGGAGGAAGCACACCATGGCTTAGTACCATGGCATAAAAATTATAAGTGCTATCGAGATATTTCCTATCACGCTCCATGCGGGTATTCATTTGATCCGATGCCCAAGCCAACCCACCTTGTGCGCCAATGCTCATAGCAGAATCTTGCAACGATTTAATACGCATTTGGCTGAGCTCGGTTTTTGTAACAGATGAATTATAAGGAGAAACTTTAACATTTTCTAATTGTGTAATATCTGTTGTATCTACATTATCAATATTTTTTTGATAGGTACTGCAAGCAGCAAATAGGATGAAAACAAAACCAAAACAAATCCTAGAAAATTGCTTAATTTTTCGCATAGCGCAACTCGATGACACGACTTTCTGGGAAAACGGTAATCGTGCCACGCCTTCCGCATTGATAACCGACATCTCTTAAAACATCACCAAGCATGGTATTTTTTGCGTACACGGTTACCAATAATGGAATAGCAGGGGGTGTTCCTAAGACACGCACTCGGTAATTGGCGGCATAAGCAATTTGTTTTACTAAAGGTTCAACAGGGCCAGACCAGTCCACCGTTGTTAATCCTGCCATACCGTAGGTGGCAGGGCTTGGAGGTGGTGCTAAGCTAGGAAGCGGATGAGCTGCTTGTGCGGTTTCAGCGAGATCAACAACAGAACGGCTGACAGAATAAGATGCTTCAGCTAAGGAGGCTTCACTTTTGTTGACATCGAATCCTTTAGGCGGAGCAGAGGAGGCGCAAGCATATAATAAGCAACACGCAAACATAAGAAGGCTGATTCTATAATTCATACATTGATCCTATAGCCAGATGAAAAAACATCCTTTACCATGGTATAACGTTAGCTAGAAAATTTGAATAGGTTTATGACGTATGGCGCACTGGCGTGATTCAGCAAGAAATGTAAGATTGTTTTTTATTGATTTTCGAGCGACCTTCCCCTTACTCATTTTGTTTTTGCATATTCGTTTATATACGTTTGTTTTTGCTTTATTAGCTATAGTGTTTTTTACTATTCTTGAACGCTTTGGATTTACCCCCATAGTGTTTTCTCGTTGGTTGCGTGCTTATATTGCAGGTCCACGTAAGATTGCTCAACCATGGTGGAAAAACTAATGGCAAATTTCGATATTGCACAACTCATGATGAAGGTGGCTCGAGTGAAGAATGCTCAATTTAGTTTAAATGGGCGACCGATGACCATGGAAGAAGTGTTTTCTCCTACTGGATTATTACCAGGTATGGCAAGACGTGCCGATCAATTATCCTCCTTATGTTTGGGATATGGCATAGGCGCAACCTTTGAAGAAGCGGAGGGTACGGCATTAGGGGTAAAGGTTATTTTTGACGATATTACTCCTAATGTGCTCCGCTTACTTTGCTTGATTGATGTCATGAATGAATTAATGAAAGGGACACCGCGTGGAGAAGTGACGGCTTTAGATCAGTTAATGTATGATTAAGTATGTTTAAATGAGATGCCGCCGGGGTGGTGGAATTGGTAGACACGCAGGTTTCAGATGCCTGTGGGGGAAACCCTGTGGAGGTTCGACTCCTCTCCTCGGCATTAATCGTCATAAGGATGCCGCAAGACAATAGTATCCTCTCTGTCGGAACCTGTTGAAATAATATCAATTGGAATGCCAGCTAATTTTTCTATATACAAAAGATATTGTTGCGCGTTTTGAGGTAAATCATCAAAATGACGAATATTGGCGGTAGATTCTACCCATCCAGGCAATTCTTCATATTGTGGTTCACAAGCTTCATAGAGATCACTGTCAAGTGGGGGATCAACGTACTGTTTGTCGTGTAAACGATAACTAGTACAGATTTTGATAGTAGATAAACCATCGAGTACATCTAATTTAGTGACGCATAAACCAGAAAAGCTATTTAATTGTATGGCGCGTCGAAGTGCGACCATATCCAACCATCCACAACGACGTGGCCGACCAGTGACTGATCCGAATTCATTTCCGCGAGTTGATAAATGCTTAGCAACGTCATCTTTTAATTCAGTAGGGAAAGGCCCTGAACCCACGCGCGTAGTATATGCTTTAGTGATTCCAAGAATATAATGAAGATGCTTGGGTCCGTAGCCACTACCCACGCAAGCAGCACCCGCAACAGTGTTTGATGAAGTAACAAAAGGATACGTACCATGATCGATATCAAGAAATGTTCCTTGTGCGCCTTCAAACATCATGTGTTTACCTTCATTACGAAATTGTGTGAGTAAGGCGACAATATCAGCACGCATAGGTTTTAGGCGTGGAACCATCATTAATAATTGTTCGAATAATGGTTGGCATTCAATGAGTGGATGTTGATGATAATGTTGCAATACAAAATTGTGATAGCTGAGTACTTCTTCGAGTTTCATACGAAGACGTTTTTCATTAAATAAATCTCCAAAACGTAGCGCGCGTCTTGCAACTTTATCTTCATAAGCGGGACCTATACCACGGCCAGTTGTTCCAATAGCAGATTTACCTTTTGCTTGTTCACGAGCACGATCTAAAGCAACATGATAGGGAAGTAATAGAATACAAGCTTCGCTGATACGCAAGCGTTTAGTGACTTCCATACCACGATTTTCCAGTTCTTCAATTTCTTCTAACAAAGCGGTTGGTGATAATACTACTCCATTCCCAATCAAGCATTCCGCATGGGGGTGAAGAATGCCGGATGGTATAAGCCGTAATATAGTTTTTTGTCCATTAATCACTAACGTATGACCGGCGTTATGCCCTCCTTGAAAACGAATAGCAACACTTGCGCGTTGCATGAGCATATCTACAATTTTGCCTTTTCCCTCATCACCCCATTGGCTTCCTAATACAACAATGCTTTTACCCATACTTATTCTCTTTTTTAAAACTGATGGACGATAAAAACTATCATTAATCCAATGAGCATACTAGCAAAACCAATACTGCGTAATATTCGATCACTCAGAAACATCATTTGTTGCATCACGTGGCGATAAAATGTAGGTGACAAAAAAGGCATGATGCCTTCAAAAACAAATAATAATCCTATAGCACTCACAAACATTGACCAATTTATACTCATTGTTTATTCCTCTTTTGGAGAGTATTCAATGAACTGTATCATCGCCTATGTAGACGAGGGACGTCGCGGCCACGGATGGTTTTAGCGCCGAGTACAGGGATGTACGTTCCCGAGTCACATAGGCGATGATACAGTTCATTGAATGCTCTCCTCTTTTGTGGTAGAACTCATACTACCGAAAAAACTGATCTAACTCTACTTTAGGCAAGCGAATAAGGAGATGATAGTTACCTTCAGGATCAATTTTTTCTGAAATAACTGCTTTTTTTGCATATAAATGAGCTCGTAATTTTGCTTGTTTAGGCGCCAAAATAATTCTTTGTTCGACTATATCGGTAGCTAATGTTTCTTTTATAGCTTCTATTAATTCTTGCATACCTTGATTGTTTTTAGCAGAAATGAATACACGTTTGATACGGTTATTTTCATCTCGAACAATATGTGGTTCTAAATTAGAAATTAAATCAATTTTGTTGTATACCAAAAAACGAGGGACTTGTTCGGCATGAATGCTTTCGAGCACCTTGTTTACCTGTTCGATATGCGCTTCTCGTTTCTCATCATTTGCATCTATCACGTGGAGTAATAAATTTGCTTCACTGACTTCTTCAAGTGTGGCATGAAAGGCTTCAATAAGATGATGTGGTAAGTGTTGAATAAATCCAACCGTATCAGCGAGAATAATGGTTCCTATTCCAGGGAAAGGAACGCGTCTTAGGGTTGGATCCAAGGTTGCAAACAATTGATTGGCAACAAACACTGTTGATCCAGTTAAGCAATTAAATAAAGTAGATTTGCCAGCATTGGTGTAGCCTACTAAGGCTATTGTTGGAATAGTTGCTTTACGTCGTGCGCGTCTTGCTAATGCACGTTGCTTGCGAATTTGGTTCAGTCGTGCAGAAATAATTTTTATTTTATTGCGAATTAAACGTCTATCTGTTTCTAATTGTGTTTCACCGGGACCGCGTAACCCAATTCCACCACGTTGCCTCTCAAGATGTAACCAACCACGAACTAACCGCGTAGCGAGATGTTTTAATTGTGCCAATTCGACTTGCAATTTTCCTTCAAAACTACGCGCACGCTGTGCGAATATATCTAGAATTAACCCAGTACGATCCAGTACGCGACATGTTAGTAATCGTTCTAAATTGCGTTCTTGGGCGGGTGTGAGTACATGATTAAAGAGAACCACCCGCACGTGATGAGTAAGCACAAGATCTCGAATTTCTTCAGCTTTACCTGAGCCTATAAAATATTTTGCGTCAGGAACGCGCCGTGTAGTTGTAACCACAGTTTCAATTGTTGCTCCAGCAGAAATAGCAAGTTCACTGAATTCATGTAAATCTTCCTGCATTTTACCAGCAGGAAAATGAACATGAACTAATATAACGCGTTCTTTGCTGCGTGAACGATCATTCAATTGGATTTCCTATACAAAAAAATATTCCAATACCATTACTCTTGAGGAAACCCTGGCTTGGTATGGTTGCTACTATTTTTGTTGATATTCCCAGCATTATTACTATGATAACCATTATTACCATATTCAAATGCTGAGGATACATTTCGTGCAGGAACAATTGTTGAAATAGCATGTTTGTATACCATCTGACTGACTGTATTTTTCAACAACACGACAAACTGATCAAACGATTCTATTACCCCTTGTAATTTAATACCATTCACAAGATAAATAGATACAGGGATCTTTTCTTTGCGCAAGGAATTCAAGAAAGGATCTTGTAAAGATGGTCCTTTTGTCATATTACTTATTCTCCAATTTAATTAAATTATTGACGAAAACATATGAGCATATCGAATATAGCCTTCTCAAGCAAGGTTGTATTTACTTTTATTCGTTCTTTCTAAGAGTGTTCATTGAGCTCTGTTGTAGTCTATGCGACTCGGGAACGTACATCCCTGTACTCGGCGCTTTGAACCATCCATGGCCGCGACGTCCCTCGTTCACATAGACTACAACAGAGCTCAATGAACACTTTTTTCGTTTTTTCTTCAGAAGCAACATTCTCGCAATAGCAGGTTGGTATTCTCTTACAAAGATTTGAGATAACGTGGCTATTATTCTCATACAAAAAATCTGATTATTTGCTACACTTTATAAAGGTATATTATATTGAGCTCGAATTTTTCAAAGGGTACGTCAGTGAATCCGGCTAATCCACAGTTAACCAAAACCTGCAGTAGTTGTGGGTTGCAAAAACCCCTTTCGGCTTTTTTACAGCTAGCAGGGCTGCAAGGTGCTTTATACGGCAGCATTTGTTCATCTTGCCGAAAATCAGATAAAGATAAAAAAAGTGTAGAGCCTAACGAAAGCACCACCAGTACATCAGGTGTGAAAATCGATTCTAAAGCTAAAATTCAAATGGATATTGATAAACGAAAACATCGTCAAGCGGTGGAGGAGCGGTATCATGAGGATAAAGAAAAATCTGATAAACGACAATCTCAGCAGGCTTTAAAAGTTGAAAAAGTGATTACCGATGAGAAGAAACATCGCCAAGATTTTTTAAAAAAATCCTCATTTTTGGATAATCTGAGTAAGAAAAAACAAGACATGACGGATACTTCCTCTCTTGAAATCAAAGAAGTACAAAAAAAGCAAATTGATATATCAGGTAGCGATACACAGATTCCCCAAATGAAACATAACAGTGCGGAATTTAATAAAGTGAAAGCATGGTTTGGTTCCGGTTCTCCTATTGTTCAGCAAGCCATGCGCGCATTACAGCACATGAAACAAAAAGAAAATACAGACAACAAATCAAGGGAAAACATTGAAAAGCCAATGGAGCCGCCATCTGGTCCACAATCAAAACGAAAGTGAAGATTTTTTCAAAATCTCTAACTCTCCGTTTTCATTTAATCGATAATCTTTCTCACCATAAGTGAGAGAAATAAGTTTATCAACATGTAAAGCACCTTCTTTTACTTTGATGAGTGGATGACCGAGTATATCTTTTAGTGACTCTAATTCTGGATGTTGAATTCTATCGTGCGCTTTTATAGAAATGGTTAAATAAGCATGCTGAGCTTTGTTTGGTCTGCTTCTAATCCATGCTTCTATATAGGATTTTTCAGCATAAATAGGGCGATTAACGCTGTATTCATAGAAAACGTTAGGATTTAGCATAGTCACCCAAGATTTCAACATATTACCTTGTGCATTATAAAGATAAACATAAACTAATATTTCATCAGGGGATATTTTATTTTCCGTTTGTGCGGTTACTTGTTTTGCTTTAGCATGTTCTTCCACTTTGGAGAGTAACGCTTGTAAGCAATCACGAATAAAACGAAATTTATCGCCGATTTTATATTTTTCACGTAAATCGGATTCGCGCTGTAAGGCAGAGCGAATTAGCTCTAAAAGCTTATTTTTTTGTTCGGGATCATCATGCGTCATGTTTTTTTTGAATACTCGGATGTTGCAAATGTTGGGGAATTAATTTTTCGCATTCATGAGCTATGTTAGTGAGCTCGAGTGAAATATCCAATAAGTATTGAATAGAATGATTAGGTGTACCCATTTTATTTCCTGGCGCGGCATTTTGTAACCCCACCCCTAAAGCTTCGGTTTGTTTGGATAATTCGTGTAATGTTGTTGTAGCTGTTGTAATTAAAGAAGCAATATCTGTCATGACTGCCACCTCGTCAATTTTCTATTTAGTTCTGAGTCGCTTCTTCGCCTATTTCTGCAGAAAGCTCATAAGGTTCTGCAGGAATAGTTGAACGACCATCATAACCGAGATGCAAATTGTTCTCAATCTGAGAAGCGCGACCTTGCATATAAACGTGCCGCATAAAGCTGTATTTATCAAGTATAGCTTCTTCTAGCATGGGTTGTAGTTGTAATAATTGTGCTCTTCTGTCAACCACTCCTAAAGCATATAGTTCGTAGCGTGCTCTATCGGGGTTAACGCGCGGGTAAATGGAAAACGCAAAATAATCTACTGTTCCGCCAATACCATCACGAATAGTGCTTGGCCCCCAAAATGGCCATACAATGTAGCTTGAATCCTGATATCCCCATCGCGCTAAAGTTAACCCAAAATCATTCGTATATAAAGGTAAATTAATTCGTTCAGCTATATCAAATAATCCACCCACACCTATAGTAGTATTAATAAGGAGACGCCAAGAATCATTTGCAGCTTGGGCAATATGTAATTGTAATAAATCATTTGCAATATTGGGCAGATTATGAATATTGTTAAAAAAATTATTAATACCTTGATTAAGTGGTTTAGGAATAATTTTATTATATAAAGTGGCAATAGGTTTTAAAATGGTGATGTCAATTCTTTCGTTGAAATCCAACATGATTCGATTAAAACCGATAAGAGGATCTTTAACCGTATTTTCTGTTGCGTAACTTAATGGATTGAATGAAGTCAAAAAAAGCATCCCGGTAGTTACGATTATTTTTCCTATTTTCATTGATCGATATCCTTTCGTACTTCCCACCAAAATAAACTATTTTTGATAGCTAAGCACTTAAATTCTTGTGATAATAATCATTTTACTAGCTTACACTTATGACTATCCGCCCGCATCCACTTCTCCTTATTGTTCTCGATGGTTGGGGCTATCGAGAAGATACCGCATTTAATGCGATTGCAGCAGCACATAAACCAAATTGGGATGCCATGTGGAAGAACTATCCTCATACCATCTTAGCTGGTTCAGGCCGCTCTGTTGGATTACCCGAAGGGCAAATGGGAAATTCTGAGGTGGGCCACCTTACCATGGGGGCAGGAAGAGTTATCTATCAGGATTTAACGCGTATTGATCAAGCAATTGAAAATGGCACATTTTTTACAAATCCAACCTTATTGTCAGCTTTTAATCAAGCCAAATCTACCCAGAAAGCTATACATATTATGGGCTTGCTTTCACCCGGCGGTGTACATAGCCATGAGAAACATTTGTTTGCCATGGTGAAATTGGCTGCCAAGCTCGGTCTTTCACAAGTTTATCTTCATCCCTTTCTTGATGGGCGGGATACACCACCGCGTAGTGCTATGACATCGCTTAAAAATCTTAGTAATTATTGTCAACAATTAAATTGTGGGCAGATTGTTTCTATGATTGGTCGTTATTATGCGATGGATAGAGATAAACGTTGGGAGCGGATTCAACAAGCATACGATTTACTAACCTTAGGTGATGCTCTTTATCATTTTGATGACCCGCTAAAGGCGCTAGAAGCAGCTTATGCGCGAGGTGAAAGTGATGAATTTGTAAAGGCTACCAGTATTTGCGCTCATCATGCTTTACCTATTACCATTCAGGATGGCGATAGTATTGTTTTTGCAAATTTTCGTTCTGATCGTGCTCGAGAAATTACGCGAGCATTTATAGATACAGCATTTGATGGATTCAAAAGAAAAAAATGGCCGCAACTTTATCAATTTGTTTGTTTATCAGAATATGATAGCCGATTTGGTTTACCTGTTGTTTTTCTACCGCAACCATTGAAAAATATTTTGGCTGAATGTATCAGTCACCAAGGTTTCAAACAATTGCGTATTGCTGAAACCGAAAAATATGCTCATGTTACATTTTTTTTTAATGGAGGCATCGAGGTTCCTTATCCTGGTGAAAATAGAATATTAATTCCTTCTCCTATTGTGGCAACTTATGATTTGCAACCAGAAATGAGTGCACGCATTCTAACAGAACGACTGATTCAAGAAATAAAGGGGAATTCATACGATTTAATAATTTGCAATTTTGCAAATCCGGATATGGTAGGACATACGGGCGATTTTAAAGCGACAGTGAAAGCAATTGAAACCATAGATGATTGCCTTGCAAAAATCATTAACAATATCAAGATGATTGGTGGTGAAATAATCATAACAGCTGATCATGGAAATGCTGAACAACTCTTTGATTTTAAAGAAAACCAGCCTCATACTGCTCATACTAGCGAACCAGTACCTTTTTTATATATTGGCCGCAAAGCTAAGATATTGAAAAACAATGGTAGTTTATCTGATATTGCGCCTACTATATTGTATTTAATGAATGTGCCAAAACCAATTGACATGACAGGAGAGCGATTGATCGAATTGATTGATGGAAAAATCCCTCTGAAGTGGGTTTGAAATGCTATAATTAAAATAATTAGATGTTAGGCATGACAATGAACATACGAATGGTTAGTTTAGTTTTAAGTATATCCATTGCTCTTGCAAGCTTCCATTCGCCTGCATTTGCAGAGTCATTTTTAAACTCCTTACAATCAACACGGATAGCTATTCAAACACCTCAAAAAACCTTGGATGTGGATAAAGAAAAAGAGTCATCCGTAGAGGAAGGGGATGTCAATCGGTTTACTAATACGATTGTGTTAATTAAAGATTTCTACGTTCAACAAGTGAAAGATAAAGCTTTATTAGATGATGCTATTCGTGGAATGGTGAGTGGCCTTGATCCTCATTCTGAATATTTAGATCAGGAAGCTTATAAAACTTTATTAATGGCAACGAGTGGGGAATTTGGTGGTGTAGGTATTGAAGTTACACCAGAATTTGGTGTCCTTAAAATTGTTGCCCCCATGGATGATACACCAGCTTCTAAAGCAGGTATTAAATCAGGTGATTATATTGTTGGAATTGATGGCAAACTGGTAAGTGAGATGACTTTACAAGATGCAGTTGAAATTATGCGTGGGAAACCAGGCACACTTGTAACGTTGACTGTATTGCGTAAAGGTGAAAAGGCTCCGCTCATTTTCAAAATGACCCGCGAAACTATTCATATTGCTAGCATAAAAAGCAAAATGATGGATAATGATTTTGGCTACATTCGAATTTCGCAATTTCAAGAACCCACTCCCAAACTCATGCGCGATGCAATTCTTGAATTAAAAAATAAAAATCAAGGACGATTAAATGGAATTATTCTTGATTTACGCAACAATCCTGGCGGGTTGTTAGAAACAGCAGTCCAAGTGGTGGATCACTTTTTAGATAGTAAAAAACTAAAAAAATTTAATGAAGTTATTGTTTATACGGAAGGCCGATTGCCAGAAGCACAATACAGTGCTAAAGCTTCGGGTAAAGATATTTTGAATGGCGCGCCTATTGTTGTGCTTATCAATGGTGGTTCAGCATCAGCATCAGAAATTGTTGCTGGCGCATTACAAGATTATCAACGCGCGGTTATTGTGGGTACCACGAGCTTTGGGAAAGGCTCTGTGCAGACTGTTATTCCGCTTGATAAGACACACGCATTGAAATTAACGACAGCGCTTTATCACACGCCTTCAGGGCGAGTTATACAAAACGTTGGTATTGTACCCGATGTACAAGTAGATGATTTGAAAATTGCGAGAAACAAAGGTGATGAAGAATTAGCGATGATTGAACCCATTAAGGAATATCAACTTAAAAATCATATTAAACTGGGTATTGATCAATCGCAAAAACCTCTTCATCCAATTTTAAATAGTGATCTTTCACTTGCGTATGATGATTTTCAATTATTTGAAGCATTAAAAATTCTGCGTACCATGCATATGCTACAAGCACAGGCTAGTAAAATAACCATTACGACCACCGCTGAAACAGCGAATCGATGAGATCTTTTGTAGTTATCAATAATAAAAAATCAATAGCTTGCTCTTGGCTTAAATAATATAGCGATAGCGTAAACTACGGTAGATAGTTTTAAGTTCGCCATTATTGAGAGCACCTTTATGAGTGTCTAAGCAAGATTTGTGGGCGCCTTTAAAAACAACTTCTTTCAATGCACTTGCCGCATCTTTTTTTTGTTTGGCGGAATATCCAAAGACAAATGTATGACCAAAAATACTAAACGATGTTTTATAGTGATTGTTTTCACGACGATTTGTCTTCGTTAAATAATCAAGTAATTTTAATTCGTTTTTAGCATTTTTTACAGCAACATCGAGAGGTGTTTGTTTTTGACTATTAACTGTTTCAATATTAGCGTTACTGTTAATTAATTTCCGCACAATAGCAACGTTATTTAATCGCGAAGCCACATGTAAAGGAGTGTCGCCTGCTACGACATTAAAATGCTTGTGATAACTAGTATTCCTCTGCAAGGCAATAGAACAATCAGCACCATTTTTCAGAAGGACATCAACGACATTTTTATAGCCATTTTCAGTAGCGAACATCACAGCAGTTGCGCCAGAGGCATCGCGAGCATTTACATTAGCATGATAGTGAGTAATTAATAGTTCAGCAATTTCTGCCTGTCCTTGCCTTGCTGCAAGAGCTAGTGCGTTGTGACCTGATACGTTATTTTGAGTAGGTGCCTTTGTGTCGCGATTTATT
>MGXW01000071.1 GCA_001801495.1 Gammaproteobacteria bacterium RIFCSPHIGHO2_12_FULL_37_34
TGATAGCCTTTTTAAAACTTCAACACGACATCTGCATTCACAAGACCCGGTGTGCCTTCTGCTATGGCTGTAACCTGAGAAATACTGACTGCATATTGCTTAGTCACGAATAACAATAGGCGAATCAGTTGATCAAATTCAACTTTTTGAAAGTGCATGTCAATTGTTTCATTGGTTGCTTGTTTTAATTGAGTAAGATTTTTCTCTAATCCAAATTGGCTCATTTGTTTTTGTAATAATGTAAGTAAAATAATAGGTGAAATGATTTTATGATCTGTTTGTTTATTTATTTTCTGAATTTCTTGATCTGCTGATTGCATCCACGACAATACCTGTTGATTGGTCTTAACACGCTCTCGCATGAATGCGATATGATTTAACCATGGCGACCATATTCCTGCATAAACAATTAAAATCATAGCGACACAACTGCCTATAGTAATGATTTTACGCTCTCTTAAAGCAAGCGTTAACCACCATTCTTTTATCTTGAACCACTTTTCTTGATAGATCACTGTATCATTACCTTTATATCAATTGGATTTACATCGCACTCACAACTAAAGTCGCGTGAATATGTGACCCTATTAAACTCGCGTGTTCTTGCTTGACTTGTAGGCCTTGTTGAATTAAAGCATCTGCAAACATTGAAAAATCTTCTGATGATGTCGCAATGAGTTCTAATGTCAGTTGATTATTCTGGAAATCCATACGTTTTAAAGTAATAGCTTGAGCATGTTGCATCGCGATCCCCACGTAACCTGCTAACAACAGAAAATGACTTTTTCCTTGCTGCCCTTGTAATCGCTGTAGCTTCTCCTCCATACGCTCTTTAGGTGCAATGATGCTACCTGCTTGTGAAAATTGTCGCTTATAAATGGCATTAATATGTGTATCAATATCAGTTAAACGTTGTTTTAATATCACATAAGATACCATGGGATATAAAAATAATAAGATGATAAAAGCAGTAGCAAGATAAGATAACACTCGAATTATTTTATTCGCTTGAAAAAATTTTGTTTTTCTAACTGCATAGATTCCTTGTAATAGATTAAGAGATGTCGTTTTTATAACTTCCTTTACCACATCATCCAACGTGCACAATTTAACATGTTGCGTTTCTGTTACCGAAACAATTTGTGTCAATTGTTGTAAATTATTTTTATCACAACCAAACCCTTGATGAATATGTGTGCGCACTGCTACCGTATCATTTATCAATACACTGGTTTTTCCATCTTCAAGTGGCATGGCAAGTGAAACAGGCAGCAACACATCTGGTTTGATGTTCCAAGATTGCAGCCATGCTAACCATTGCTGCATTTTTTGATGTGAAACCACAGCCACAGGCCATTCGTTATTCGCTTGATTGTTTCCAGTTGCAAAATGCAAACTAGCTACATCATCAATTAATTGTTCCTCTAGCGCGTAAGGAAGCGCTTGTTGCAAACGCGAACGATTCATTTTGGGCAATTGAACAAGAGTAAGCAATACATCTTCAGCAGGTACAATCACAATCACATCTTTACCCTCTGCAATGTGCGCCAAACTACTTGCATCATCTTGCAACGCACGCCATCTGATACCTTCTTCATTCACCAAAAACCAAGATGATTTAGAATAATCGTTTGTCGATAAATAAATAATAAGTTTCTCTTGCATCACCACGTACCTTTGCTTTGCCACAAAATAGCTACATCTGCTTTGCCACCACTATTGTTTGTTCGACGTGCAAGCAAAGTATAGAGCAGAATATGTTGCTTCTCTATGCTAACAGTCGTTTCAACTAGAAAATATTGACTCGTCACAACGATTTTATCTTCAGTAATCGGCTGGTTTTTAACCATACCCAAATTAAGAAATTGTTTGGTAGTAGTAAACGGTGTTTGTTTGCGCAGCTCAACAATGGCTTGCGCAGCCTCTAAGGTAAAACTTGGACTAAGTGTCATGAGTACTGGTGCAGATGCTGTTTGCACATTCACTAAAGTTGGTTCTGGTAATGCTACAACATAATTTTTTAAATGATTAAATAAAGACGGTGTCATCCCTTTTATTAATCGTAATTCATCAATACTCCATAGTTCACGATGAGCAGCGCGATAAGGTGTGGGTAAAGATAAATAATAATAGTAATAATCGTTTTGTTGCTTACCTCGCGTTATCCAATCCGTAATTCCTTTTATAATTTCAGTTGTTTTCCCTTCACTCCATTTAGGATCAATCGCCTTTAGCAAATGATGAAATCCATCTTGATTTTGTAAATTGCTGAGGTTATTTAAATTATAGCGCGCTTGCATATCATAAATAGTGCTAACAATTTGATAACCGTTTATTTTATCAACTGGCGATTGAATAGGAATAAGATCAATCACACGATTGGCTTTTTGTCTTTCCCAATCGTTACGTAATTGGTCCATCGCCCAAGCAATGGATCCTTGCGCAATACATTCAGCGTAAATACTACGCAATAATAATGTTGTTCGCCTTGTATCTCGCTCCAAGCGCTCCATCATCGCAAATGATATCGCTGCAACCAACGCAACGATAAAAAGTGCAACAACAACGACAACGCCCGATTGATTTCTATTGTGGTATAACATATAGCTGACTCAGCTCACCCCATTTTGGTAGTGTTAAATAAATTCGTATCGCACGTGGCAAGGATTCATTATGTTGCCCCACTACTGGCCAATCATTATGGAAACGACCCTTTTTATCGAGATATTGAAAAGAAGCTTGTGTGGCAACCAGTAAACGTCGCGAATGGGAGCGCGATTGCGGCGCTTGATCAACAACAGGCCATGTTGTGCGCCAGATAGCATTGTCATTAAAACTATAGCGGGTTCGTTGCATGGTGCTACGCGCAATCCATTCCGTTGGATGGGCTAATCCAAGATGTGTAAAAGTAAACATTCGATTATTCCCAACAAATGCTTGCTCTTCACGACCAGAACTGATGATGACTGGGCGATTAATG
Source organism: Gammaproteobacteria bacterium RIFCSPHIGHO2_12_FULL_37_34 (assembly GCA_001801495.1). Lineage (GTDB taxonomy): Bacteria > Pseudomonadota > Gammaproteobacteria > DSM-16500 > DSM-16500 > Aquicella. Next base: position 2,981 of record MGXW01000071.1, read on the forward strand.
GTTTGCTCAATATCACGCGACATCATGAGTAAAGCAAGTTGCAACTGATGCAACCGCTCTCCATGTTGCAAGGTAACCGATTGAGCATTGATAACACTATGTAATCCTCCAACCAACATGATAGAAAGAATGGTAAAAATAAATAATGCAACAAGAATTTCAAGGAGAGTAAAACCATGCAGTTTATTCCTTTCCATATGTATAGCTCTCCAAACTCATTAATGGAAGTTCTTCACTATTTTTTTCATGCGCAAATACATCAACAGTTATTTTTTGAATGCGTCGATTCGCTGTTTGTTCTGCTTTTGCTTCAAAATACCATTCTTTCCCCAACCATTGTATCGATTGCTTTAATTCATCATCGACTGGCAATGTGAGCACGCCTACTCGTACTTCATTCAAAATATATTGGCCTACCCATGTTGCCATTGTTTTATCTTGTAAATAACTTGTAGCTTGTATATTTTGTGAAGTGGTTTTGATCACAGCCGCGAGTGCGATACTTACAATCGCAAGTGCAATTAATACCTCTATTAAAGAAAGACCACTACATGGTCGTCGCATAAACTGCCCCATCTGCATCGCCTATAACGACATAATTAGGTTTTTCTCCTTTTTTTCCGAAAAAAAGAGTAAATGGCGTAATATCTCCATTCGTAGAAATAATAATTTGCGGTTTTTTGTTTTCATTTAAACTAATACGATCGCCTTGAATTTCTAAAGCAATTTGAATATGATCTGGAATCACTTGCGGATGCAATATGGTATCTTCTAATGGAAGCCATTGTTGTTTATCCATTGATAATTGCAAATGAGAAAATTGAAACGCATGCTGATAAATTGACAATCCCAACACATTTGGTTGCAGCATCGCTTGCTCTTCAGCTAATCTCACTAGATCTACAAATTTATTTGCAAAAGATTCTAATTGCTTGTTTTCGTTGTAACGAATACTGAGTAAAGCCACACCAGTTACAATGCTCATAATAAAAAGTACAATTAAAATTTCAATCAGCGTATAACCAAATTGATTACGCATTAGCTTCATTCATATTCCAATTACCAATTTCACTGTTTCCATCGCGCCCTTTTGGTCCGTAACTAAAAATGCGCAGTTTTTCATCGTCATTGATATATTGGTAAATTTGTCCCCAAGGATCCATTGGGATTTCTTGTAAATAACCATCTGCTTTCCAACTACGCGGCATGGGAGCAATGTTTGGTTGAATAACAAGCGCTTTTAAATTTTGATCAGTGCTTGGATAAAATCCATTATCCAATTTATATAAATCCAACGCACTTTGAATGGCTAAAATGTCTTGTTTGACTTTAATGATTCTCGCTTGTTCTGGACGGCTCATGATCTTGGGAACAATAATTGCTGCCAAAATTCCTAAAATCACAACCACCACCATCACTTCAATAAGAGTAAAACCGGTTTGTTTTTTATAAATATTTGATTTAATTGATTTTTTCATATTATATCCTAAGTTAAAGTATGAAGAAAGTTTAATGAATTGATAATTTATCAAAAAATGACTAAAATGTAAACAATACAATGAGATAGACTTAATAAAACGCTGTGAAATATCGTATTAAGTATGCTATAAGGAAAACCGTTTATAATGAATTGTGTCTATAAATTTTCGAGAGAGGAGCAAGTAAAAATGATACCCCAAGACCAAGAATTAAAAGAATTATTACTTTCAGTTCGCCAAGCTCTTTTAGGTATTACATTAAAAATAACTGAAGCGCTCCAAAAAGTCCCTGAGCAATTAGATAAAATTACTCATCAAATTTACGAATTTAATAAACTGATGTTAGATACACAAATGAAACTTACCATGATGGGAGTTGACAAAGACAACCCTATTCTAAAACCCCAAAAAGAACTTTTTGAACGAGCACGAGATGTTATAGAAGGAAATGTGTATAATTATCTTAATGCTAATCAAGATAATAAGCTTGCATACAAACAGAAAGCGTTAAATGAACTAATTGGCGAAAAAGAAAAAGGTAAGGAAGGTATAAACACAGCACTGCGGACAAGTATGGAAAATAAATCTAACGCACCAAAATTAAAGTAGAATTCTGTTGGGAGCAATAATGCCAATGTTTGAACGGTTGCAAAAGCCTTTTCTCACTGTAGAAACAGGAGAGGCTTATCAACCTATTCGCCTTTCTTACCATCTTGCACAAAAAAATCAACTGATAGAAGCGTTAAACAAATTAAAATGCTGCGAAAAAAATCCTAATGCTACATCATGGAATTGGTTTTGGCGTGATGAATGTGAGGATCTACATTTTGAATCACTCGATTCTTATAAAAAAAACGCTGAACAGCCTTTACGTTTAGGAACATTAACATTACGTGATAATGGTCTTTTTCTTAATCTTCCTTCATTCAAACGCGCTTGTTTAGCCGTGCCTTTTTTTCATCGCATGATTGCATCAGCTGTTGTCCAAGTGGATCATGCTGATTTTATCAATAAAGTATTTGGTTTAGATGAGCGCTTGCCTCACGGTTTTGCTGAATTATTTAAAGAAGAAGATCTTGCTAAACTGATGGAACAACGTCTTCATGATTATGAAGATGTACAAGAAAAAGTAGAACATGCTAAAACCGCTGAAGAAGCATTTTCTATTCTTGCTCATTACACAAATGCTGAAGCAAAAAAACGACTCCCTTACGCTGAACGTTATTCATTCCAAGAAAGTAACAATGCTGATCCTGATGTGGCTTTTTTAGGATTTTACATTTTTCTGCGCGGACGAGAACTGGTTGCCATTCGTCGATGGTTCGGTGAAGCAGGCTATTCGTTAGCTGAAGCTGCAGAAGAAACTGTTGAGCAAGTATTTGGTGGGATGAATATTGATATTATTGAGTAAAC
>MGXW01000072.1:0-4482 GCA_001801495.1 Gammaproteobacteria bacterium RIFCSPHIGHO2_12_FULL_37_34
ATTCGTTCATCTTCTATATCTCGCGTTATCTCATGCTGATGATTATTAGCTACGCTTTGATTCTGGTTACTATTATTTGCAGCTAATCCCCATAGCGTTAATCGTTGGAAAGCAGCAAATGCTAAGGGTTTTATAGAAGAGGCCATAAAGCGTGTATGCATTTCCGAGCAATCATCAGAAACATGCTCTCTCAACAACCATTCAAGATTTTGTTTCTCTTGTCTTTCTTTTTGATACGTTTCTTTCACATAAGTTCCGGTATGGTTAATACTTTTAGATATTATTTTTCTACCCCGGTTACAATAACTTTCTGAATCGTTATAAACAATTCGATCTTTTACAATTCTATCAGAGAGCTCTTTATCTTCTCCAATTTGATCAATCCATTCACCATTACTATAAGTGAAGCCTGTTACAACATCAGCAGGGATAGTTGCTAACGTTCTCTCAATATTTATTGGGATGTATAATTGTTGTATGGGCGTCTTTGATAATAAACCATGTAAATGAGCAAATAATATTTTTTTAGTTTCTGATTTAAGAGCAAGCAGATCCCTTATTTTAAAATAAAGTTTTCTTCGATAAGATTCAGTTGCTGCCGTAAGAGCTTCTCGAGTAGTATTTTCTAAGGCTTTCTGAGTTGTCTCAATAGAAAATGCCTTTTTTATAAAAGGTAGACGACTACACACTCCGATTACAGAATACGAATACTGATAGCGCTTTTCTATTTTATTTTTCTCTTGTTGGTATTGCTTTTGAATCTTTTTTATTTCACTTAGATATTCTGTTTTGATATCCTCAACCTCTCTTGCAACATGAAGATATCTATATAATATATTGTGATACTCGTCTTGATGCTGCAATACAACACCTACTGTACCAATTCCTACAGCCTGAAGTTTCTTCCAGTGATTGTTAACCATTTCAGATACTATTTTACGTGTAGCAAACATACTGTACACCTCGTTTGTGTGGATCTATGATGATTTTTATTTTATTTTGAACCACTGTTAGCTATTGTAAAACAACAGCCTTAAAACAATATTAATTTTTTAAGTGATTGAAAAAATGGATAAATTATTAGCTTCTCGTGTTCTTGGTCTCTGTTTGTTGATTATCTGTCACACCACTTGGTCAGCTTGCTCTAAAAACAATTTATTTCGTGTAGGGGGCGGCATATATGATATTACCGGCCCTGCAGCAGAAGAAGGTATGATGGGGTATGGCATGTTCACCCAGCAAACATCTGGTATTTACCAACGTTTGTGGGCAAGAGCATTTATTATTGAATCACCCTGTAATAATAAACGCATTGTATTTGTGAATGTTGATTTAGGACAAGTTTTTCAAGGTATCAAGCAACAAGTTATAAAAAGACTCAAAGAAAAATCAAATCGATATGATGATAGCAATGTATTAATTACTGCAACGCATACACACAGTGGGCCAGGTGGTTATTCCACCTATGCTTTTTATAATCTCACTACATTTGGCTTTAGTAGAAAAAATTTTAATACGATTGTAAACGGTATTATAGCTGCCATTGAACGTGCGCAACACAACCTTACTTTAGCACGCATTAAACTTGCTTCAGGACAATTAAGTGGCGTGGGATATAACCGTTCGCCATCTGCTTATTTACTTAATCCGCAAAATGAGCGCAATCGCTATTTAAGTGACACCGATCAACAAATGACTTTAATTCGATTGGATAGCATAGATGGACATCCTATTGGAACCATTAATTGGTTTCCAATACATGGTGTTTCGATGAACAATAAAAATCATCTCATTAATGGTGATAACAAAGGTTATGCTGAATATCTTTTTGAAAAAGATTTTCATTCAGATAATGGACCTACTGCATTTGTTGCTGCTTTTGCGCAGGAAAACTCTGGGGATAGTTCACCAAATAGTAATGGACATGAAGGAGGCATGGGTCAAGAGGGACTACTTGCCATTGAGAAAGCAGGGTTACCGCAATATAAGATGGCAAAAAATTTGTTTGATCATGCTAGCAATGTACTAACAGGTGGCGTGAATTATCGTCATAGTTTTGTTGCTATGGATAATGTATTGGTGGCTCCAAATTACACGGATGGTTATCTACGAACAACTTGCCCTGCTGCTATTGGTATTTCTATGCTTGCAGGAACACAAGATGGCGAAGGTTTAGGTAAACAGGGTGTAACCTGTCATGATATCCACAAGTGGATTCCTCAACTTATTTGCAAATTAATCACCACGTCTTGTCAAGGCGTGAAGCCCATTGTGTTACCAACAGGAAAAATGAAACCTCATCCTTGGACACCTTCTATTTTGCCATTACAAATTTTACAAATCGGCCATCTCATTATTGTTGCTGCACCATTTGAACTAACCACCATGACAGGACGCCGTTTGCGCGAAGCAATAGCAAAACAATTTCCTGATGACACCATTGTATTATCAACATTAGCTAATGCTTATGCCGGATATGTTACAACGTATGAAGAATATCAAGCCCAGCGCTATGAAGGTGCTTCTACCTATTTTGGTCCATGGACACAAGCCGCGCTGCAACAAGAATACACGAAATTAGCAACAGCATTGCGCAATCATCAACTTGTAGAAGCAGGTCCTACTCCACTTGATTTATCGCATATGCAAATTAATTTACAACCTGGTGTCTTATTGGATAGTAAACCATGGAAAAAACATTTTGGTGATCTTTATCAAGATGTCAAAATAAATTACAAACCTGGTGATAGCGTAAAAGTTATTTTTTGGGGAGCCCACCCCAAAAACAATTATCACACACAAGATAGCTTTCTTGCTGTGCAACGCTTAGAAAATGCTACATGGCGCACAATAAAACGTGATCATGATTGGGATACAGAATATCATTGGCAACGAAGCGGCATAGCCCATTCCAAAATTACGATTGTGTGGCGTATTCCGCAAGAAACACCGCCAGGTAACTATCGCATTGTGCACTATGGCGATGCAAAATATTGGAATGGAAAAATTGTCTCTTATACAGGATATTCATCAGTATTTAACGTTCTATTACATCAAAAATAGTCTTATCCTGTGTCAAATGAATTGCCTGTAGTTCTGCTTGTTGCGCACCCTGCACATGCTGCAAGGTATCATCAATAAATAGTGTTTCACTCGGTTTTATGTTATTTTCACTCACAATGATTTTAAAAGCATCAGGATCCGGTTTTCTTTTGCCAAAACGACAAGAATAATATTCTTTATCAAAATAACGCGCGAGTGAATTCATCCCATACTCTTGTTGGCAAATACGAAAAAACGCTTTCAAATGAATTTCATTCGTATTACTAAACAAAAAAACACGATGGGTTTTTTTGATATGTTCGATAAAATCTAAACGACTTTTCGGAAGATCAAGTAACAAAGCATTCCACGCATCATCAAACTCTTCGTTACTGATCTTAAGTTTAAGCTCTTCTTTTAACACATGACGAAAGATATCAGCAGATATTTTTCCAATTTCAAAATCATCAAATAAACTTGTTTGCTTGTTTTTCGAATAAATAGCTGGAAATTCTATCGCACCTAATTTTTCAAACGCCTGGTAGGTTCGCTGAAAATCAATATTAAGAAGGACACCACCCAAATCGAAAATGATATTTTTGATCATCCCCTAGAACTCTTCTATTTTTAAACGCGGATTAAAACTCGATTGAAATCCCTAATAGCGGGCCAAAGAGTTTCATATTCCAATTGTAGTAATTGGCGCCACTACCTGTTCTATAAAATTGATCTAATAAACGGTAACCTAAATAAATAGTAGTAGAAGTTAAGATGGTTTGTGGATGATAACCAACCAATCCCGCAATATTATAGCTATAGTGCGTGCTTTTTCCCGTACCGCCAATGTCTCCCAACAACATTGCATACCAGGCGGGAGTAAATGTGAATTTTAATTTTGCGCCAATGATAGGGTCTGTCCAATATTGATTTTCTGAAGCTTTCAAACCAATTGTGCTTGTATTAAGTGTGACAGTTGTCTCATTTGCAGTATATCGAAAACCAATATAGGGTTCGACATGCATCTTATTGCCTTGATACACTCGATAAGAAATTGCAGCGCTATAAACACCATAATCATTTTTTGTTTTAACCGTATAGATACCATCGTGCACTGTATCTGATAATGCTGCGAATACAATATCACCAAAAATACCAAAACGATCTCGATAAGCACCTAACCAAACCATCCCGCCCCAATCCAAATGGTGCCAAAGATCACTAAAACTTTGATCGATATGCGCGCGATTATTCGCCACCTGTACACTGCCATTCATGTTCATTCCCCAAAGATAGGGGGCAATATAAAAACGCCACGTGTTATCACTCGCTGTATAAGCCGCATAACTTGTCGAAATCAATATCACAGTCATAAAATTTATGAAGCATACGATAAAAAATTGCCTCAGTACACGACAAAATTTCCATTGACCCTTCGTGCTT
>MGXW01000072.1:4546-24660 GCA_001801495.1 Gammaproteobacteria bacterium RIFCSPHIGHO2_12_FULL_37_34
ACTCTCCCTATCACAGCTTAGCAAATAAATCGGCTTGACCAGATACCACACCTAATTTACCTTGCAAAATTTCCCATATCAATTCGCAAATAGGCATACTAACATTGTGACGTTTAGCTAACAAAACAACTAATTCTGCATTCCGTTTACCTTCCACCACTTGACCAATTTCACGTTCTGCTTCCTGCAAATCGTGCCCCTGACCAATAGATAAACCCAATCGACGATTACGCGATTGATTATCCGTACAAGTAAGAATGAGATCACCCATGCCTGATAGACCAACAAATGTTTCTGCTTTTCCGCCTAATGCCATTCCTAAATGCATCATTTCATCTAAACCATGTGTGATTAACGCGCTACGTGCATTTGCTCCTAATTCCATTCCATCTGATATACCAGTTGCAATTGCAATAACATTTTTAACCGCACCACCGATTTCCACACCAACAACATCATGACTCGCATAAATACGGAAAATCTGGCTATTGAATCGATGAGTTAAATCTTCTAATAATTGTTTATCCTGACTAGCAATGACAACAGCAGAGGGCAACCCAGCCGCCACCTCACGAGCAAATGAAGGGCCAGAAAGCACAGCAAATGGATATCTTGCACCTAACACTTCTGCAGCAACCTCATGTAATAACTGACCAGTATCCGTATCTAATCCTTTTGTCGCACAAGTCATACGAAGATGAACCGGGATTAAGGATTTAAGCATGATTAATGTTTCACGAAATCCAATTGAAGGAACCGCAACAATCACATCATCTATATCTTTAACAGCTTCAGCTAAATTTGCTGTAGGTTGAATAAGATCGGGGAAAGAAAAACCAGGCAAGTAACGATTATTAGCGCGTTCTGCAAGCATCGCGGCAATTTCAGGAATCTCAACACTCCAGATTCTAACAACTTGACCACTCCTTGCTAAATAAAGCGCTAAAGCAGTCCCCCATGAACCCGCACCTAATATTGTAATTGGCTTAAATGGCTGTCCTTCCATGCGTATCCCTTTTTAATTAGATTTTTGCCCAGCACCTGCACCACCTTGTTCTTCCATATGTTTATTATACAAAGCATCAAAATTAACAGGAGCGAGTATGAGTTGAGGAAACCCCCCACGCACCACAATATCTGAGACAACTTCACGAGCATAGGGGAATAATACATTGGGACAAAAACTCCCTAACATGTGATGTAGTTGATCGTTAGGAAAACCAGAAACAACAAATACACCAGCTTGATCAACCTCAACCAAAAAAGCAGTTTTTTTATTACTCATCACAGTTGCCGTGATAGACAAGATAACTTCATGTAAGTTTTCTTGAATACGTGTACTTTTTGTTTCCAGATTCAAGGCAACTTCTGGTTTCCATTCTTCAACAAACGTATGTGGTGTATTTGGAGCCTCGAAAGAAATGTCTTTCACAAATATACGTTGAATCTCAAATAGTGGATGTTGCCCTGTTTTTTCAGTCGAGTTCTCCGCTACCTTTTCGGTTTTTGCTTGCATAATGTGTCCTTCTCTATTGGTTTTTTAACATGGCATCAAGTTTACCTGTCTTTACTAAGCTAGTCAGATCATCATAACCACCAATCGATTGACTATTGATGAAAATTTGCGGAACCGTACGTCGATTACTTAATCGTATCATTTCTTCACGCTTAGCTTCATCCAAATCAATACGAATTTCTTCAAATGTTAAATGACGTGCCGCAAATAACTCCTTTGCCATGCGGCAATAAGGACAATTTTCTTTCGTATAAATGGTAATATGAGCCATTCACGACTCCTTAATAACAGGCATATCTGCTTTCATCCAACTACGCATCCCGCCATGTAATGAGAAGGTATCATAATATTTTTGATAAAATATCGCTGCTAATTTTCGCGATTCTTCTCCTGTATCACAAATCAATATAATTGGTTTATCTTTGAATTTTTCTAACTTCTCAGGATGAGCGCGTAATTCTTGGCCTATCATCGATAATGCACCAACAATATGACCCTTGCGGTATACTTCAATAGGCCGAATATCAATAATCACAGCATTTTCATGATTTATTTTTTGTATAGTTGTTTGTGGATTAACATAAAAACTGCTGCGTCGCATACGAATTAATTCTACAAATAATAATAATACGATAGTAATAAAAATAAGTAATACCAAGATGAGATGTTGAGATACAAATACTAATATGTCTTGCATAAATTTTTACTTATCCTAATTTTTGATTGCGAGCACAGCACCAAACATCTATATTTTTTGCTCCACTTTGTCGAATAACCCGACAAAACTCAGTAATAGTATAGCCTGTTGTCATCACATCATCGATAACAGCAATGGTCATTCCAGTATAACTGCGCTTAGCAACAAAAGCATTAGCCACATTGGTTTGCCTATCTATAGAAGATAATCGACTTTGTGCTTGAGTATTTTTAATACGTTTTACTCCGGTAAAATCTACAGGAATCATGAAGGCTTTTGCAATAGGTTTGGCAATTTCATACGCTTGATTAAAACCACGATGTTGTAACCGCTTATCATGAAGTGGGATAGGTAAAATAAGATCGGGTAGCGATTTATTCTTGTACCAACTTTGCAAAATACGTTGGATAAATAATGTAGCAAGTACTTTCGTATAACCAAGTTGGTGCTGAAATTTGAGTTTGGTAATGACTTCAATAATAGGAAAACAATAGGGAAACAAAGCAAATGTGTGATCAAAGGGAGGCGGATACGCAAGACAAGCGCCACAGATACGGCTTTTATTGTTAGATAATAATGATGGGTGCAAATATTCGGCACATTGTTCGCAAGAATGCGCTAAAATAGGCAGTCCTTTTAAACAAGGGCTGCAAATTGGGATGGAGAATAAGCAAATACCGCCACAAAATAAACAAGTTGATGGCAACATAAAACGAATGAATGGTGCTATTACTTCAAGTAAAAGGTTTGGAATAAGCATGTATGGATCTCCTGATGATTATGTAGAAGCAGCAGTTCTTGCTAAAGAAGCAGGGGATGAGTTGTTGGCACGTTTAGATTGGATGACATTACAACCAAAGGTAATCGTAGATATAGGCTGTGGATCAGGAAGGATGAGTAGCAAGCTCAAAGAGCGCTACCCAAGTTCGAAAGTGCTAGCAATCGATAAAGCTGAAAACATGATCGGCTATGCTAAACAACAAACGGCAAATCATCTGCTAATGTTTGCCTGCGCAGATGGACAAAATATACCCCTTCGTGATCATACTGTCGATCTTCTATTTGTAAATTTTTTATTTCCCTGGCTTCATGATCAAAACCGTGTATTACGCGAATGGCAACGCATCTTAAAACCAAATGGCTTATTATTATTAACCGCCTTAGGACCAAACACTTTAAAAGAATGGCGAGAAATATGGGATCATGCTCTTATCCCACAATTATTTGATATGCATGATATCGGTGATATGTTATCACAACAAGGATTTGATGATCCTGTTTTAGAGGTGAATGATTATACAGTCACTTATCAACATGCTGAAAAATTTATTTCTGAACTGCTCATCACTGCTATATTGGATCCGCAATTACTTCAATTAGATTTAAATCTCATTCTGGAAAAAAAATTATCAGCCACATTTGAAGTCATTTTTGCTCATGCCTTTATGCCTCTTGAAATTGGATATCAAACTTCTGATAATAGTTTGACCAAAATTCCTCTTTCACATGTGCGTCATGCGCTCAATAAAAATAAATGACCTATAGCGTTTTAAGCATCTCTTAATAGTTTCAACTTATAATCCTAGAATCAAAAATAAGGAAAAACAAAAGCATATGCCTCCTATTTCCCTTCAACCAAACCAATTAGGTTTTGGAACCGGCTATAAAAAAAATAAAAATCAACATCACTGGCGAAATCAAGTTACCCAAGATTTGCAAGATGAAAATGCAGAAATCAGCTATTGGCAAGCTTATCAAAAACATCCTCATCGCACTACTTTTCTGTTCAACTTTGAACAAAAATGTAAACTACTCATGCGGGCTAACTTACACCATGCTAATGAACGACAAGCATTTTTTAAACATCTTGATAATGATCCAAACTTTTTATCGGCGCTTTTTAATAACCAACAGCATTTGGCGTATCAACAATTTATCGATTACTTTAAATGTCAGTTAAACAATTCTATATTTACTGATGCGTTGGTACATCAATGCCCCAAAGTGATTAGCATATTATTCCAAAAAAATCTCTTTACTTCATTCGCTAAAGATCACAACAAGCTCGCGCTCGCGCTTTATAACAAACCTTATACACAATACATGACTAATCCGGTGATAGAGCAACTTGCCCCAATAATGGCACAAGGCTTACCTCATCGGTTTAATAGCTGGTGGAAAAGACTTGGTAAAAATACAGTGTCTTTTATCGGATATATAAAACAAGCTATTGCAAAGCGCGCAGTAAACAATGATATATGCAGCGCTATCGCAAACGATAAAATACGCGGCAAAATTTATTTTTCATCGCAACATGACTATGACAACATAGCTGATTTAATTGCAAATAAACAAATGAATTCGCTCGCCGCTAAAGGTTTAACCAATGATAGCCGCTTGTGGCCGAAGATAAAAGAAAGTTATGAAAGGCGGTATCCTGTTACACCTTTAGAAGAAATACACCCTTATTATTTTTCTAGGATTTATAAGGTTCCTATTGTTAATTTATTATTGAATCGCAACTATGAAAAAAGTGCCAACTTAACGCTCGGTACTTTTTGGGCTCATTTTGCTAATCACATCAATATCACCATTGAACAAGATGCCGAATTAATCGCTCGATTACTGAAAGACGCAACAAGTGATGAACTGAAAAAATTAGCTTATTCTTCTTCTGCAATCAAAAAAGCAATAATAAATAAGGGGTATCTTGCTAAATTGTATCCGGGATTTGCCAAAATTCATGCTCATGAAGATCCATTCATTCGGTGGATATTGCATCCGGATGGCCCATCACAATTAAGTCGCTCCGAACAAGAAGATGCGCTTACATTTATTTGTGCACGTATCGATGTAGAACAAAAACATATTCTCGCCCATCAATATCCAGCGTTTGCTCATACCATTTATCATGCCAGCCATGTTCTTCAACCGTGGGCCATGACTAAAGATGAACAAGCTATTAGTCTGAAGTTAGATGATGATATAACAGTAGCTCGTTATGTTAAAACTATAAGCCATGTATTCGGAAAACAAGATGTTGATCGCATTATTTTTAATGCTGTTATTTATCTTGCACATCAAGTTGATCAGGCAATGGAGCCACAGAAAACCGTTTTAAAAAACCGCCTTGATCAATTACTTGATTATAATCCCTCCATTATTTTTGGACGCAAAATTAAAAAAAGAGTACAGGATTATTTAAACAAATTCTTCATTGGGTTAAAACCATTGAAAGGCGCGGGACAATGCGTGATCGATAATCATTCCCAGCGCGAAATTGAAGCGTTTTTTAAAAGTTCAAGCATACGTAAACGGTTTGAATTATCAAGGGAGCAATTACATACATTGCTCTTTCAATTACCTTCTATCGATCCACTTTGTTACAAAGCAATTTTTGGTGATATAAGATTATCTAACAAACTAACTTATCCCGCTGATATGCTCGTTAGGCTAAATGAAGCAAGCCCTTATTCAAACATTATTGGAATAGGTCGCTTTTTAAAGCCAGACTACATAGACCATCAAGATCATAAAACCACATTGCTTGCGCAAATTATTTTAAAACGACAATTCAATCATGTTGTTGATGTAGCTTTTTTACCTAACTATACGTTTAATGAGATGGCTGAGGTAACAAGATCGGTGTTCAAAAAACAAATCGATGAACTTCTTGAACACGATGCAATACTAAGAGATAGAGTCATTGAAAATTTCATCATCGATGATTTCAACAATTTAAAAGACTATCCAAGGTTACTGCCATTTCTCTTCTCCAAAGAAAGAATAGATGTGCTCCATGCCTTACCTGATGGACCAAAAAAAATAATTGATCTCATCCTAAATGAAGCATGTGATGGCATATTCACTGACCAACAACGTGAAACTATTTTGCTTCAATCCAACATGATGCTGCATCTTCTCCAAATCAAAGATGAACATGCTACAGCTAATACGTTTGTTAGAAATCATGTTGAGCATCTCTACCAGATGCTGAACCATCCGAACCTGCATGAACCATTCGAACAATTATTCCAAGAAAAACCAACCCTTTTAGAGTTATTGACTAATGACCAAATTGAACAAATAGCGCTTAGATTCGAAAGCGCTAAAAACTATTATCTTCACAAAGCGCCCCCTAAACGTTTATGTGAACTAGTCCCCCAAAATAAAGACTGGCGATCAGCCCTTATTGCCAATATGAATAATGATCCTCAGTTTAAAGGAAAATTCTTACAAGAAGATGTCTGCCCATATTTAGTTCAACAACTTGGTGGTATAAGCAAGATGATAGATACTGCCATAATTGAACATGACGAAGCAGTGCAAACATGCATTCTGTCTATATTAACAAAATATCCTGCTTTGATTACACATTTATTAGAAAACAAATTGAATCCCAATGGTATGGATTTTTTTAAAATCCATTTCGATAACCTGATCATTTCCACAAAAGATTTTATCTCGTTAATAAAAAATAACGATATAACCAACACCTTACTCCCCAAATTTGATCCTGCCTTTTTACAAACAATATTCAAATCGGGCGATAGCACCAGCGCTGATTTTAGTAATCATCCATTAATTCTAGATAAGATAATCGACACCCATCATGAGCAAGGGAAAAAATGGTGTGAACAATTAATTCAATCCGCTTTCTTGTTAAGAAAATTATTCTACGCCTCCACCCCTCACTTTGAAACGTTATTCAAAAACTATCCGCCGCTATTATTTCATTTTATTTCGTTAGAGGAGTGCTCAATCGATTTTATTAAAAAACATGCTCCTTTTATAATACACACGATTTTACATTTGACTTACGAAGAATTAGAAAAATTTAATGACGAAATAATCGGTAAGTTGTTAGCATGCGATGATAAAGAGATTCTGATCACTCTTTTTTCAACAGCTCCTTTTCCTTACAAAATAAAATCTGGCCACCACAAGCTCCATGCACAAGCTCAAATCATTCTCAACGAAGTTGCAAACACTATTCACATTGAACGTATAGAAGATATTTTCGAAATGATCGCTCAATCAAAAAATCAGAATGATATAATAACAAAACTTTCCATGTATGCTCCCGAAGAACTTCTTAAACAAGGCCAACAGTATCTAGAACATGCATCTCCCCGAGTGTTTCACCAGGCGTTATCTTTAACAAAAGATAATGTTTTATCCATTTTACAAGAATCACTCAAAGAAATCTCTTTAGCTCAGCATAATCAGAATCACCCTGCTCATCCGTTGCCACCTCATCATCGCGCCAATAATAACTTGATTAAATCCGCTTTTAAACCAAAACAAGATGACAGTGATGCAGCAGATTTCCTTGCCAAAAAAAACCAAATTTATCTGGCGTGGCTAAAAGAAAATTACTCTTTCGGGAAAAGAATTAAAAATTTTCTTAAAAGCTTTCTCAAAGATAATAGTATTGATAGTCAAATTAAAAGACATTGTGACGAGTTGGACGATTTGAACAAAAGAATTGCGGCGTACAATCGTGAACAAGCCTACTTTTCAGCAAATATAGACATCGCACGTTCTTTGGTCTTAAGAGAAAAAATAAAGCAACTATATATGATGAAAATCAAATTGGATCATACTATTATTCATGAGTATATTGAAAAAGAAAAACCAATTCCTGATGACATATCAAAATTATTTTCCAAAGATGATGCATCTTATTATCGAAACATATCCTTAAAACGAAAAACACAAAAACCATCTTCTCGCTTATCTCAATTGATTGATAGAAAAGCCATTCCATCACAATTTCTTCGTGATTTTTTAGTACCAGCAGATCAAAAATCCTTTCAGCAGGATTTAAAAGATTATGACAATAAACAGGGAATAATAAGACCAACATTTCGTACATTCCTAATCCGCGCGATGCTTGAAAAATCAGGATTAGAATATCTTGCTGAGCAAAAGATAGCTGAACACAATCAATCTCTAAAATCTAAAGAAAGATGTATAGCAAGTACCGCACAATATGCCAATGATCTTTTTGAAAACATGGAAACCTTATACAACATGGCTGCTAATAAAATGCCTGGAAACTTCCTGACATCGATTGAATTATTTAAAAAAACAATTAGCAATAAAGATGAAGACATGAAGGATACTATTAAAGCTGGCATCATTGATAAATCAATCCTTCAGCAGATCAATGCATTATATTTAAACGCTCAACTAAAACTGCTTGAATTGTATGCTCACACAACAGATCCAACGTTAAAAAATAATGAAACTATTTTATCCACCTTAGATATAATTTTATCTAATCATTTGCCAGAAAATTATTTTAGACCATTATCAGATTGCCTATATAACGATACTATCTACGAAAAACTTTGTGCAATATTAAATGAAGATTTAACTCCAACCAAAAATAAAAATATCAAAAATTTGCTTGACGCTCTTTCTGAAGCTAAACTTTCTAACTGCTCACAAGAGCGTCTGAACAACTTGCGATTTGCTTTAATCCTCATTGAAATAAAATTGGCACAAACTATTGACCCTGGAGAACAACTTACTGATATTCTTACTAACATAAGAAAGCAAGAACAAAAAAAGCATGATCAATATGCTGCTGGTCTGTTATCAGCAATCTATAAAGATAATCCCAATTTTTTTTATGATCGATTAGCAAAAAAACAAGATGTTTTTTTACCCGCCTACCTTGTCTTAGCAACTGAAAATGATCCTCTGATTGCTTTATTTCTACGAGAACCTATGCTTTCTAAAGATTGGGTATGTGGGGATGAAAAAGATCGTCAAGCACTAGTTGAAGCAGCACATGCTCCCTGTTACCATGCGGTTGCTCAAAGTTTATGTTTATATCAGCATTTGTTTATTGGAGAAAACTATAGCACTCAAAAACTAATGAAAAGATTAGGTTTTGAAAACAGTTATTCTCAAAAAGCTATATCACCTGAGCCAAATCTTCCTTCCGTTCAGCCACCATCAACTATAGCGCAATCACTACCTCCTCCTATCGCTATACCAGCGCAACCGGAACCGTCTCCTCCTATCGCTATACCACCGCCTCCACCGGGACCACCACCCCCACTGCAAGCAGGGCCTCCTCCTCCACCGCCGCCACCGCAAGGATTAGGCGCGTCAGTAAAACAATATCGTTCTCAAAATAAAAGTGCTCAAAACACTGAACATCTGGAACAGAAAACATCTACATCCGCTAGAAATCAACCTCAGCCATCTAGCGCCCAATTGAACATCCAGGATATAACCCATGCGCTATGTCACCTTAAAAATACAAAAGAATCTATATCTCAAAATGGAACAAAGGAAAAACCTTCTTCACAACATGCTCCTTTGCCTTCATTTAAATTTAGTGAATTTGTAGGAAACGAAGAAAAATTTAAAAAAGAGGCTCTAGATATTGCTCGAAGCCAGATTAATATTGGGTCAAATCCAACAAAATATCGCTTGATCGAAACATTTGTTAAACGTGTTCTAAATGATGTGATTGAGTTAAACGAGCTTAAATATAGTTTAATTCGTAATGAACAACTTGAAGATTTTATCAAAAAAGCATACGCACAATTTAAATCAAATCAAAAAGGAGAGGATCTGAAGGCACTGAAAGAAATGGAAATTAAAAAAAATGTCGGCCAAGTCGAAACTATTCAGGAAGCGATTATGTTGCCTATTTTAATAGAAAAATTCCGAATCTATCGCCAAACCCCACATCAAACACATACAAAAACTAAACCGTCTAAATCTGTAAGCCCGCCTGCAACATCATCCAAAAAAGTAGCTTCTGTTTCTCGAGATGCTTTGTTTAACCAAATTAAAACCAGAGCACAACCAAAACAACAGAATATGCTTCATGTGACAGGATTCTCTGATGAAGAACTAAAATGCATTGAAGAAAATCTTCATGATAAGGTGAAAGATGCAAAAGAAGTGCAATCCATTTTAGAAAAATACATAGACGATAGCAAAATGGCACCAACCAAAAATAGTCGTTCAGCGCTACAAAATGGCTTTCAACTTGAAATAGAAAAACGGCGTAATGTAATAAAGGATGATGATTCTTCTGATAACGATCAAGATAATGAGCAATGGAACGATCAAGATAACCATATGCAATGGGCTAATGTCATATTCCAACAAACCCAAGAACTTCCTCAAGGTCTAAAAAAATATTTGAAACCACTAAGCGATATAGAAATGAAAAAATTAGCCGACCTGCTTATGACAGCAAAAGAAAGATATACTGATGAAACAAAGAAGCCCAAATTAAAAATCACTTGCGATAATTGATCGCATAAACCAGAAAGCTTGGCTTTTAGACCTATCCGATGGGGTTTCCAAAGGGGAGAAGCGGCAGCTCTCCCCTTTGGTCGCGAGCGCGAATTTATTTCGCGCGTAGCGATATAAACATTAAGAAAAACTCGGTCGCTTTGCGGCCGAGTTTTTTATCGCACCTTGATAATCATTTGCATGATGCGTTGCTGGTTTTATTTCAACTACTCTTGCTTGCTTTTTGGTTTTTTTAGTTTCTGGTGATTTCGCGTTATCTGTATCTAAACCAGCCCTATCTACAGAAATAGAATGTGTCGGTAATCTCGTATTTCCAAATTGCTCTTTGAGATAGCAATCAGTCGATTGCTGAGAAGAAAAAGCAGTGGGTCGATGGCGTGCTTTTCGACTGAACTTTTGCTCTTCTCGATCTTCATCATCAGTATCCTCTCTATTTTTTTCCTCAATGAAGACAGAAGTCATGTGAGGTGGGTTTTTTTTACATCGCACACAACAATCAGCCATCATGCCCATAACCAATCCCGTTACTACACCAGCCACAGCACATCCTGCACCTACTGTGCCCGCACCAATACCTCCTGCAATCGTTGTGCTCACTGTCACACCCATTGCCGCCATGCTTGCTACTACACCAATAGCAAGCGTACCAATCAATAAACTTCCTCCTAAAGTAAATAAGGTAGCAGCTGCAATACCGCCAAATACACAAGCTAAACCAATTTTACCCCAGTTACGCTTAAAGAAACCAGTTGCACCACCTTCTCTTGATACCATTAACTTTTTTCCAACACCCGCCATACCTACACCGAGTAGGGTACTCGCAACAGCAACCCCACTGACACCTAATAAAGCTGCCAATATCGGACCCACCACCACTGTGGGCGCCACTATACTCAACACACCTGCAGCAATAGCAGGCACCAAACCAGCTGTAACAATACTACTAACTACAATGGTTGCTACTATTAATCCAAATAAAATTTTTCCCCAATGCCGTCTAAAAAATCCTGGTGGTTTAGGTTTGGGAGTAAAATAAGTCGTTGGTACCGATTCTGGATCCTGACTAGGAGGTTTCAAAACCGTGTTTCCAGCAGAAAAAACTGTTGCGCGAGACTGCGCATGTATGTCATCTATGTTTTTTTTACTCGCCAACCCAGATTGAAGTTGATCTAAGGTATCTTGTTCCATCCAATAAACTCGTAAATTGGCAAGACAATTAAAACTAATGAGTTCTGCTGAGAGCTCACAAATAGATTGATGAGAGATATGAGCAATGGATAGATCACGTAACACAGTGTAGAGTTTTGCAATAGGCATATTTAGATGATTGACTGATTGTGTCTTGGCATGGCATTGTAAAGCCATTAATAAGTTCTGTGCTTTTTCATCATCTTCACACCAACTGCGATGCGCATCATCCAAAACGACATCCAATAAAGGATGATCATCCTTACATTGATTTTGCACATTGTGCTTAGTCATTAATCGACGCCATCCTTGTTTATCTAAATTAGCATGCACTGGATTTTGTGATGGATCATCCTGTTGATAACAATTTAAAATGGCATTCACAATTAAATGGCAAACCAACGCGACCGTATATATTTTTTGTTTCTGTTGGATCAAAACTTCATATTGACATAATTGGTCTATTTTATTTTCACAATCTTTTTCAATCGCTTTCTCGACATCGAGCATGGTTTGATTAAACGAGCTTTGATATTGTTTGATTTGCTCTTTCATCTTGTTAACTTGTGCGATATTCATTGTGTAAAATTCGTTTGCATGTATTTGCAAATCGCTGATAGTTAACTTGACTCTTGTTGTATAAGAAGCTTGAACAAATTTAGTGGCGTCATTTATCATGATTTTCAATTCATTTGCTATACAAATTAATTTCTCATTATATTCTGCTTCCATTTTGAATGTGGCCAATTGGTCTCTTGTTTTTTCTATTTCTAGTGAGATTCTTTCAATATTTTTTAAGATATCAGCTATTCCCATTTCATCATCCAAAGAATGTGCTTCATAAGGCTTTTGTAAAAGACTTTCCAATAAAGGTTGAACAGTCGCCTGAAAAATTCGTTTGAGTTTATCAAAATCATATGTGTTTTTATCAAGATGAATAGATAAATCGCCTGTTTGTTTTTGAATATCACTAATTTTCTGTAACAAGTGCGATTTAGCCTGCTCTCCTAAGTCATGAACGTCTTTTTTGTTGATCAAAGACGAATGACTATCGCTACATTTTTTGGTAATGGCATTTAACATAATATCAGAAGATGTTCTATTTTTTTCAATGGGCTTAATGAGTTGCTCGAAAGTATGTTCATATGATATTAAACGCTGGAATGAATTAACATTTAAAATGAATTGAGACGATAATTCCTTGATCCGCATCAAATCCTTTTTAATAGCGTTTTCAATAAATTTATCTGCATTTTCCATATGAATATGATCTAAAAAATCATCGTAACTTGCGATTTCATTAGTTTGAGAAAAAGCAAGTTTGGTTGCCTCTGCGCGAGTTTCACAATCATTCATGTCAACCGTAAAACGAAAATAAGCCGTGGACCACTTTGTAATGGTTTTCTGCTGAACATCAAAAGGATTAAATCCTAAACTATTTTCCACATAAGCTTTGGCTTTTTGTAGATGATGAAGTATCAATTGTGTAGCAAAAGCATTTAGAACTTTGCGCCCATCGCTTGTTTGCAAGAGATTATGGATAAATGTTTCTAATGAAGGTAAGAATAATTGCCTCAGCTTTTCTCTTGCCTGATCAATCGGAGTAATTTGTAATAAATCATTTAGATCGGCTATACCATCAAATCTCTTGTTAAAATCTTCTTGTTTAGCTTTTATCTTATTAACAATATCTTTTTCATTTAAATCTTTAAGAAGCATAGCGCGATATTCTAATGCCGCATTATACAATGCGATAATTAAACATTCTTTTAAATAAGGAATAATATCGATACCGTTTCCATATTGATAGGAAGAATGTAATAAAGCTTTTAATTGATGAGGAATATTATCAATATAGCGGATAGTATCAGCATGTTCGTTTGATAAAGCAAATAATTGCGTCCTGGTTGTTCCATACATCCCCTTAAGATTTTTTATTTGCCAATTAATATAAGAATGCGATTGACTATTGTTTTCATCTAAAACAGGGTGCGCGTGAGTAGCTAACTTTGCTTGCAAAGCAACAAGGTTAGCCTCTATTTGTTCAACACATTCCTTTTTTGCATGTTGTATTTTTTGCTCTAATTGTTTTTTAGTTTCCTGAGCTTTCATTTCAATCTCAGTTAACTTATTATGAGCAAGACCTAATCTTTTTTCTATCAATGCAAAATAAGCATGATAGTTATCATCGTTGACAATAATAGGTGATTCAGGAAAAGCAACTTGCACTTTTGCATCAATCGGTATGCCAATGTCAACTGCTGCAGTAATCGTGTGTCCCTTCATAGTAACTCCATCTCATTATTCGATCGTTTGCTTGAAAGTATGCCCCACTTCACACGGATCTTAGCATTTTACCATATAACATAGACAACTATTTTTTTCACCTATATTTTCGTGGTATAACTACTGAAAATGTGGCATAACTTTCGAGAATGTTTCGAACTTTCTGGTACATGCGATGCAAAATCTTTTTATTGGTGTGGATGGTGGCGCGAGTAAATGTATTGTTCGTATAGAAAACGAAACGGGCGAATTACTTGGTCGTACAATAAGTGGCCCAGCTAATATTCGTTTGTCAGTAGAAAAAACGTGGGAATCAATTTATTCAGCAATCATTAATATACTTAAACCTCTGGGTATTATTTTCGAACATACATCCTATCGTTTTCATGCCGGAATGGGTTTGGCTGGCTGCGAAGTCGCAAGCGCCTATCAAGCTTTTCTCAAAAATTCACGTTTTTTTCATACCTTACAAGTGCATTCCGATGCTTACACTGCTTGCCTTGGCGCGCATAATGGTGAAAATGGAGCAGTGATCATATCAGGCACTGGAGCGGTTGGTTTGCAAATAGAAAATGGAAAAATAACGAAGGTAGGAGGCTTTGGATTCCCACAAGATGATGAAGGTAGTGGCGCATGGTTAGGCCTACAAGCGGTAAAAATAACGTTGCGTTGGTTAGATGGGCGATTACCACCATCTGAATTAGCTCGCATCATTTATACTCGTTTTGCAAACAATCAAGATACATTCATGCAATGGCTCTGCCACGCTCATTCGACTGCTTATGCAGAATTAGCGCCTTTTGTTATTCAACTTGCAAAAGCAGGTGATGCATCAGCAATAAAGTTACTTAAACAAGCTGCCCGCGCGATAGATGATATCGGGCAAGCATTGTTATCTGCTCAATCTGCTCGTGATACCACTTTACCATATGCATTAGTCGGCACAATTGCGCCATTTCTTGAACCTTATTTAAATAACAACTTGCGTGCGCAACTTCGTCCGTGCAAGTTTACACCTGATGTTGGTGCGATTTTATTAGTGCGTAGGAATTTCTCCTCATGAATCGCCACATTTTTGTTGGCATGCAAATTCTTAATCATAATCAATGGTTAAAAGAACACGCTGTCGTTGTTGAAGATGGAACGATCACAGCTATTATTTCAGCTCACATGGTTACACATCACTTACCTGCAAATATGCATCATTTTCCAGAGAATTATTATTTATCACCAGGATTAATTGATCTTCACATTCACGGCGCAGCAAACCATGATGTGATGGACGGCCGTATAGAAGCACTCCATGCTATTAGCCGCAGCTTAGCTAGCAAAGGAATAACAGGATTTTTAGCAACCACGATGACTGCCAGTAACGATCAACTAGAAGCCGCACTCCGTACTATTCCACTTGCTATGCAAACATTAGAAGGCGCAGAAATTTTAGGTGTCCATTTGGAAGGACCATTCCTTTCCAAAGAAAAAATAGGCGCACAGAATAGTCGTTACGTACAACATCCCAATATTGCTCTTATCCATCATTGGCAAAAAATAGCATGCGATACCATTAAACTCATTACTCTCGCTCCAGAATTACCTCATGCTATCGAATTTATTCAACAATTAGATACATTAGGTATACTTGCTTCTATTGGACATACCAATGCAACATACGAAGAAACGCGTTCTGCCATACAAGCTGGCTGCAAACATGCCACCCATCTTTTTAACGCGATGCATCATTTACATCAACGCGAGCCGGGTGCAATAGGTGCGCTATTGATGGCAAACGATGTCACTGCAGAATTAATTGTCGATGGTATACATCTTCATCCAGCTATTGTTGAATTAGCATTGCGTTGTAAAAGTAAAGAGAATCTGGTGCTCGTTAGCGATGCGATGCGAGCAACCTGTCTAGGCGATGGTCAATTTGATTTAGGCGGTCAACTGGTAGAAGTTACTAGAGGTAAAGCAAGCTTATCAGATGGTACATTAGCAGGAAGCACCTTGTGTCTTCCACAAGCCATCAAAAATATGCAACAATTCACCCATTGTTCCTTGATTGATGCCATTACTATGGCATCTTTCAATCCTGCCCGCATACTTCACTTAGATAGACGAAAAGGAAGTATTGAAATAGGCAAAGATGCGGATTTGATCATCCTGAATGAAGCATGTGATGTCATATTAACGATGAGAGGCGGGAAAGAGCTGGATTGGCGCTAAATCATTTCTCGTGCGGCTTATGTCTAAACACACGAATGACATCTTTTTGTTTACGAATTCTCCGTAGAATTTTCGCCAAATGAGAGCGATTACGTACTGAAATAGTCACATCCACATGAAAATGATGCCTATCGCTTTCGTGTGCCCGAATATGTTCAATATTGGATTCCGCACCAGAAATAGCTAATGCAAGTGAAGCAAGACTACCGCGCCGATTTACCATATCCGCTTTAAGATCGATAGCAAAATCCCCCTCAATACCTTCTTCCCATAATAAGTGAACATATCGATCAGCCAACTGATGGTATTTTTCAACACGAGGACAATGTAAAGTATGAACTTCAATACCCTGTCCCATTTTAATAAGACCAGCGATATGGTCCCCAGGAATAGGTCGACAACATTTAGCGTAGGCAATCACCAATCCTTCTGTTCCTTTGATTACCAGAGGATGCATAGTAGTCGTTTTCTCTTCTTTAGATTTCTCATCGAAACATTCTACTAATTGTTTAGCAACTAACAATGCAGGGCGATTACCAATCCCAACTTCTTCATATAAATGATGAATGGATTCTATATGTGAATTGTTCATCATCGTTTGCAAAACCGCTTGGGGTATTTGATCCAACAGTAATCCATATGCATCTAATGCTTTTTCAATGAGTCGTTTACCCAATTCTACTGATTCTTCACGTTGCTGTTTTTTCAAATAATGTTTAATCTTGCTGCGTGCCTTACCCGTCACAACAAAGTTAAGCCATGCTGGATTAGGTCTTGCGCCGGGTGCTGTAATGACTTCTACTTGCTGGCCACTAATCAACGGCGTACTTAAAGGTGATAAGCGTTTATCTAGGCGCACAGCAACACAGGTATTACCAACATCGGAATGTATGGTGTAAGCAAAATCAACTGGCGTAGCACCAGAAGGTAACTCAATAATTTCTCCTTTAGGTGTAAATACGTAAACTTCATCCGGGAAAAGATCAATTTTGACATTTTCAATAAACTCAAGAGAGTTTCTTGAATTTTTATCCATTTCAAGAATGCCTTTTAACCATTCACGAGCACGTGATTCAGTATCTGAGAAAATCTTTTTCTCGGTTTTATAAATCCAATGGGCTGCAATACCGTTTTCAGCAGTCTTATGCATTTCTTCTGTACGAATTTGAATTTCGATAGGCACACCATATGGTCCGAACAATGTTGTATGCAACGATTGATATCCATTTGCTTTAGGAATAGCAATATAGTCTTTAAAACGTTGAATAATGGGTTTATAAAGATTATGTAAAATACCTAATACCCGATAACACGTATCAACTTTATCAACAATAATCCGAAAACCATACACATCCATGATTTCAGAAAAAGACAAATGTCTATCATGCATTTTCTTATAAATACTATAAAGATGCTTTTCACGACCTGCTAAAGCTGCTGATGGAATACCTGACTTTTTTAAACTATCTCTAATCTCTTGATTAATTCTTTCCATCATTTCTTGGCGATTACCAAGTGATTTCGTCACCGCATCTGATAAAACTCGATAACGCATAGGATGTAAAGTTGCAAAACCTAGATCTTCGAGTTCTACTCGAAAACTATGCATACCTAAACGATTAGCAATGGGAGCAAAAATTTCTAATGTTTCAAGTGAAATTCGTTGACGTTTTTCAACAGGAAGTGCATATAACGTACGCATATTATGTAAGCGATCGGCAAGTTTCACTAAAATCACACGAATATCACTTGCCATTGCCATAACCATTTTACGAAAATTTTCAGCTTGAGCTTGCGCATAATTTTCAAAATGGATATGGGTTAATTTAGTCACCCCATCAACCAATTCTGCAACTTCTTGACCAAATTTTTCAATAATTTCAGATTGGCTAATAGTGGTATCTTCCACTACATCATGCAAAATAGCAGCCATGATTGTAATTGAATCCATACGCATTTGTGCAAGAATTTGAGCAACAGCAATAGGATGAGTAATATAAGGCTCCCCAGTAAAGCGAGCTTGCGTCCCATGTGCTTCTTTCGCGAATTGATAAGCCTTCTCAATCTCTGCCACTTGCTCATGACTAAGATATTGATTTATTTCATCCCGTAAGACCTCAAATTCACGCACATTGGCCTCATCAACTAAATGAATAGTGTCTGATAAAATCAGGACATCCTCCCATATCAGTGTTAAGATGCGTGCCTCTTCCGTTCAAAATAAAATCGATAAGGTCACGCCTCCAAATATGTAAAAAAAATGAACAGTTTTAACTGGGATCTTATATCTTTATTATGAATTGAACAAGCAGGGATAGCTACTAGAGTAGTCTTTTTGTGCCAGAGGATAATGAAGATAAATACTTGATTATTGATTATAATAAAAGTGAAATACATTGTAATGAAAATAAAGGAGGTCTTTATGATGGGGTGCGAAAAATGTGGTAATAAAATGAAATTATGTCCTTTTTCCTTTGGGCTTGCATTAGGAATAACGGCTGGCCTTTGTAAAATGATTTTTGCTTGGTCAGCAGCAATGTGGGGTTATGGTGCAATTGTGATTGATCAATATGCTTCCCTGTATTATGGATATGGACCTTCATTGGTAGGTGGCATTATAGGCGGCCTATGGGGATTAATCGTAGGATTTATTTTTGGGGCAGTGATAGCTTTTATTTACAATTTTATTCTTTGTCATTGTAAATCGAAATACTGCTGCCAAAAGAAGAACGGCGAAAGCTGTAAATGAGTAAAGTAGGACATAACATTGATCTTTCTACAACTCTTAGCTAACATCCATTGATATGCTAAAGAGATATGTGGCAATTATCGTAGAAGATCGGATTGGTTTATTAATAGGTCAATTCATTATCCTATTAAGCTGTATATTTTATATTGAATATTTTTACAGCGAAAATATTTATCCTGATAAACGAGCCAAAGAAGTATTTGTTCAAACTACTTGTGCTCTACTCAACAAAAAACTAAATGCTCAAGCAAGCAGCCCTAACAACTATCTTTATCGAGCTGATTTTCTTATTCATTACAGCGTAAATAACATTCCATATACACATTGGGTGTCTGGAAATGGCTTAAATACTGCATTTACTAAACATTCGGCGCCCAAAGAAGAAATATTATCACAATTTAATGTGGGTAACGCTTATCCTTGCTGGTATGATCCAAATAATCCATCGATTGCTATATTAGTCATGCGGCATTATTGGTTTTCTACTTTTCCTTTGATACTTCCTTCAATAATAGGTGTCATTGTTTTTTATTTTTTATTAACTAATTTATTAGAAATCATAAGCAATTGGTTAATAAAAAATAGAGCAAAAAAACCATGAAACATAAAATAGAAACACCAGAGGCGCCTCAAGCAATTGGCCCTTATTCTCAAGCTATAAAAATTGATAAAACTATTTATTTCTCAGGGCAAATTCCATTGCATCCTAAAACAATGGCTTTAGTATCTGAAGATTTTACCGAACAAGCAAGGCAAGTACTAACAAACTTGCGAGCCGTTAGCGTAGCAGCAGGCGGCAGCTTAGAACATATTGTAAAGCTAACAATCTATTTAACTGATTTAATGCATTTCTCAACATTAAATGATCTCATGATACAATTCTTTAAACCACCTTATCCTGCTCGCTCTACTGTTCAAGTAGTTGCTTTACCAAAAGCTGCGAAAATTGAAATTGAAGCGGTGATGGTGCTTGAGGGTCCTTAAGGGCACGTCTAGAAATTGCGTTTTTAGTATAGTAAATGTCTTCCCGGAAGTTAGCGCTGCTTGGCGAGCGTTGTTTGCGAGCAAAGCTGCGCTAACTGTCCGGGATCCATATCAAATTTTCTTTATACTTCACTTTTGAAAATTTTAAGACGTACCTATCCTACAAAGTTGCTCATAAC
>MGXW01000073.1 GCA_001801495.1 Gammaproteobacteria bacterium RIFCSPHIGHO2_12_FULL_37_34
AAAGATTATAATATCTTCTATCTTCGGTATGTCCACTAAATGGTAGCAGGATCATTCGCTTTATCCTTTAAATCTTTATCCTTTAAATCAAGAGGAGTGACATATAAATCATGATCTGCAAGATCCGGTATAAATGTAAAATGATAATGCTTTTTTTCTAGGCTCTTATTTTTTTCCTGAGCAGCTTTTTCTGCAGCTTCTGCTTCCTTCTTTTTTTGTTCCGCAGCCAACAGCTCGTGATACTCTTCACGATTCGCCACTGCTTCTTGAAATTGCCTACGTTGCATTTTCCACCTCTTGTTATTCATTTCAAGCCAACATGATACCTTTCAATCAATACTGCATTATTAAAATAAGCTTAAGGGCACGTCTAGAAATGCGAGGTTTTGATACTTCAATGAATGGTAGCGAGTTGATGAGTAAGCTCTTTTGCAAGCTTCATTAATTGTTCGTGTGTTTTGCCATGGCTAGCTTCGATTTCTTCAAATCGTATCATTAAATTTTTTTGGCATTCATCACTTAATGATTGCGAAATAGTATTTAAAATATGTTCTTCTTCTTTTTCAAGGTGGTTGAAATAAAAATGTTCGATTTTTTCCAACAATCGAGTAACTTTTTCGTTTTTACTCGGGCGACAATCCGCATAAGATTTTATTGCTGTTTTTAAATGCGAAATTAACTTTCTTCCTAATTCATGTTCATGTTTCAAATCATTTAAGAGATAATCAGATGGACTTTTTTTGCTGTGTTGCAATTCAAAAAATAATAATTCTTCTTTTTGATGATGGCATTGATCAACAAATTTACTTAAAAATTCAATGCTATTTTTTAATACGTTGGCATCTACGTGTTTGCCATTTTTAATAGCTTTCGCTAGTTCACCTAATGCAACAATAATTTTTTTAATAATCACATGTTCGCATAAAAAAACATGCATCATATCATGTTCGTTGTGGTGTGCTACATGCATAACCTTATGGGTGCCTAATGTCCAAGCAGGTGGATCACTCGTTGGAAAAGATTCTTTTCCTGCTTCATCGATAAAATCATACTTTTTCTTTTTTGTGGTATTTTTAGCTGATTTATCATGATGATAGTTGGGCCCGACTAGCTTAATCGATTTTTTCATGTGGCCTCCAAATGCAATAGAACCCAGCTCTATTTTAACATAAAGACTCTTGTCGCATTTATTATCCTTAAGCTTTCTTTTGCAACACTTGCAACAGCTCTTTGCTGCGCTTATCTAGCTTAGGTTGGCGACGAATAAAATCAATGGTCATCGTGAGCAAAAAATTACTCGCTGCTTTTTCAAAAACAAATGGGAAGATGGCATGCACTATACAAGCCAAACCACCTATCAACATATACACTCCAAATTTAAATGCAAATTTAAAGTGCTGAAAATATGTTTCCCCCAGACTATCCGGGTGCAAAGTAAATATGTTTTTCATTTTTAACTCTCTTCGTTATTAACCGGCCTTACATTACATTTTACAGCTCTATCTATTGACAATCATCTCTTTTTCTATTAAGGTCACTACTATCTTCAGGGCAGGGTGAAAATCCCTACCGGCGGTATGTATACCTCTTATATAAGTAACTTAATTATAGGTAAACGAGCCCGCAAGCGCTTTAAAAATTCTTTTAAAGGTCAGCAGACTTGGTGAGATGCCAAGGCCGACGGTTAAAGTCCGGATGAAAGAAGAGGTTTGAACTGTGTCATCATCTCATCAAGATTACATGCAACTAGCTTTACAACTAGCAGAACGAGGTCGTTTTACTGTATCGCCTAACCCTATGGTTGGTTGCGTCATTGTCAAAAATAATCAAATAATTGGTCAAGGGTTTCATCAACATGCTGGTAAAGCACATGCTGAATTAATTGCATTACGTGAAGCCGGTACAGATGCACAGGGTGCCATCCTGTATGTTACGTTGGAACCTTGTTGTCATGATGGCAAAACACCGCCTTGTGTCAATGCATTAATAAAATCGCAAATAAAAAAAATTTATATCGCTTGTCTTGATCCTAATCCACTCGTTGCTGGAAAAGGAATAGAGAACTTACGCGCTGCTGGAATAAAAGTTGAATTAGGCCTACTAGCAGATCAAGCTATCAAGCTCAATCAAATATTTTTTCATTACATTACTCATCATCGCCCATTTGTTATTGCAAAATGGGCGATGTCGCTAGATGGAAAAACGACAACACACTTAAATGATACGCGCGATATTTCATCTCCCGCCTCACAAATGGATGCTCATGAATTACGAAAAAAAGTGGATGCCATATTAATTGGCTCAAAAACAGCGATTCACGACAATCCCTTACTTACCATTCGATATGGCGCTGATCTTAACAGTCACAAACACCCGATACGTATTGTTCTCTCGACAAAAGGAAGATTACCTCTTCATCTAAAATTATTTGACCCTGCCCTTCCCGCAAAAACAATAATTGCCACAACTGACATGGCAGACCAAGCATGGCTGAAAAAAGCAGCGAAACAACAAATTGAAATACTGATGATACCAACCAATCAACATCAACAAGTAGATCTCTTCAAATTTTTAAATGAACTAGGTAAAAGAGAAATAGCTAGTTTATTAATAGAAGGTGGCATGACTACCCACGAACAATTTATGCAAGCAAATTTAATTAACCAATTACACGTTTATCTTGCACCAGTCATGATCGGCGCTTTAGAAAAAAAACACATCCTCACAAACATTGATGTAAAAAGACATGATAGCGATTTTCATTTTACTGCAAATGATCAGGAGAATAGATATGTTTAGTGGCATAGTAGAAATGATCGGCACCATATTGCAAATAACAACAGTTGAAGGCTGCAAACAATTAACCATTGCGCCAGCAGAACCGCTACATGCATTATCCATTGGTGATAGTATTGCAGTAAATGGTGTGTGCTTAACTGTAACCGAATGTGATGAAACAAACTTTAAAGTAACTAGTGTGCCTGAAACTTTGCGCATCACTAATCTTGATCACCTTCTTGTTCAGCAACACGTTAATTTAGAACAAGCATTACAATTTGGTGATCGGATGGGCGGCCATTTTGTTCAAGGTCACATCGATGGAACAGGTGAAGTTTTAGAAGTGATCGGGGATAACAGTAATGCTTGGTTGATTAAAATAAGCTTGCCTAAAAACTTAGCAAGTTATCTCGTTCCAAAAGGTTGCATCACATTAGATGGTATGAGCATGACAGTGATTGATGTGTTTTCAGATTATTTTACTATCACCTTGATTCCGCATACTAAACGAGTAACCATTGCTCGTGATTATCGAGTGGGGAGTGTGGTGAATATTGAAGTCGATATGATGGGTAAATACCTTGAAAATCTTATCAATAAACAGGCGGTCGGAGCATCTTCATGCTAATTCATAATCGTATGCATCAAGCCATAGTAGATCTGCAACAAGGCAAAATGATTATTTTAATCGATGATCCAGCTCGCGAAAACGAAGGTGATCTTATTGTTCCAGCTGAAAAAATTACTCCAGAAATAATGAATTTTATGATTCGATATGGCACGGGGATTGTATGTTTATCGTTAACTGGACCGCAATTAGCTAAATTAAATTTACCACTCATGGTACCTGCTCATGAAAATACCAGCGCGCGTGGCACACCTTTTACTATTTCAATTGATGCTAAAGATGGTATAACAACCGGTGTATCTAGCGCTGATCGCACGCGCACCATTCAAGTAGCCATCAGTGATCAAACCCAACCTCAGCAACTCGTGAAACCTGGCCATATTTTCCCTTTGCATGCAAAAAGTGGTGGTGTATTAGAACGACAAGGTCATACAGAAGGCGCTATTGATATTGTTCGTTTAGCAGGTTTTAAGCCCGCTGCTGTGTTATGTGAAATTATGAATTCTGATGGTAGTATGGCATCAGGATCGCAATTAACACAATTTGCACACACACATCACTTACATACCTTAGCGATTAGTGACATTCTTACTCACCGCTTAGCTCACGAAAACTTAATCGCAGAAGAAATCTCAACCACTCTACCTATAGAACAGTATGGTGAGTTTAAGATGACAGTCATTAAAGAGACAATCACGCAACAAGAACATATTGTATTGATGAAATCAATGCCAAACAATAATCAACCCACTCTCGTGCGTATTCATTCCTCTTGTGTAACAGGCGATTTATTCGCTTCTAAACGTTGTAATTGTCATACTGAATTGCATTATTCATTACAACGCATTCAAGATGAAGGCGGGATACTCATTTATTTAAATCAGGAAGGCCGCGGCATAGGATTGCTTAATAAAATTAAAGCTTACGCTTTGCAGGATGTGGGTTTTGATACGGTGGAGGCGAATGAAAAGCTTGGCTTACCAGCAGATGCAAGAAATTATTCGGTTGCAGCAAATGTTTTACGTAATCTTAATATTCACAAGGTGCGTTTAATAACGAATAACCCAAACAAAGTGGATGATCTTAAAAAGTATGGTATGAAAGAAGTGATAAGAGAACCCTTGCCTGTTTTTCCAAATGAACATAATTATCATTATCTTAAAACTAAAAAAGAAAAATTAAATCACTTCATACACTTTGAGCACAAACAATGAATAAACAATTAGCAATTATTGTTAGTCAATTTAATGAAAATATTACTAAACAATTGTTACAAGGAGCGAGCGATCGTTTAACTGAATCTGGAATCGATAAAAAAAACATTGCGGTATTTCATGTACCAGGCGCAATTGAGATTCCGTTAATCGCCAAACTCGCAGCTCAATCTAAAAAATTTGCTGCGATTATCTGTTTAGGCGCCATCATCCGCGGTGAAACAAATCATTATGATTATGTATGCCAACAAGTCAGTCAAGGTTGTCAGCGCGTCATGCTTGATTACGACATTCCCGTCATCTTTGGTGTATTAACCACAGAAAATATTAAACAAGCAGAAGAAAGAGCAGGCGGCAAAGAAGGGCATAAAGGCAGAGAAGCAGCTGATACTGCGCTTGCAATGGTAAAAGTAGTGGAACAGTGTAA
>MGXW01000074.1 GCA_001801495.1 Gammaproteobacteria bacterium RIFCSPHIGHO2_12_FULL_37_34
AGTTGTTAGCAGAACCACTACCCGCAAAAAATCCACAAGAGGAGCAACAACCATCGCAAAGCCCAAAGCCACAGTAGCAGCGCTATCTCATTCATGAGACAGCCCTAAGCTAACTTGCTTTATCTGCATTTTATCAGCATAATGTAGAGGTGGAATAATACAGATAAAGAGCAGTTATTATGCCGATAAAATTCAAACCCAATTATACTATTACGCCTAAAATAATGAAATGCCTAATGCGCATTGAATCAGCAAAGGAAAAAGTATTTCATTTACCTTTGACTGCTACTGTGCTTAGTTCTTTAAGAGAAACAGCACGTCTTTATACTACTCATTACTCAACGATGATTGAAGGTAATAGGCTTGACCCGAATCAAATTGAGGTGGTTTTAAAACATGAAGGTCATTTCCCTGGACGGGAGCGTGATGAGCATGAAGTTAAAGGTTATTACACTGCTTTAACTCAAGTAGAAAAATGGGCAGTACAAGGTACCCCTATTACAGAGAAAATGATTCAAACGCTTCATGCACTCGTAATGGCTAATGGAAAGATAAATACCAAACCTACTAAATATAGAGATGGCCAAAATGTTATTCGAGATGGTAGAACAAGGGCAATTGTCTATATGCCACCAGAAGCTAAAGATGTAAAAGGCTTGATGAGTGGCATGATTACTTGGATGAATAAAAATATTGATTTACCTTGCCCTGTCGTTGCAGGAATTGCCCATTATCAATTTGCGACTATTCATCCTTATTATGATGGAAATGGCAGAACAGCGAGATTACTCACTACGCTTCTTTTACATTTGGGAGGATATGACTTAAAAGGCCTTTACTCGTTGGAAGAATACTACGCTCGAAATTTAGGCGCATACTATGAAGCGATTAGCATTGGAGAATCACATAATTATTATATGGGACGCGCTGAAGCTGACATTACGAAATGGGTTGAGTATGTTGTTGAGGGAATGGCAGTTTCATTTGAAAATATCTTAAAACGTATGAAGGAAGCTAAAGTTCAAGGTTCATTTGATCAAAGTGCTCTGATTAGAAAACTTGATCCTAGGCAACGCAAAGCACTTCAATTATTCCAAGAATTTGAAACGATTACCAGTCACCAAATCGGCAATTTCTTTGGATTTAAACCGCGTACCAGTGCAGCACTTTGTGCAAATTGGGTCAAAAGCGGGTTCTTAACGATTGTTGATTCATCAAATAAAGGACGAAAATACAAATTATCCACACGATACAAAAAACTGATTGATCACACTATCTAACGTGAGTATCGTCTAAGCTAAGAGCAAGCTTTTGATTTTTTTATTGATAACCACAAAAAACTCATCCCTTTCGGATTTTTTGTTAAAGCAGACATCCTGTCCGCTTTTTATCAACAAAAAAATCAAAAGCTTGCTCTTAGCTCCTGACTTCAGCGCCCACACTACAAAGATAAACCCGTTCGCGCCGAGGAGCGTGCGAACGGGTCTTAAATCCTGTTCTTTTCTGATATTTTACCCGACAGGGCTAGGAAGCTCAGGGCGAACGGATCCCGCACTACATAATTTATTCCAACTACTTGACAAAATGAATTTAAAGTTAAATATGGAGAATGTTCATTAATATCGATAATAATCGGGTTTAAACGGTCCTTTTTTAGAAACATTCAAATAGTTTGCTTGCTCATCAGTTAATTCAGTGAGCTTAACACCTAGTTTGTCTAAATGTAATCGCGCTACCATCTCATCTAAATGTTTTGGCAAAATATGTACGCCAATGGGGTAGGTTCCAGCACGTCGCCATAATTCAATTTGTGCCAACACTTGATTTGTAAATGAAGTAGACATAACAAAACTAGCATGCCCGGTTGCGCAGCCTAAATTAACAAGACGGCCTTCAGCTAGCACAATAATACGTTTACCATTAGGCAGAACAACATGATCAACTTGTGGTTTAATGTTTTCCCAAGGATATTGGCGTAGAGCAGTCATATCAATTTCAGAATCAAAATGGCCAATATTGCATACAATAGCTTGGTCATGCATTTGTAAGATGTGTTGTTTGGTAATGACGTTTACATTTCCTGTTGCAGTAATAAAAATATCGGCGCTTGCTGCAGCAGCATCCATAGTCACGACACGATAACCTTCCATGGCAGCTTGTAATGCGCAGATAGGATCAATTTCAGTTATCCATACGGTAGCGCCGAAAGCGCGTAACGATTGCGCGCAACCTTTACCAACATCACCGTAACCACATACAACAATCACTTTACCGGCAATCATGATATCGGTTGCGCGCTTAATCCCGTCTACTAATGATTCACGGCAACCATATAAATTATCGAATTTAGATTTTGTGACAGAATCATTCACATTCATCGCAGGCACTTTTAGTGTACCCTTTTGATGCATATCATATAAACGATGTACGCCGGTTGTGGTTTCTTCCGAAATGCCTTTGACTTCTTTAAGCAGAGAAACATATTTTTGATGCATGACTAAGGTTAAATCACCGC
The DNA here is from genome assembly GCA_001801495.1 of Gammaproteobacteria bacterium RIFCSPHIGHO2_12_FULL_37_34. Lineage (GTDB taxonomy): Bacteria > Pseudomonadota > Gammaproteobacteria > DSM-16500 > DSM-16500 > Aquicella. The sequence goes on from MGXW01000074.1 coordinate 2,516, forward strand.
CATCATCTAAAATCATATTAGGGTGCCAATTATTTGGGCCATTAATCGTTTGCTCAACACACCACCAATACTCTTCTTCAGTTTCACCTTTCCAGGCATAAACAGGAATGCCCGCTTCAGCAATAGCAGAAGCAGCATGATCTTGTGTGGAGAAAATATTACAAGAAGCCCAACGTACTTCAGCGCCAAGCGCAATTAATGTCTCAATCAGAACAGCTGTTTGGATAGTCATATGTAAACAACCGGCAATTTTTGCGCCTTTTAATGGTTGTTTTTCCTTATACATTTTACGTAAAGACATGAGTCCCGGCATTTCAGTTTCAGCGATACTAATTTCTTTGCGCCCCCAGTTGGCGAGCTTTAAATCAGCAACTTTGAAATCTCCCTTAATGGTTTTTAGTGATGCATGCATGATATTTTCCTTAACTATTTGCTGCAATTTTACAAGAAGTATGAGCAGCCTTACTTAATATTTCTGCTTTATCCGTTTTTTCCCAAGTGACATTTAAGTCTTCACGACCAAAATGTCCGTAGGTAGCTGTTCGACGATAAATGGGCCTTAATAAATCAAGCATAGTGGTAATGCTATAAGGACGCAAATCGAAATGATCACGAATGAGTTGAGTAATTTCATGATCTGAAATGTTTCCGGTGCCAAATGTATCGACATAAATTGAAATTGGTTCAGCAATACCAATAGCGTAAGAAATTTGGATTTCGCAGCGATCAGCGATGCCAGCTGCGACAATATTTTTTGCAACATAACGACAAGCATAGGCAGCAGAACGATCCACTTTAGAAGGATCTTTACCAGAAAAGCAACCACCACCATGCCTTGCCATGCCACCATATGTGTCTACTATAATCTTGCGACCAGTTAATCCACAATCACCTAATGGTCCACCGATGACAAATCGCCCCGTTGGATTGACAAAATATTTTGTGTCTTTACTTAACCATTCATCAGGAAATGCTGGTTTAATAATTTCTTCTATCACTGCATCGACCAAATCGATATGACTGATGTCAGGATGATGTTGTGTCGATAATACAACGGTTTTAACGCCGACGGGTTTACTATTGATATAATGGAAGGTCACTTGGCTTTTTGCATCAGGCCTTAACCACGACAGCACACCGTTTTTACGTAATTCAGCTTGGCGTTGCATTAATTGATGCGCATAAAAAATAGGCGCAGGCATGAGTGTACTGGTTTCATTAGTAGCATAACCAAACATTAAGCCTTGATCGCCTGCTCCTTGGTCATTAGGCGCTAGACGATCAACGCCTTGTGCAATATCCGGCGATTGTTTGCCGATAGCAGAAAGAATCGCGCAAGATTCCCAGTCAAAACCAATTTCGGAACTATCATAACCAATATCACGAACAACATTGCGCGCGATTTGTTCGATGTCTACCCATGCAGAAGTTGAAACTTCACCACCAACTAATACCATGCCAGTTTTAACAAGTGTTTCACAGGCTACTCTCGCTCCCGTATCTTGCTCTAATACGGCGTCTAAAATAGCATCAGAAATTTGATCAGCAATTTTATCTGGATGTCCTTCAGAAACTGATTCAGAAGTAAAAAGAAATTCTTTTTGCATAGGGTATCCCTCCTTAAAATTTGTCCTATTTTATGCTCAAACGAGAGCAATGTCATGTGATTCTAGATGTCGTGTAGCATGTAATTCCTTAAAGTAGGCAATCGTTTTTTGAATACCGGTATCTAAATCTGTTTGTACTTGCCAAGACAATTCTTTTTTAGCCAAAGAACAATCTAAGAAGAGGCTGGTTTTTATTGTAGGCTGGGAAAGATCATGTTCTATTATCAATTGCTTACCAGAATGAGCAATAATTTTTTTGACCAACTCTTTAATTGGGATTGCTCGACCATAACCACAATGATATAAACGATATCGTTCACGTTGTTTTTGCATAGCTAATTCAACGAAATGAACCAAATCATCTACATATAACAAATCACGCTCTTCTTCACCGGTTCCCCATACCACAATTTTATCTGTTGCCATCATTACCTTGGTAATTGTTGCGCCGAAAACATGACTATGTTCTAAATCGAATTTATCATGTGGGCCATAAATATTAGAGTGCCTGATGGCTGTAAATTTAGTATCAGAAATACCGGCATAAAATTCGCACATTTTTTCTATATATAATTTAGTGTGTCCTACGCCAACATAACGCGGATGTAAGGGTTGACTCGCATCAAAATCTGTTTCTTTCAACGCAGTTAAGGCCGATTGATACATGACAGTGCAACTAAAAAAGATGACATGTTTTATCTTATGCTCAAAGGCTGCACGAAATAGGTAGGAATTCATCACAGCATTATCTGTGACATGAATAAACGGTTTGGTCACAATATCTTTTGAACCGGAGGTTGTGGCTGCTGCTTGAATAAGAATATCGATACCCTTTATGACGTGATTGACTTGTTCGGGATGACGTAAATCAGCTTGATGCCAAAAAACATTTGGACAATGGTATGGCAGGCGCACGTGGTGTATGGCATGAATTTCTAAATCTTTACGTTTGCTTAATTGTTGAGTGAGATTGCGCCCGATAAAACCAGTTGCGCCACAAATCAGAACTTTTTGTTTCATGATACGTTTTCCTTTTTATAGCATAAACCCTGCCGCTTGGCTGTTGGACCTATCCGGTCATTTTATCTTTATTCATCCAGCCTTCAATAAAAGAATCAAATGTGTCGGCAATATATTTTCTCGCGCCTTGATCGATAGCGTGATGACAAGGAAATGCGAAACCTTTGCGCATTACTATATCAGCCTGAGATAAATCACCGACAACACGGTGTTGATAAAGTTTAAATGCGGGGTGACGTGCCATGTTACCAGCAATAATGGGTCGTGTTTCTATTCCTTTTTTTTGTAGATAGGATGTAATATCTTTTACACTGAATGGGGCTTTATCTTTTAGAATAACTGGAAAACCGAACCACACGTGTTTGCCTTTTGGTGTTTCTTGTTGACACTGAAAAAATTCATCGTATTGTGATAGATGATTTAAGAAGAAAGTAGCAGCTTCACGCCGCTTTACAATAAACGAATCTAATTTAGGTAATTGTAATTGACCCATCGCAGCATTTACTTCGGTTGGGCGCAAATTGTATCCTACGTTAATAAAAATAAAACGGGGATCAATGTCAGGATATAAATTAATATATTTTTGATGTTCATCCGCCTCTCGGGACCAGCCATGAGCGCGCAAAATTCGCATGGTTTCTGTTAAATTGAAGTTATTGGTAACAGATATGCCACCTTCCATGGTGCTAATGTGGTGTGAAAAGAAAAAACTAAAATTACCAATATCACCAAAACCACCAACAGATTTTTCGTTATAAGTTGCACCCATAGCCTCACAACTATCTTCAATCACAAACAAATCATGTTTTTTTGCAAATGCCATAATAGCATCCATATTACAAGGGTTACCATATACGTGAACGACAATAATCGCTCGTGTTTTAGGAGACAGCGCAGCTTCGAGTTTATTCAGGTCAAGATTTAAATCGTGCAGATGGCAATCAACCATCACCGGAATCAATTGATGTTGAATAATAGGCCAAATGGTGGTTGACCAGGATAAAGCAGGCACAATGACTTCATCACCAGGCGTAAGATGATGAGGCGTAACAGGATTAGTAAGTGCAGCAATTGCTAATAAATTTGCTGATGATCCTGAATTAGACATCACGCTGTAGAGGATGTTTGTATAATGAGCATATTGTGCTTCAAAAGCGCGTACTTTTTTGCCCATAGTAGTAAATGTTGAAAGCATGGTTTGAACGGCAGCGAATACTTCTTCACCATTGATAGTTGGTTCATGCAATTTGATAAGTGGCTGTTCCGGATGAAATGAAAAGTCAAAGTGTTTATCGCAATAGTCGCAAATAAGAGAATGAATGGTGTTGAGTAATGCTTGTTTGTTTTTTTTCATTTTATTTTCTCCAGTTGTTCTTCTACAATTAGCAAATGAGTCAGTCGTTGACGTGTGAGCGGTGTGATTTCTTCAAACGCTTGATTGCGCAAATGGATATAATCTCGTCGCATATTCATTTGATTATAATGTAGATGATCGTAAAATATAATTTGTGATCCACTCGATTCAAAATCAAAAGGAACCAGTAATAAATCTTGTAGCGCTTGGCATACCTGTGGCTTGTCTTCTGGTTTCACAAAGAATAACATGAAACCACCACCACCTGCGCCCAGTAATTTTCCGCCAATCGCACCCGCAAGACGTGCTTTGGTGTAGATCTCATCAATAAAAGCGGATGATATTTTATTACTAATTTGACGTTTGAGCAGCCACGATTCATGTAATAGTTCACCAAACAATGTCATATCTTTGTTGCCACATAAAATACGTTCTGCTTCATCAACCATGGTTTGCATTTGAGAAAGTTCTTGAGTTTTTTTAGGGATTGATTTGATTTTATCGGCAGCAACATCTGATGCGGTACGTGAAATGCCCGTAAAAAAAAGTAAAAGATGATCTTGTAAAGTACGTATTCGGGTAATGGGTAATACAAGCGGTAAAACTTCAAAATGACCATCAGCATGTATCATCACTTTATTTAATCCGCCATAGGCAGTTGCAATTTGATCTTGAACGCCGACATTTTCTTTTAAAATGTCGCGTTCAATATGGATGGCTTCACAAGCCAATTCACGTTTGCTTGAAATCATGCCACGCAATGCATACATAGAATGTAATAGTCCTACTGTGAAAGCAGAGCTGGATCCCAATCCAGAACGTGCTGGTAAGTCCCCTTGATGATGAATTTCAATACCTTGAGTGATTTGTAAATAGTTTAAAATAGCGCGAGCAGCAGGATGATGAATGTCAGCATGATCACGGACTTCTTCCACTTTCGACCAGACAATACGCGATTTGTGTTCAAAAAAAGGTGGCAGGATACGGCACTGCAAGTAACAATAATGATTAATGGTACTAGATAATACCGCAGCACCATATTTTTGATACCATGAATGGTAATCGGTTCCACCGCCGAAAAAAGATATTCGATAGGGTGTTCGGCTAATAATCATCCGTGAACTCCATTTATATGTCACTCACTTTTCTTGTGATAAATCTCCAATGCTGTATCGACTGGTCCAAAGTATTTTACTTCACCGCTTTCTAATAACAAGGCTTGATCACAAAACTCTTTAATGAGTTCATCAGAGTGAGTTGCCATAATGACAATATTAGATTGCTTGAGTAATGAAATCATTTTTTGTCTGGCTCGTTGCATAAATTCAGCATCACCAGCACCAAATACTTCGTCGATTAATAAGATATCAGGTTGGATACTAGTTGCAATGGCAAAAGCAAGACGCACTTTCATTCCGGATGAATACGTGCGCACGGGCATGGCAAGATAATCTCCTAAACCGCTTAGTTCAGCGATAGTATGCAGTTGATTGTTGATTTGCTTTTTTGTTAAACCAAGCAAGGTACCATGGATATAAATATTTTCATATCCTGTGAATTCTAATTCTATGCCAAGTGCAATATCCAACATGGGTGAGATATGGCCACTAATATTAATTTGGCCTTGTGTCGGTTCATATATTTTAGCAAGTAAGCGTAATAAAGTGCTTTTACCTGATCCATTATGACCAATCAAACCAACGCGATTACCTTGTTTGAAAGATAAGTTGATGTTTTTGAGGGCGCTCACAATAACATGGCTATTTACATCTTGGGCAACATTGCCACCGGTTGCTATTCGCAAAAAATCTTTTTTAAGTGAGCGTTTACTCACATCATAAATGGGAAATTCAATATAAACTGAACGCAAATCAATTTGTGCCATTTTACATGCCTACAACCAATAAATAATTCTTGCTCGATGAGCAGAAAAGAGAACATAACATAAAACCATGCCAATACATGTTATTGCAGAGACTATAATAAAATTTAATACATGAGGCGTGTAACCTATTAAAGGACCACGAAGCAGTTCGATAAAAGAATAAAAAGGATTGAGAAGTACGATCAATTGTTTGTCAGGAGGAAGAATGTCCAATTTCCACATAATAGGAGTAACAAAAAAAATAACGGTAATGAAGCTTTTAATGATTTGCGGGATATCACGATAACGTGCGCCAATCATTGCTAACACAATACCATAACAGATTGCATTGACATAAATGAACAATAAACCAGGTAATAGTAATAACAGGTGCCAATCCATTTTGATATTCGTCTGAAAAAAAATGAGAGGAATCATGACTAACAAATTGTGGAAGAAGATAATCATGTTTTTTGCAGTGATACGATGAACATAAAGGCTATAGGGTAATTTAATTTGTTTGAGCATCACTTGCGATAGCGAAAACGTATCGACAAGTTCCGTGACAGTCGTTGATAAAAGCGACCATCCCAGCATGCCCGCAATGAGATAAGGAAAATATTCTTGAATGGGGATATGAAATAAATGCCCATACAAGTAACCCATGGAATACACTGTAATTGCCATACTCATGGTAATCCAAAATGGGCCTAAAATCGAACGGCGATAACGCAATTTTATATCTTGATAAGCTAATAATAACCAAATGCGCCATTTTTTTATCCCATCGGTAAAGTCTTCAAAAGCCAGTTGCTTTTGAGAGGCGACAGGAATCATGATGTCCATTGTCGTTTCGGAAATAGAATGAATAACTTCTTGTTTTGTAGACATAGTAAATACTGTTTGTGATTTCCTTATTTGACGCTAAGAATAGCATGCTAGCTATCAGGCAACAACTACACGGGATATTTTTTTTGATGGGTAGTAGCGTGGCAGTTCTTAACAAATGATTTTATTTTCTCTCTAAATATTGCTGCAGAAAATTGTTGCGCATTGTTTACGCAAGCATGTACCAAAAAGCGATGTTGATTCGCTTCAAATTGGCCAATAGCCTGACAGATTGCTGTTGTGGTTTGCTCATAAAAAAATAGGCCAGTAGGCTGATGATGGTGTTTTAGATCATGCACTGTTTCAAGCGTTCCTCCTTTACCATAAGCAATGACTGGTGTACCGCATGCTTGGGCTTCCACGGGAAGAATGCCGAAATCTTCTTCTGCGGCAAAAATAAAAGCTTTTGCACGTTGTAAATAGGAAATTAAATTTTCATCGGATTGATACCCTAGCAATGTTACATTGGCGCCTGCTTTATTTTTAACTTTAGCCATATCAGGTCCTGCACCAATCACAATTAAATTTTTATCTGGTAGAAAACGAAAACTTTCGACAATTAAATCGATTTTTTTATAAGGGACCAATCGTGAAGCAGTAAGATAGAAATTTTCTTTTTGCTGAATGGGTAGGCATGTTAAAGTATCCACCGGCGGGTAAATGACCTCTGCAGTGCGACGATAGGTTTTTAAGATACGTTTGGCAATGAATTGCGAATTAGCAATGAAATGATCAACTCCGTTTGCATTGCAATTATCCCACAATCGAAGTTTATGTAAAAAATATCTTGCCAATAATCCTATCCATTTTTTATCTAGGCCGCTTTCGTGTAAGTATTGATATTGTAAATCCCATGCATAGCGCATAGGAGAATGCACATAACTGATATGAATTTGATCGGGCCCAGTTAAGGCGCCCTTGGCCACCGCGTGCGAACAAGAAATAACCAAGTCATATGCTGTAAGATCCAATTGTTCAATCGCAAGCGGCATGAATGGCAAATAACTACGGTATTTTGTTTTAGCAAACGGAAGTTTTTGTATGAATGTTGTTTGAACCGATTTGTTTTGTAGAAATTTTCTTTCATGTGTATCGAGAAAGTCAATGATGGAAAAAAGATCCGCCTGCGGAAAACATTGAATCATTTCACCTAATACTTTTTCTGCGCCACCTAGCGTGACTAACCAATCACAAACAATTGCAATTTTCATGGATATGTCGTCTTATATTATATTGTTTTAAAGGATAGTGATTCCCGCTAACCTTACGCGATGGGGTGTTCTTAGAGGGGAGAATCGCGATTCTCCCCTCTAAGTGCAAGCACAAGCTTGGCTTGTGCGCAGCATATAAACAATCGAAGGAATTACCGCGTTCTTAGCGGGAATTCCTATTTTAAGGATATCATTTTTCACCATGTTACCTAAAGGACTCTTAAAAGAATATTCACGGACGCTTTCTGTGATGATGCGTAGCATGGATATGCTGATCATGTTCATAACAGGGATACTCGCCTATGTTATTCGCTTTCATTATGCCATGCCATCTTCGCTTTATTTCCTAGCAATTTTTACCCTCACTTTAGCAGCGCCGGTGGTATTTTCTTTTTTTAATATTTATATCTCTGTTAGAGGTAAAGGATTAATCAGTCATTTTATTACCTTATTTCAAGCTGTGTGTGTTTTAATTTTATTAGCGGCAGGATTTGCTTTTTTTACGAAAACCGGTATGCTTTTTTCACGTTTGTGGTTTACCATTTGGATGATTATTGCTTGCTTATCATTAATCTTTTTTCGCTGCTTTATCTTGCTGTCTTTGCGTTTCATGCGCTCTCGTGGCTTAAATGAACGCCGTGTGGTCATTTTAGGTGCGGGCGCATTAGGCAGCAAGCTTGCTGAGACGGTACAGCAAGCTTTATGGACAGGGTTTCGCCTGGTCCAATTTCTTGATGATCATGCCAACTTGAAACCAGGGTTCATTCAGAATATTTCTGTTGCTCAAACGCCAAATGATCTGGGGCATTATTTGATGACAGAAGGTATTGATGAGATTTGGTTAGCTTTGCCATTGCGTGCTGAGGCTAGAGTAAAAGCTATTTTATACGAATTACGCCATCATACTATTAATACGCGTTTTGTTTTAGATATTTTTGGTATGGATTTACTTCACCATTCAATTGCAGATATTGCTGGGTTTCCGGTTTTAAATATTCGCTCCACACCGATGATGGGCTTTAATCGTGTGATCAAAGCGGTCGAAGATAGAATGCTTGCGATATTATTTTTAATGTTGGCAAGCCCCATTTTTTTATTGGTTGCGCTAGGAGTGAAATGTAGTTCTAACGGTTCCATATTGTTTAAACAATATCGTCACGGATGGGATGGGCGTATTATTAAAGTCTATAAGTTTCGCACAATGAAAGCGCATCAAGAAGCGGATGAGTGGATTACTCAAGCGACAATAGATGATGCACGTATTACTGCATTTGGAAAATTTTTACGTCGAACGAGTCTAGATGAATTACCGCAATTGATTAATGTATTACAAGGCCGTATGTCCATTGTTGGCCCAAGGCCTCATGCACTTGCTCATAATGAATTTTATAAAGATGCTATACATATTTATATGCAACGGCATCGTGTGAAGCCTGGTATCACTGGCTGGGCGCAAATTAATGGTTGGCGCGGTGAAACAGATACGCTTGATAAAATGCAAAAACGTGTAGAGTATGATTTATTTTATATTAATAATTGGTCACTTGGGTTTGATTTAAAAATTATTTTTTTGACTTTATTTCGTGGGTTCTTAGATAGGAATGCTTATTGATAGATTGCTTCAATCATTGTCTTGACTTGTCGTGTTGCTGTTTTCCAATTGAGGCGCGTGTTGTATTCATGATATGCAGATAACGCAAGCGCTTCATATTGGGATCGATTTTGCATCAAATTGACAATGTAATCACAGTAAGCAGAAACGGGGGCATGTAAAGCAAATGTCATACCATTCATATTATCTTTCACAATAGTACTAATTCCTCCTGTATAAGAAGTAAGACAAGGCAACCCATAGGCGTTAGCTTCGCAAAATGCAATACCATATGCCTCCGCGCGGGAAGGTAAAATCAGAAAATGGGATTGAGATAATAATTCTGCGATTTTTGCCCTACCTTCCGGTGTTTGTTTTGATTGGAATCCTAAGCAGTTCACAAAGGGTAGTATCGTGTCCATTTTAGGGGTATGACCAATGATATTGAGTTCTACAGGATGTCCAGCATCATGTAATTCTTTTGCAACAGCAAACACCATATCACCGCCTTTCCGTTCCCAACTTTTTGCTAAAAATAATAATTTGATTTTATCTTTAGCGCGTTGTTTGATAAGGTAACGCACTTGTTCAAATGTAGGAGATGATTCAATGTTGGCACCAAATGGCACTACTTTTACTTTTTTTCTATCTGCGCCATATAATTCGATGGCACTATTTGCTGCCCATTCAGAAGAAAAAATAGCAAGTGTACAGCGCTCTAAACATGCCTCAGTAATCTTGTTGCCTTGTTTGATGGAATTTGCCGAGTGATAAGCAAAATCAGGATAAAAGCCTACCAAAGCTGCGTAAACAGAATCAGTCCATAAAATAATTGGTTTGTCACAATCTAAATAAGCAATGGGATTAACAAGAGGAGATATAATGGCATCAATTGTCATCGTTTGTAAATGATCATTCACTTGTTTTGAATAATACTTTGCGGCAATGGTATTAAAGCGCGGGCTTTCACGCTGATTGCTAACATATTTATTCCAAATTTGTTTAGCTTTAAAAAAGGGAGGTAGTTTACGCGCTAATGGGCCGATATAATTGATGTCTACGCCTTCAAGCATGAAGGCGCGCGACATGTAATAAGGCGTGCCTGACCAATTATGAATATCTTGAGCATCAAATGTTGTTGTGAAAGCAACGCGCATTAGTATTTGTTTTCCTGTAGTGATTGAAGAAGAGGCAGTTGCCAAAAATCTTTTTGAAAAATGGGGATAGAATAATGATGAAGCGCTCGTTGATAGGCTTGTTCGCCGTGATGAATGTGCTCTTCTCTGGATGCTTGATAAACTTGACTCATTGCTTTGGCAAAAGCGGCAATATCTTTGGGTTGAATCAAATATCCGATAGGACCAATTACTTCTGGTATACCGTTTACTTGTGTAGCAATAATAGGAAGTTTAGCAATCATGGCTTCTAATAATACTCGACCGAATGCTTCTTGAATAGAGGATAAGATAAAGCAATCAAATGCTTTCATATAACGTACAGCGTTTGTAAGAAACCCTGTTAATATCACGCTATCTGCTATATTTTGTTGCCAAATAAGCTTTTCGAGAGAATGTTGCAATTGACCGTCTCCGATAATAATCAATTTCGCGTTGGGACAAGAATGTTTTGTTAAGGCGAAAGCATGGATTAAACTAGTTTGATCTTTATTGGGGGCTAATCTCGCAATATTACCAAATACAAATGTATCTATAGGTAAATGCAATGCTAAACGCGCTTCTTCGCGAGTGAGCAACTGAGGTTCTGTTAATTCAATATCAATCACATTGTATAAAGTAATAATATATTGTTGTGGTACAAACCATAAACTTTTTCTAAGATCATCGCGTACTGCATTCGATACGCCAGCAAACAGCATGTTTTTGCGACGCAAACTAGCAATTAATAATCGTCTACCAAGAGAGGACATCGTATTTAATTCATGCATCACGCCGATTAATGCGAAAATGTGGCAAAATTTTGCCACCCACAGCATGATATAAAGAGGTTTATAACGATGGCAAATAACGATTTTAAATTTTTTTTCTCGACACAAAGTAAATAATTTGCAAATAGCTAATATTTTTAGCGCGCGAATACTTTTCTTAGATTGATTTAAAAACAAAACATGTTCGGCAAAGGTTCGTTGTTTAACAGTGTGATCAGGTTCTCCAGTCAAATAAGCTATGGTCACTTCATATTTGTTTTGATCAAATAACCGGGAATATTGATTGAATACATCAATAAATTGTGTGGCATAACTGTGTCCCAAAATGAGGACTGTTTGACGCATAGAGGTGATTCCTGAATCAAGACCATTTTATTATATATAAGACAATTTTTGCAATTCAATTGCCTCTTATTCAGCTTTAAAGTATATTCATGCTCAGATTATAGAAAGGGATAATTCAACACTTTTTTATGCTAAAAATTACCAAGGCTGTTTTTCCAGTCGCTGGGTTGGGTACCCGTTTTTTACCCGCAACTAAAGCCAATCCAAAAGAAATGTTACCCATTGTTGATAAACCGCTGATTCAATATGCAGTGGAGGAAGCGGTTGCAGCTGGCGTTCGTGAATTGATTTTTGTAACCAATAGTAGTAAGCGAGCAATAGAGGATCATTTTGATTCTAATTTTGAGTTAGAAGCTACTTTGCAAGAACAAGGTAAACATGAACTATTAGAGATTGTGAAAGGTATTTTACCGGAAGGCGTATCTTGTGCTTATATTAGACAAAAATCTCCTCAAGGATTAGGTCATGCGGTATTGTGTGCTAAATCTTTACTAGCCAATGAAGCATTTGCGGTACTACTAGCAGATGATTTAATTGATGGTGGTGCGAGGCCTTGCTTGAAGCAAATGGTGGATGAATTTACGAGCATACAGGCGAGTATTATTGCTGTGCAGAAAGTTCATTCTGAGGAAACTAAAAAATACGGCATTGTCGATGTTGCAGAAAAAGAGCAACCGTTATCTGCGATTCGTGGTATTGTAGAAAAACCTTCTTATGAAGACGCACCATCTAATCTTGGTGTGGTTGGGCGCTATATTCTCACGCCACGCATATTGGCTTACTTAGAAAACACGCACAAAGGTTCGGGTGGTGAAATTCAATTGACTGATGCGATTGCTAAATTGTTATTAGAAGAAAAAGTTTACGCTTATCGTTTTTGCGGTACGCGCTATGATTGCGGGAGCAAATTGGGTTATCTTCAAGCAACAGTTGCTTATGCTTTAAAACATCCTGAACTTGCGGGTGATTTTAAACAATCGCTTGGAACATTATTAGCGTGAAGAAGAATATTATTTTTCAAAATAATATAGTCTATTTTTTTGCTATTTTCACTAGCCTGGCTCTATCGTTTTGGGTAACCAGTCACCGAGACATTATTAACCCTGATGCTATTTGCTATTTAAGTGGCGCTGAGGTTATTGGCCAATCTGGGTTGCATGCTGCTATGCAGCTATGTGGCCAAGCAAAATGGCCAATTTATTCTCTGCTTATCTATGGGGTGGCTCAGCTTGGTCATTTTTCTTATCCTGTAGCAGCTTATTTTTTAAATGGAATGTTTTCTCTTGTTTCTGTGGCATTATTTATTTTGATTACAAAAGAATTAGGCGGATCGAATCGTGTTCTTTGGTTAGCAGCTGGCACCATTTTACTTGCGCATGGATTTAATAGTGCACGCGAATATATTATTCGAGACCATGGTTTTTGGGCTTTTTATTTATTATCGTTTTTTTTATTGTTACGTTATTTTCGTCAGCCCACATGGGGTTATGCGTTATTTTGGAATATCAGTATGTTGTTAGCTACTTTATTTCGTCTTGAAGGAATAGTATTCCTTTTTTTATTGCCTTTTTTATCTTGGATTTGTTTTTCCTTTTCTTGGTTAGAACGGTTAGCGCGTTTTTTTAAACTTAATTTGCTAACCATGATTACTTGTTTTTTAGGAGTGATTTGGTTGTTATCATACCCCGAGCATACCTTAGAAGATTTTGGTCGTTTAAGCGAAGTGTTTAAACAAATAGGCCATGGATGGATGATGATTGCTGAGCGTTATAGTGCTACAAAAATGGCTCTTGCTAATCACGTGCTGACTGGGGATTCGGCAAAAGAAGCAGGATTGGTGTTGTTCATTACGATACTAGTTTGGTATGGATTTAGTATCATGAGCAATTTATCATGGGTGTATAGTTTACTTGTTATATATGCGTGGTGGCGTCAGGCGGTATTTTCTTCTTCTGCTCGGTTGGTGTTAGCAGGCTACCTGAGTATTAACATTTTAGTGACGCTTAGCTTTTTATTTGAACGGTTGTTTCTTTCTAAACGGTATCTGATTGCATTATCATTGATACTCATGCTCTGGGTGCCATTTGCACTAGACGATTTATTGCGGAAACGAAATCAATTAATTATTGCTTATGCCAGTATGTTTTTAATAGCGCTTTCATCATTGGGCGGTATTTTTGAATTTGGTTATTCAAAAACCTATGTTTATGAAGCAGGAAAATGGTTATCAAATTATGTTTCACCACAAGCCACTTTATATTCCAATGATTATCAAGTCATGTATTATTCACAACATTTTGGCCACACGCTTTTTCAAAAAGTGAATACCGATACAGATGTTCAGACTATAGCGCAAGGGAAGTGGAAACAATATGATTATTTGGCATTGCGAATTAAGATGAAACATGAGAATGAAGTGTTACCGATTTTACAAGAAATACATCGCCAACCGATACGTGTGTTTCGTAACAAACGAGGTGATCGAATAGAAATTTATCATCTTCAATAAGGAAAGATGAATGAATATTTCAGTGATTGGGGCGGGATACGTTGGTTTAGTAACAGGCGCATGTTTTGCGGAATTGGGTAATCATGTGACTTGTATTGACGTGAATCAAACAAAAATCGATCGTTTACGCAGAGGCATATTACCAATTTATGAGCCTGGTCTTGAAGCGTTGCTTTTATCTAATATGCATGCACATCGTTTACATTTTCAGACCACCTTGTTAGAAACAATTGTTGATCCTCAGGTCATTTTTATTGCTGTTGGTACACCGAGCGATAAAGATGGATCTGCTGACATTAAATTTGTATTAGAAGCAGCTCGCAATATTGGAACATTCATCAAACATGATTGTGTAATTGTTGATAAGTCCACTGTTCCGGTGGGTATGGCGGATCAAGTCCGGGCTATTATACAAACGCAATTAGCGCAACGTGGGTTGTCGATTCAATTTGATGTAGTGAGTAATCCTGAATTTTTACGAGAAGGAGCAGCCATTGAAGATTTTATGCGTCCGGATCGTGTGATTATCGGTTTAGCATCGGATTATGCAAAGTGTACTATGTTAGATTTATATCTACCGATTATGCGCAATCCTGAGCGAATTTATTTTATGAGTGTAAAAGATGCGGAGATGACAAAATATGCAGCAAATGCCATGCTTGCTACCCGCATTTCATTTATGAATGAAATGGCAATGTTATGTGATCGTATGGGCGTGGATATTGAAAATGTTCGTATTGGTATTGGTTCAGATACGAGAATTGGCAGTGCATTTTTATACCCAGGGTGTGGGTATGGTGGCTCGTGTTTTCCTAAAGATGTACGAGCATTAATTAAAATGGCAGAGCAGCATGAAATCGATCCGACTATTTTGCGCGCAGCAGAAGAACGTAATGATGCTCAAAAACGCTTATTGCCACAAAAAATAATTCGATTTTTTGGCGAAGATCTTTCTAACATTTGTATTGGTGTGTGGGGATTAGCGTTTAAACCTGAAACAGATGATATGCGTGAAGCGCCTTCATTGATTTTGCTTGAGCAATTGATAAAGCGTGGCGCGCATGTGCAAGCTTATGATCCTGCTGCTATGGAAGCGGCGCGTACGATACTACCAGCACATTGGTTTCGGTCGAATCAGTTAACCTTAGTAGAGCATCAATATGATGCCTTGCAACAGGCAGATGCCTTAGCGTTGGTAACAGAATGGAAGCCATTTTGTTACCCGGATATAACTGTTATGAAAAATCTGATGCGACAAAAAATTGTTTTTGATGGACGTAATCAATACAATTTACATCACATGCAAGAAGCAGGATTTCAATATTTTGGTATAGGGCGAGGTTTGTCTGCTCCTGTTGGTTTTGATACAACGCTTGATACTTTTTCTTGCTAATAAATAAAGTATTCGTTATAGTGAAGGCGATCTGACCTTGTTATGGAAGAGGCAGAGACATTTTTTATTTTGCTAGAAGGACTTGATCATGAGACAGGTACCTCGTTATTTATTCATTGGTAATGATCGCGTTGCTCGATGTGTTCTGCATTATTTTTCTCTTTTGAAATTATCTTTTGTATCCTGGTATCAATCTTGTCAGGAGCAATCACAATGACTATTTTTAATTTCTACGAAAAGAAAAAAAACAAAGCAAAAATTAGCATGGTTACTTGTTATGATTATACGAGCGCGCGCATTTTAGCTCAAACGACGGTTGATTGTTTATTAGTTGGGGATAGTGTAGCGATGACCATGCATGGTTTCAAAGATACCTTATCCGCTACATTGGAAATGATGTGTTTTCATACAGCAGCAGTTAGTCGTGGAGCAGGAAATAAATTTATTGTAGGCGATTTGCCATTTTTATCTTATCGAAAATCCTGGAGTAAAAATGTTTCTGCGGTTGCAGCAATCATGCAAGCGGGTGCTCATGCTGTTAAATTGGAGTGCGCCTCCGGTAATGTGCACTTGATTCAACATCTAACAGAATCTGGTATTCCTGTGATGGGGCATATCGGATTGACGCCACAATTTATTCATGTATTGGGTGGATACAAAATACAAGGTAAAACACAAGAAAGTGCTGCTCGATTAAAAGAAGAGGCAGCCTCATTACAAGCAGCAGGATGTTTTGCATTAGTTCTAGAATGCATTCCTACGGTACTTGCTAAAGAAATTACTCACTTGTTATCGATACCAACGATTGGTATCGGTGCAGGACCGCATACAGATGGGCAAGTATTAGTGTTTCAAGATTTGCTTGGTTTAAATCCCGATTTTAAACCAAAATTTGTTAAGCAGTTCATGAATGGACACGAACAATTTATCAATGGAATTGAGGCTTATATCCATTCGGTTAATCAAGGCGTATTTCCAGGGGATGAACACGCCTATGCTTAAACTGTGTTTGGATATTGGTAATACGCATGTCTTAGGTGGTGTGATCAATGAGAACAAAATTATGTTGCGGTTTCGTTATGCAACACAATTAATAGGAACAGCAGATCAATTCGGTATTTTTTTAATTCAGATCTTGCAAGCCAATCATATTCCAGCTAAAAAAATTTCTGCTGTAGCGATTTCTTCAGTGGTTCCGAGTTATGATTATACAATTCGCCACATGATCACGCGGTATTTTGATGTGCCGTGTTTTGTTTTACAATCAGGTGTAAAAACAGGATTAAATATTAAATATAAAAATCCTAATGAAGTGGGTGCAGATAGAATTGCAAATGCAATGGGAGCAGTGACAGAGTTTCCTAATAAAAATATTATTATTGTAGATATGGGAACGGCGACAACTGTATGTGTGATTACTAAAAAGCGCGATTATTTAGGCGGTGCGATTTTACCAGGGATGCGTCTTGGCATGGAGGCATTAAAAAATCATACAGCGAAATTAATGGCAGTTGATATTGAAATTCCAACAACTTATATTGGGCGCACAACACGCGGTAGCATTCAAGCTGGTTTATATTACGGCCAATTAGGGGCATTAAGAGAAATCATTGCTGCTTTTAAACGAGAAGCTTTCCCCCATGAAGATGCAATTGTGATTGGTACAGGTGGCTTTTCTCAATTATTTAAAGATAAGCAATTATTTGATGTTATTTTGCCGGACCTTGTGTTGCATGGTCTTAATAAAGCTTATCTCTATTCACTCGCATTGAATTAATTACTGAGCCGGGTTGTGTGGGATGTCGGAGGTAATAAATCTCGCGATGTAATTCATTCGCTTGTTGAGCAATTTTTTCTTCGCCAGTTTGAGCAAACAAGCTGTATGTATTAAAGAGTGTTTTTACAACTTTAGAATTCGAACGCACTCTATTATTAGTTGTCTCTTGTGCCTTTTCTTCGATATCTTCTAGTCGTTTCAATACTTCTTCATAAACGGGTTGAATATTCTTTAATTGCT
>MGXW01000075.1 GCA_001801495.1 Gammaproteobacteria bacterium RIFCSPHIGHO2_12_FULL_37_34
GTCTTAGCACCATTCATACCATTGTGACTGAAGATAAAGCATGTATGGTAAAGAGCCTCTCTTATTATGTTAATACTGCTGCTTATCATAAAAGTGTGGTCGAAGGAGCAACTCGCATTGATTTAGAGGGTCATTCGGCAGGTATTGTATCTTCTGAAGAAGCCAAGTATTCTATAGAGCGTCAACAAGCTAAGTTGCACATCAAGAAATTACGCTCACCGTTACCATCCCACCAACAGTCACAACATAAAACTGAGTAACAATTGATTTATTTTATGTTTTGGTTGGGAGACTACCTATCAAGGATAATATATGGAACAACTTCATAGACGATTATTTCCAGGCACTCTACTTATGTTAAGTATGAATGCTATTATTGGGTCTGGTTGGTTATTGGCGCCACTTTATGCTGCACGCGTGGCTGGTCCTGCTGCCATTTTTTCATGGATTATTGGCGGATTGGCAGTTATTTTAATTGCCTTTACGTTTGCTGAATTATCCGCCATGTTTCCTGTTGCTGGTGGTACTGCTCGCATTCCCCAGTTGAGTCATGGTGCATTAGTTGGTTTTGTATTAAGTTGGATGGCTTGGTTATCATCTCTCATGATGGCTCCAGTTGAGGTACAAGCCGTGCTCCAATACGCCTCGCTATTTTTTCCTTCTCTGATGCGGGAGATAGCTGGTGCGCATATATTAACGATATGGGGATACCTATGGGCTACCATCCTTATGTTAGTCTTGTGTTTTTTAAATATTGCAAGTTATCGTACCTTGACGCGTTCTAATTTTATTTTATTTGTTTTTAAAATTGCGATCGTGATATTAACCATTATAGTCATTATGAAAGCTCGTTTTAATCCGGCTAATTTTTCTGGCATGATGGGTGCTACACTTTCACTTCAAGGGTGGCAAGCTATTTTGACTGCTATTGCAACGAGCGGCATTGCATTTGCTTTTAATGGGTTTAAAAGCAGCGTTGAATTAGCAGGGGAGGCAAAAAATCTTGCCTTTGCTATTCCGCTTAGCACAGCTGGCGCAGTTATTGCTTGTTTACTGATTTATCTTGGTTTACAAGTTTGTTTTATTGGAGCACTTGATCCTGCTTCTTTACAACAGGGTTGGCAGCACCTTAATTTTACGGGTGATGTAGGTCCTTTTGCTGGATTGGCTGCAGCTATAGGTATTGCTTGGTTAGTAAAAGTGCTTTATTTTACTGCAGTTATCTCCCCAGCCGGTGCCGGGTTAACTTATGTGACTTCCACAGCGCGCATCCTCTATGCGATGAGCAAAATTGGCTATGTACCTAAGTTTTTATCGCAGTTAAATCACCAACGTTTTCCAGTTCGAGCGATTGCGGTTAATTTTGTACTTGGCATGTTATCGTTTTTGCCCTTACCCGGTTGGCAAGCAATGGTTAATTTTCTTGTTTCTGTATTGGTGATTACCTATGCGATGGGTCCTATTGCGCTTATCAGTTTACGCTTAACCATGCCTGATGTTAAACGCCCATTTCGTTTGCCCGCTGCAAATGCTCTTTGTTTTCTAGCATTTTACTTTTGTAATTTATTTAGTTACTGGACGGGTTGGGAAACTATTTCCAAACTTGCGATAGCTCTACTCATTGGATTTGTTTTCTTTGGCATTTCTTATACCCGTGGTCGGGTGAAAATTGATACACGAGCATTGATATCGGGTTTATGGATGATTCCTTACTTATTTGGTTTGGTTGCCATTTCTTATTTGGGTTCATTTGGTGGAATCAATCTTATTCCATTTGGTTGGGATTTTGTTGTCATTGCTTTATTTACTTTAGGTATTCTTTATGTAGCAGTGCGCGCTCGTGTTGCTCTTAGTTCAGAGGACATGGCTCATTTTTTGGGATCGGAAGCGCTTAGTACAGTATGAAGCCATTATAGAGAAAGGATATAGTATGATCAAAACAACATTACTTGATTCAGGTATTTTTCATATTAGTTTAAATCGACCTCAGCAATTGAATGCATTAAGCATGGAAGTTCTTCAACAGTTTATTAGCATACTTGGCCAAGTTAAATTAGATAAAACGATCAAATCTGTTTTATTAACGGGTGAAGGGAAAGTGTTTTGCGCTGGCGCTGATATTAAACAACTAGCGAACATGAATGGACAACACGGTTTAGACTTTGCGCATCTTGGGCAAACAGCGTTTCATCATTTGGAATTATTAGGCAAACCTTCACTTGCTGCAATTCATGGTGTGGCTTTTGGTGGAGGATGTGAGCTTGCAATGGCAGCGACACTACGGATTGCTGCAGAACATACTATATTTGGGCAACCTGAAATTAAATTAGGTGTGATCCCGGGATTTGGTGGGACACAACGTTTAGCGCGTTTAATCGGAAAAGGGCGAGCGTTAGAGGTTTGTTTAACTGGGCGCAACATCACAGCCGATGAAGCATATCACTTTGGATTAGTGAATGAAATGGTTGCTTTGGATAAGCTACTTGAACGTGCTAAAGCATTATTAAGTAATCTCAGCCAATTTAGTCCTGTAGCTATGAAGAGTATCATGACAGTGATCCACAAAGGCTATGATCTTAGCTTGGATGAAGCTATGGAATTAGAAGCAGCTTATTTTGGCGTATGTTGTAGTACAGCTGATAAACGTGAAGGTGTGACTGCTTTCCTTGAAAAACGCGCACCTGTTTTTAGTGGGGAATAACAAATGAGCGATGATCAAGAAGTTCTTTTTGAAGAAATAGCAGGACAAGGCGGCCATCTTGGTGTGATTACACTCAATCGGCCGCAAATTTTAAATTCTTTAAATCAAACCATGATACATGCTATGTACGCCCAATTGAATAAATGGGCGATTGCTCCTGATATTAAAGCAGTTGTTATTCGTGCGGCTCCTGGTCGAGCGTTTTGTGCCGGTGGTGATTTGCGTTTTACTTACGAGCGCTTTAAAAATAAAGATCCTTTGCTCTCTACTTTTTTTAGAGATGAATACCAATTAAATCGTCTCATTTATCATTTTCCTAAACCTTATATTGCTTTGCTTGATGGTATTACCATGGGTGGTGGAGTGGGTATTTCTATTCATGGATCACATCGAGTAGCAACCGATCATTTATTATTCGCTATGCCTGAAACAAGCATAGGTTTTTTCCCTGATGTAGGCGGTACACATTTTTTACCACGATTACCAGGAAAAATCGGTTTTTATTTAGGATTAATGGGTACTAAATTAACCAGTGATGATTGTGTAGCCATTCATATTGCAACTCAGAAGATTGCGCAAGAAGCTATTCCTGATCTTATTCAATCGTTAGCACAGCATGCTTTTAGTCATGATGCTAAAGCATCTGTTACTGAACTCATTAACCCCTTTACTGTTCCTAGTAATCGTTTTTCTTTTATCAAACACCAAGCAGAAATCGATCAATGTTTTTCTGGGCATACGGTAGAAGATATTGTGTATGCCTTGCAACATTCTTCTAATGAATTATGTCGAGATACAGCAAGCGCAATTGCAAAAAAATCTCCAACTAGTTTAAAAGTGACCTTGCGAGCCATGCAACAAGGGCTTTCGCTTCATTTTGATGATTGTATGCGACAAGAATATCGTATGGTTTGTCGATTTCTCAAAGCGCACGATTTTTTTGAAGGTATACGTGCTATTATTATTGATAAAGATCAAGCACCACAGTGGTTACCTTCTACGATTGCTACCGTATCCGATTATGAAGTAGAGCAGTATTTTGTTCCGTTAGTCGAAGAGTTGGTGTAATCTGTGTGCGTTAAAACATAGTTAGCTTGGTAGATGATGTTACATCTTGCTTATCCATTGTGCATTTTAAATGATCGACTTCTTTTTGCAGTTCATTGTTTTTTTGTATTAAGCGTTTTATTTGTTTAGCGATAGCCATTAAAGTGTTGGCATCCTCTTTTACCTCTTGAATCAATGGCGTTAAAGCAGAGCACCCGCATAATTCATGAAAAAATCGCGCTGTAAATTCTTTGTTTTTTTCTCCGCTATTTAAAGCGCAACTGAATTTTAATTCCAACAGGGTTTCTTTTTCATCTGATATCTTTGGATCCATTTTTAACAAAATATGAAGTATCTTATCATGAGCTTCTTCATAATGAGGGTTGGTTTTAGGTATGGCTTGGTAACAATCAATCGCTAGTTGTAAATCATCTGGCTGAATAATTTCGCATTGATTTCCTAAATCCCATAATGTATTTGGGTTATCATCTGCCTGTGCTAATACTAAGGCATCATGAAAACGATTGTTCTTTACATGTTTAATCATTTTAGAAAAATTTGTTAGAAAAGGAATGTTTAGTGTTACCGCCAATTCATTTCTGGTTTCATAATCTAAAGGATCAAGTAAATGGACTTGAGATAGAATTTGTTTAAAGATTACACTCTTCTCTATCTCTACCATGAAATGAAAGAGGTGTTCCTCATTTTCACCCTTCAAGTTATTTACTAGAGGGTCAATGCTATCCTCTCCCCATAGAATAACTATTTCACTGGGTAATTTAGATAGAAAATTAATTAGCCCTATTTTTTTAGAAAAGTGCACCCAAATGTGTATGTCACTGCTGTTGTAGTAACCATGAAAGCTAAGTGTAGTGATAATAGGATTTTTATGAATATTATGATATTCAACGGATTGCTTTAACTGACCAGGATTACAAGGATATATTACTTTGAAATCTCCCTTTTTTATATATTTACGTTCTATCATAACTTTACTAACCTTTCTTATATGAATAATGGGTTATACTAGAATTAATAAAGAAAGGAGTCAATTTTAAAAAACGATTAAATAAAACTATTAAAATCATAATATTAATCGATGAGGAGATGATTATGTTACCTGTACAAATAACAGTTCGTGATATCCCTATTTCTCCCGCTTTAGAAACAACTATCCGAAAACGTGCTGAAAAACTGAAACAATTTTATAACCGAATTACAAGTTGTCGTGTAGTGATCGAGCTGCCGCAAAAACATAAGCATCAAGGCAAGCTATTTAATGTGCGTATTGATTTGACT
>MGXW01000076.1 GCA_001801495.1 Gammaproteobacteria bacterium RIFCSPHIGHO2_12_FULL_37_34
ATCCTGCGTTAGGCTACATTATTACTACACGTGCAAAAAATAAAATATCGCACTGGTTTAAGCAACAAGCACTCCATGATGATGTGACTATCGGTAAACAATTATTAGAACGCGAATTATTAAAACACGGATTAAACAAAATACCCACCTTACATGCAATCGCTAAGCACTTTAATCTGAAAAATGAGGATGCTCTATTAGCTGCGCTTGCGCGAGGACATGTGCGTTTAACACAAGTGACACAATTTATTTTACCTCAATCAGAAGAAAAACCCATTACCTTGCCCGCACCAATTACTAAAAAACCAGTAAAACAATCCTCTGGTTCAGCAATCATTGGTCATGCAGATATTTTGACGCGTTTTGCAAAATGTTGTAAACCCATTCTGGGGGATACCATTATTGGATATATCACGCAAGGCCGTGGCATTTCTATCCATAAAAAAGAATGTTTAAATGCTAATCGCTTTTCTAATATCAATCGAATCATTGATGTACAATGGGATCCCAACACTATTCTTTTCTTTAGTACGGATTTAAAAATTGTTGCGCATGATCAAACGAAAATATTAAATGATCTTGCTGCATTGTTCGCAAATGAAAAAATTGATTTGCTTCATTTCAATTCATTATTTAATAAAAATCAAAATATCATCATCATAACGATTACTATTCAAGTACAAAATAAAGCACAATTACAACAACAATTGTACCATATTCAGCAATTGCCTGGTGTGATTGAAGTCAAACGCTTATAGAGTTAAAATAGTACTTTGTACCTAAGGATACCTATGCCACAAAAGCATTTCGTTAACTTACGTGCCCTGCTGCCAAATATTAAAGATGATCAAGACCAATGTGTTGATAAATTACAAACATTATTGCTTTCAAAATCAACCCTCAACAAGGTACATATTACCCGTGAAAAAGATGAAACTGGATTATGCATTCATTATGATCCGGATGTCTTAACGTTAGATCAAATCAAAGGAGATCTCGCCTTAGCCGGGGCGCAATTAACTAAGCAATATCATCATGAAAGCCTACATGTCGAAGGAATGGATAGCCCTGATTGTGGCCCCATTATCGAACATTTACTCATGCATCTTTCAGGGGTATTAATGGCAAAAGTCAGTTACACCGCCCAACAATTACGCTTAGAAATTGATAAAGAAAAAATCTCTGTTGAAAAAGTGATTCGCCAATTAAAACGTTATGGTTATCAAGCCAGTCGTCGCGAACGACCTCCTTCTTGGTTACAACATAATCTAGAATTGATATCAAGTATTCTTGCTGGTGTGTTTTTGCTAATTAGTTGGTTAATGGCTACCTTTGCAACCTTACCGCATCTTACTACTCTTGTTTTGCTGCTTGATCTTGCTGCTTTTGCTAGTGCAGGCTGGTTGGTAACCCGTGATGGTATCGAAACATTATTACAAAAACGTTTGGATATAGATGTGCTCATGGTATTAGCTGCTTTTGGCGCAGGTATACTAGGGGCATGGGGAGAAGGTGCATTATTATTGTTTCTGTTTAGTTTAGGTCATGCATTGGAACATAAAGCATTGGATCGTGCACGTGATGCTGTAAAATCCCTAGCTAAACTTGCTCCTAAAACAGCTATTGTAAAACGTGATGGTATCGAGCGAGAAATTTTGGTAGAAGAATTAGCACATGGTGATATTGTACTCATCAAGCCGGGACAACGCGTACCCGTTGATGGTACGGTGCTTGAAGGCAGCTCTAGCGTTGATCAATCTCCTATTACTGGCGAATCTATTCCTGTTGATAAACGTGAAAATGATACCGTATTTGCAGGTAGTATTAATACGGATGGCGCACTATTAGTACGTGTTGATAAATTAGCAGAAGAAACAACATTGAGTCGCATGGTGCGTATGGTATTGGAAGCGGATACACAACAATCCCCTACGCAACTTTTTACTGCTCGTTTCGTTCGATATTTTGTTCCTACTGTTCTTATCGCATTTGTAGCGCTTATTATTATACCGCCATTATTTGGGGCAACTTGGGCAAGCGCATTTTATCGCGCCATTTCCTTGTTGGTTGCCTCTTCTCCTTGCGCATTGGCAATTGCCACTCCTGCTGCCGTATTATCGGGTGTAGCACGAGCCGCACAGCAAGGGGTGTTGATTAAAGGCGGCATGCATTTAGAAAATCTTGGAATTATTAAGGTTATTGCTTTTGATAAAACAGGCACATTAACTGTTGGCAAACCTCATGTGCAAACAATATTACCATTACAAACTGATGAAACAACGTTATTGAGTATTGCTGCATCACTTGAAACATTGAGTGGACACCCATTAGCAAAAGCGATTGTTAAATTAGCCGAACAAAAACAAATACCTTTAAAAAAAGTTTCGGATATGCAATCCATTACTGGCCGTGGTGTGAAAGGCATGATTGATGGAAAATTAGCAGAATTAGGCAGCTTGAAAATGTTTGAAGATAAGAGCGCCGTTCAAGCTAAGGCGAATGAATTACACGCTCAAGGATACACCGCCATCATGGTGCGTTTTGATGGTAAATGGTTAGGCTTAATGGGTATCGCTGATAGCATTCGACCTGAAGCAGCCGCCACATTAGAAGCGCTACGTCAAAATGGTATCAAGAAAACTATTATGCTAACAGGTGATAATGAGCGTGTGGCTTCTGCTATCGCTAAAAAAATTGGTATCACTGATATTCGCGCTAATCTTTTACCTGAAGATAAATTAACAGCTATCCGTGAATTTATTCAGCAAGAAAAATTTGTTGCCATGGTGGGTGATGGTGTAAATGATGCGCCAGCATTAGCACAAGCAACTGTTGGCATCGCTATGGGTGGTGCTGGTACAGATGTGGCATTAGAAACAGCAGATATTGCATTAATGGGCGATGATCTAAATAATTTACCATTTGCTGTTCGCTTAAGCCGTGCCTCACGAAGAGTGATTCAACAAAATTTATGGCTTTCTTTAAGCATTGTTAGCCTATTAATCATTGGCGCGCTCACAGGTATCACGAGTTTAACGACTATGGTACTGATACATGAAGGCTCAACTCTGTTGGTGGTAGGAAACGCCTTACGATTATTGCGAGTTTGATCCAAACTTTTCTCTATCCTGATTTCACATTAAAGACCTAAATGGAGTTTTAAAGCAGCATTTATTTTAAACAGAGTCTCTTGGCTAACAAGCCCTATTTTGTTGCCTTTTATTCTGATTTTAGAAATAGTTCTAATTTGTTGGCATTGTGCTTTAGAGCATTTTGATAATCCGGAATCTTTGGTTTCAAGAAACACTTCAAATGGATATACTTTGTTCGTATTTGATGTGATAGGAACAATGGTAATAGTGGATGCAGCTTTGTTGTTAGCATTGTTACTGACAATAACCATGGGGCGCTTTTTTCGGATTTCTGTACCTATTGTTGGATCTAAATGAGCAAAATAAATTTCACCACGTTTCATCTTCTTCTAATCCATCCGAAGTAGTTATTTCAAAAGCATGATCTAGCTCTTGGTTTGCCTCACAATAATAGGCTTCCAATTCTGTTTGCTGTAAGAGATTAAGTGCTTCTCTGATGACTTCTGAACGCGTTTTATAATGATGTTCAGCCTGATAATTCTCAATGAATTCATATTGTTGCTTCTGTATAGAAATAGATAGTTTTTGTATATTCATATCTCACCTTTATTCATACTATTTATCCTACTATAAGTAGGAAATATATGCAAATAAAATTATCCAAAATCTACGCTAATTTTGTTGCAGGGATATCTGGAATACCATCTTTTCTTGTGATACTCTTTCAACGCAAAATAATACGGCTGAATAACTCACCTTGCAATAAATCAAATTAGAACTAAGCTGAGGTCATTATATGCTATCTTTCCGTTTAACATGCTTCAATCAATCTTCTAAATCATTTAAATCATTACGTTATGATGGTGCAAAAAATAGCAATTCATATAGCAACTTGCTATTCCAATTACGCGCACAACAACCTATTCAACGGTCATTTTCTACAGAAAAGAGTAATTTAATAGCCTTGGTTGATGCAATTAAAAAAGGGAACCATCAGGAAGCAAAAGAATTGGTTATAGAAAATAAAAATTTATTATCAGAACAAATTACAGATTACAAACACCCCAATAATGACCATACAGCACTTCAAGTTATTATTACAAAAGATAACAAAACCGAAGATGATAATAACCTTGTTGATTTTATGATAAAGCATTCAACTGAACCCGAACTTTACCAGCGATGCCATTGCACAAAACGCAGAACTGCATGGATGTATGCCATTGAAAAAAATAATTACAGAATTGTAAAGGCAATTTTAGATCGATCTTCTAACCAAGAATTTCTCAATATAAAAGATGAGCGAGGAAAAACCGCTTTTGATTACGCAATAGAAAACTGGATAAAATCAAGGCGCCTGGAAGAAGAACAAGATAAAATTTCAGCTGCTAACATTCTTGTGTGTCTTGCTGATCACCCTGGAGTAAAGACTTATTATGACATGAAGAGCGTATATGGCGATTGCGTCGAAGAAGCAAGACGTACAATAGAGAAAAAAAGAATAAAGGACATGTCAAATAAGTTCTGCGAAGAATTTAAAACAAAAGCAGAACATCATATTCAAGAAATCGGAAATAAATATCTTGAGAATTTAAATCGAAAGAGGATTGGTCCAGGAGGCAAAACATCATGAAATTATTTTTACCCCTATATCAGAAACCACAAACAAGAATGTTTCATCATTCAACATATCGTTTTACAGAAACAAAAAAAGAAAAACAAGTGCGAAATGGAAATGAAACATTAACGTATGGCGAGCAACTTAAACGTGCATATCGTTTAGGTTTTGAAAATGCTGGGAAGAATTGGAATGAATTTGAAAAAGAACATAGGGATGAAATCAATAAGTGTTTCGGTCAAAGATATGCTGAAGCAGATTTCAAAGCAGCTATTCGCGCAGCTACACATGAAATCCAGCGAAAGGTTGACCGTTATGTAGGTCGGGCATCAATGCATATCTTTCAAGCGGGGTATGAAACCGGGTGTAAGGAGGGAGAAGAAATATGTCGAAAAAAACAAGCTAGAGAAATGATGCGTGAAATGATAGATAAAATCAGCAAAGCAAAAGAGGAGGCATTTGATGAGGGGTTGAATTCACGTCCTGACGTTCAAGCAGCAAAAAGAAAAGGAAAAGAAGAAGCAGAAAGAGAATTTGAAGAAAGAGAGCAAAATACAGACACCCAAAAAAAAGCCCTCTATATAGAAGAATATAAAAAAACCAGAACATTTTCTGCTCGCGCAGCAAACTTACTGTTTTATATTCAAGAATTGAAAGAAACCCCGAACTTCTTTACGGGTTCTATTTTTCTTATGTCTGGTGGCTTATTGGTTCTTGTGATTGGCGGTATATTGGTTATCGCAAGTCTTGTAAAAAAAGGGTACCATACTCGATATGACATGTATTTACACGGCGAAACATCTGAACAATATGTTACACGGCAAAATACTATTAACCGATGTCGTAAACTTAAAACAATATCTCCTCAAACGTATGGCCTTTCTTCCTTTCATTCAGAGGAAGAAAAGGATATCAAAACCTATCAAAAACAATGCGAACTTGCTACAACGTTTTATCAACAAATGAGGGATGAGATGGCTGCAAGAAGAGGAAGTGGATATGGAAACCAAAAACGCTACGGCCCAAGAGATGTAACAGGAGTTCATGTTGACCATCTTAAGCCTCCTTATACCCAAAGCATATATGATAACCAATTGGATAACAAACTCCATGAGTTTTTTAAGAGGCTTCAAAGACAAGCAAATGAGATGAGAGAATCAGAAAAAGTAGAAACCTTGAAAAAAAAGCATGATCACATACTAGAGGATATAAAGAATAGGCGTAACGGTAATTGAATCATTTTTTTACTTTTTTATCCATCTCACGAAAATAAGCTAGCCGCTCTGCAATTTTGATTTCTAATCCACGAGAAACAGGGTGATAATATTGTCGGCCTTTTAATGAATCTGGAAAATAATTTTCACCCGCTGCATAAGCTTCTGCTTCATCATGCGCATAACGATAATGTGCGCCATAATTTAATTCTTTCATCAGTTTTGTTGGTGCATTGCGTAAATGCAAAGGCACATCTAAACTACCTTGCGATTTTGCATCACGCATCGCTTCACCAAATGCCATATAAATAGCATTACTTTTTGGAGCACAGGCAAGGTAAACAATCGCTTCTGCAATCGCTAATTCGCCTTCAGGAGAACCTAAACGCTCATAGACTTCACTAGCCTGTAAAGCTAATTCCAGTGCACGCGGATCAGCCAAACCAATGTCTTCGTTTGCCATGCGAATAGCGCGACGCGCAATGTAACGCGGGTCACAACCACCATCTAGCATGCGGCATAACCAATATAATGCTGCATCAGGTGATGAACCACGGACAGATTTATGTAAAGCTGAAATTTGATCATAAAACGCCTCCCCTTGCTTATCAAAACGACGTAAACTAATTTGCATCACTTCTTCTAATAATTGTGGCGTAACAATTAGTTTGCCGCCTTGCTCTTCTGCCAAATCAGCCATGATTTCAAGCAAATTAAGCACTTGACGAGCATCACCATCTGCTGCACGCACCAATAGAATTTGTAAATCTTCTGGAAACGTGAGCAACACATTGCCGAATCCTCGTGCTTTATCATCTTGCGCTATACGAATAATTTTTAATAACTCGTTTTCTTCTAATCGTTTCAACACATAGACACGGGTGCGTGATAATAATGCGCTATTTAATTCAAACGATGGATTTTCTGTCGTTGCTCCAATTAAAATAAATGTACCGTCTTCCACATAGGGTAGAAAAACATCTTGTTGTGATTTATTGAAACGATGGACCTCATCAATAAATAAAATAGTAGCCTGTTTGTTGGCCTCTCTTGTAACATGCGCTTCTTCTACTATTTTGCGAATATCTTTTACACCTGAAGATATCGCTGATAGTCGCTCAAAGCGCGCGTGCGTTTTATTAGCCATGAGCTGTGCCAATGTTGTTTTACCGGTACCAGGTGGCCCCCACAAAATCATGGAATGTAATAATCCTTGTTCAATCGCACGTCTTAAAGGTTTACCGGGCGCTAATAGATGTGATTGCCCAACGAATTCATCGAGCGTTTGTGGGCGCATGCGAGTAGCTAAGGGTTGAAATGTAGTAACGGTTGACACGATTTTGCAAACCTCGTTATCGCTTGGTTTGAGAATGTTCATTGGTTTCATCAATCACATCGATGCCTGCAGGTACTTTAAAAACAAATAATGTTACCGGAAGTGATGTGTTGGCTTTTATATTTTCAAATTGAATAAAAGTTGTATTGCCTAAATGATCTTGCAATCGCATCTGATTAATAATGTTATTTGCAAAACCGAGTTGCACAGCAACAAAAACATTATCTGGGTTTTTTGGTGTTAATGCAAACCAATGTAACGTTGAAGATTTTTTTTGTAGCACGGTGACTACATATTCTTTATCTAAAGCAGCATTATTATAATTTAACAACATGCTCGGTGCTTCCCCTATCGTTTGCTTTAATGAGCGAATAGTGACCTGCTCCAAATCAGGATCATAAATCCACAATCGGGATTGATTAGAAATAATGAGCTGTGGAATGGGTTTGATCACTTCCCAGCGAAATTGATCTGGACGTTTCATCGCCATTTTCCCAAAAGAACGCTGCGCTGGTTTGTTGCGATTATCGTAGATGGTTTGCGTAAAACTAGCTTGTATGGTTTTGATGCTCGTTAACAAGTTGCCAAGTTCAGAGGATGGAGAGGCAAATACATGTGTTGTATAACTACTAATGAGTAAAAATATATAAAAATATCTAATTAACATCAACCCCTCACAAATTGAGAATTCAGAGAATATTCTCTGAATTTTTATCGCATAAACCCGAAAGCTTGGCTTTCGGACTGATCCGATGGGGTTTCCAAAGGGGAGAAGCGGTAGCTCTCCCCTTTGGTCGCGAGCGCGAATTCACTTCGCGCGAAGCGATATAAACATGAAGAAAAACTCGGTCGCCCTGAGCTTGTCACCCTTCGACAAGCTCAGGGCGACCGAGTTTTTATCTCATCCTTCAACAGATGGTGCTGCAAGCACTTCTCGCGTACCATTGTTATCCATAGAGCTCACGATTCCTGCTGCTTCCATTTCTTCCATCATGCGTGCAGCACGATTATAGCCAATCCGTAATCGTCGCTGGACCAAAGAAATGGAAGCACGACGACTCTCCATAACAACACGCACTGCTTCATCATAGAGCGGATCTTGTTCGCCAGATTCTTGAAAATCCCCACCTTCACCTAACTCGCTAGCTTCGTCAGTCACACCATACAAATATGCCGGCTGCCCGTAACTACGCCAAGTTGCAACGACACGATGCACTTCTTCATCAGCCACATAAGCGCCATGCACACGTATAGGTATACCCGCGCCAGGTGGCAAATATAACATATCACCATGCCCTAATAATTGTTCTGCGCCTTGTTGATCTAAAATAGTGCGGGAATCAATGCGCGAGGAAACTTGAAAAGCAATCCGTGTCGGAATGTTTGCTTTAATTAAACCAGTGATCACATCAACCGATGGACGCTGTGTAGCAAGAATTAAATGTATACCGGCAGCACGTGCTTTTTGAGCAATACGAGCAATTAAATCTTCTACTTTTTTACCAACCACCATCATCATATCAGCTAATTCATCAGCAACGACTACAATTAAAGGCATGGGTTCTAGATGTGTCTTTGCTAATACCTCATCTGTAACAAGCTCCCTTGGCATAGGTAATGGTTGGCCTTGCTTGATGGCTTCTATCACTTTTTGGTTGTAACTCGTAATGTTGCGAACACCTAATGCTGCCATTAAACGGTAACGTTTATCCATCTCTGCTACACACCAACGCAAAGCATTAGCAGCATCTTTCATATCAGTAATAACCGGTGTTAATAAATGTGGAATGCCATCATACAAAGAAAGTTCCAACATTTTCGGGTCAATGAGAATAAGACGTAAGTGATCGGGCAATGATTTAAATAACATGCTTAATAACATGGCATTTAAACTCACTGATTTTCCTGATCCTGTGGTACCTGCAACTAATAAATGCGGCATTTTAGTTAAATCCACTACAACAGGATGGCCAGAAATGTCTTTTCCTAATACTAAACTAACGGGTGAGCGCGATTGTACATAACGTTGCGATTCTAAAATATCTCGTACAGTAACTAATTCCCGATTCTCATTTGGTATTTCAAGACCAATCACAGATTTACCTGGAATCACGTCAACTACACGCACACTAACTGCGGATAAGGATCGCGCAATATCTTTAGCCAACCCAGAAATTTTGCTTACTTTAATTCCTGGCGCAAGTTCTAATTCAAATCGAGTAATAATGGGGCCAGGATGAACTGCCACTACTTTTACTTCCACACCAAAATCTGCCAAACGTTGTTCTACTAATAACGATAATTCTTCAAAAGAAATATTAGAAAATGGTTTTTCAGTCATCAAAGGTGGTGCATTCAATAAATCTAAAGGAGGTAAACTACCAGGAGAAAGTTTAATACCAGGATCGAATACAACTTTCTCTAATTTCTTTTTTTCTTTTTCCATTCGGTGAATAATAGGTTTGGGTGGTAAAACAGGTGGTAAAGAAACAACACGTTCGCTTGTAAGCAGTTCTTCGTGAATGAACCTGAATTTGTCAATGCGCGGTTCGGTTTTTAATGATGCGATATTGATCGCCTTTTTATTTGATCGATACGCTAACAAATAACTCCAACAGCGATAAACGTATTCGCCAATAAAATCGATTATGCCTAACCAAGATAAGCCAGTAACAAGCGTGATGCCACATAACACAATGGTACTTAATAACAAAACACTGCCTGTTTTGTTAAAAAGTAAGGATAAACCGCTTTTAAGCAAATCACCAATCATTCCACCTGTATTAGCCGGCAGTTGTGGTGTTTCAAAATAAAAACTGACTAAGCCAGAACTACCAAAAATCAGCACCAACCAGCCTATCGATTTGAAT
The DNA here is from genome assembly GCA_001801495.1 of Gammaproteobacteria bacterium RIFCSPHIGHO2_12_FULL_37_34. GTDB lineage: Bacteria > Pseudomonadota > Gammaproteobacteria > DSM-16500 > DSM-16500 > Aquicella. The sequence continues at coordinate 10,131 of MGXW01000076.1, forward strand.
ACCCATTCATTTGATTTTTGATGCGCATCTCTATCTTCATGTAACCCTAACCAACCAGATAAAATAATCATCAATGGAAAAAAATAGGCGACAATACCAAATAACAATAAAAACACATCTGCTAACCAAGCCCCTACTCGCCCTCCCCAATTAGATATTTTCTGGCCAAACCCTGTACTAGACCATCCTGGATCATGGCTGTGATAAGTAAGGAGAGAAATAAATAAAAATACAGCGCAAGCCACCAAAATAAGAAACAATCCTTCTTGCAAACGGCGTCGCATCTGTATAGCCAAAGGCCTTCGCGGCCTATTGTCACTACCTTGTTTATATTGATTCTTCATTTTTATTTACCCTTCACGCTCCTTCTCGTACTATATACCACAAGCTTTATAATGAGAATGAGTCTATGATTACAAAACATCATCGCGTCATTATTTTAGGATCTGGCCCCGCAGGCTGGACAGCTGCGGTCTATACTGCTCGTGCTAATCTAAAACCGGTACTTATTACTGGGTTAACCCCTGGCGGTCAATTAAGTTTGACTACCGATGTTGATAATTGGCCGGGAGGTAAAGAAGGCTTACAGGGCCCCGAACTCATGGACACCATGAAGCACCACGCAGAACGCCTAAATACTGAAATTATCCTTGATGAAATTACCTTTGCCGATCTAAAACAACGCCCTTTTTTATTAAAGGGCGAATCAAGCTATGCTTGCGATGCCTTAATCATTGCAACCGGTGCGAGCGCTCAATATTTAGGATTGCCTTCTGAAGAAAAATATAAGGGAAAAGGGGTATCGGCATGTGCCACTTGTGATGGTTTCTTCTACCGCGATCAGCAAGTAGTAGTGGTGGGTGGTGGCAACACAGCCGTTGAAGAAACCTTGTATCTTACCAACCTTGTTAAAAAAGTAACCTTAATTCATCGCCGTGATAAACTGCGAGCAGAAAAAATGTTGACCGAACGCCTCATGCAAAAACAAGCAACAACAGGTAAAATTGATTTGGCCTGGAATAATGTGGTGGATGAAATTCTAGGCGATCATCAAGGTGTGAATGCTGTAAGAATCAAAAATACGATCACTGGTGAATTAAAAACACTAGATGCAACAGGCGTTTTTATTGCCATCGGTCATAAACCAAATACCGATATTTTTAAAGGACAAGTGGATATGGTAAATGGCTACCTGGTTACCCGTGGAGGTAGCGGCATCTATGCTACTGCCACCTCTATTCCAGGCGTATTTGCAGCAGGAGATGTAGCTGATCCTACTTATCGACAAGCCATTACTGCTGCCGGTACAGGTTGCATGGCGGCATTGGATGCTGAAAAATATTTAGATACTATTTGGGAGAATACAGATGGCAAAAGAAGAACAGCTTGAAATGGAAGGAAGTGTCATTGATGCTTTGCCTAATACGATGTTTCGTGTGCAATTAGAAAATGGACATATTGTGTTAGCCCATATTTCTGGGAAAATGCGAAAAAATTACATTCGCATTTTAAAAGGTGACCGCGTAACAGTTGAAATGACACCCTATGATTTAACTAAAGGGCGTATTACTTTTCGCCACAAAGAAGGTGGCCCCCCGCCTAAACCCGCTGAAAAAGAAAAAGGATCGGGTGCAGAATAAAATTATTGTTGCTTGCCGCACTGGTTACAAAATTTGGCATCTGCTGCAAGTTGTGCATTGCAATTAGAACACATCTTTGAACCTATAGGATTACCGCATTGCTGGCAAAAACGCGCACCAGTTGGATTAGATGCAGAACATTTAGGACAACTATTTGTAGAGGATGGACCTTGGCCTGTTGGGCCATAACTTGGACCATAATAAGGGGAGCCGTGTTTAGAATAGCCGCCATACCCATGATGTCCGCCACCAAACCAGTTATTAAACAATTGTTTAAAAAAGCTCATGAAAGTTCTCCTTTAACTCAGTACGCGACAAAATTTCCGTTTGCCCTGAGGAGATCGATTTTGTTTTCCGTTCGTGCTTCGAGACGTCGCGCGCAGCGCGACCCTCAGCACGAACGGAAAACAAAATCGATCGTCTCGAAGGGTCAATGGAAATTTTGTCATGTACTGAGCTCCTTTAATATCGTCTAATTCACTATCATAACCGTCCCTTGGGTATCTTCAATCAAAAATTTAATTTTGCCTTTTTCCAGGGTTATTTTGACATGGCCCCCGCTTGCTAATTTCCCAAATAATAATTCTTCTGCCAATGGTTTCTTAATTTGTTCCTGAATTAACCGAGCCATGGGTCTTGCGCCCATTTTTCTATCGTAACCATTTCGCGATAACCACGATCGCACCTCATCATCTACAACCAGAATAACGCGTTTTAATTCTAATTGGCTTTCAAGCTCCATAATAAATTTATTGACGATTAATAAAATTGTTTTTATCTCAAGTGGTTTAAATTGAATGATGGCATCTAAACGATTGCGAAATTCTGGAGAAAATATACGTTGAACAGAAGACATGACATCACTACTTGGATCTTGGTCAGTAAATCCAATACTCGCTTTGTCAATTGAATCTGCGCCAACATTGGAGGTCAAAATAATAACTGTATGGCGAAAATCTGTTTTGCGTCCATTCATATCGGTTAACGTACCATGATCCATAATTTGTAATAATAAATTATAAACATCTGGATGAGCCTTCTCAATTTCATCCAATAACACAATAGAATGCGGTGTTTTATTCACAGCTTCTGTTAACAAACCTCCCTCATCATAACCAACATAACCAGGCGGTGCGCCAATTAATCGTGAAATAGAGTGCCTTTCCATGTACTCTGACATATCAAATCGAATGAGTTCTACACTCAATACTTTTGAAAGTTGCTTACAGACTTCAGTCTTTCCCACACCAGTTGGCCCAACAAATAGAAACGAGCCAATTGGTTTGCTGGGATCACGTAATCCTGAGCGAGCTAATTTTACTGCTGCGCCTAGTGTTTCAATGGCATCCTCCTGCCCAAAAATAACCATCTTTAAATCTCGCACTAGGTTTTTAAGTATTTCTCTATCCGATATTGAAACATTTCGCTCAGGAACACGGGCAATTTTCGCTACTATTTTTTCAATATCGCTGACTTCGATCACTTGTTTTCGTTGTTCTTCTGATTGTAAATATTGAAATGCACCTGCTTCATCCACTAAATCAATCGCTTTATCAGGTAAATGTCTATCGCTAATATAACGTGATGACAAACGAACAGCTGCTTCTAATGCATCATCCTGATATTTCACATTGTGGTGTGCTTCGAAACGACTACGCAATCCTCTTAAAATTGCAATCGTTTGTTCAATGTTCGGTTCTTTAATATCAATTTTTTGAAAACGTCTGTCTAATGCGTGATCTTTTTCAAATACACTACGATATTCTTTGTACGTCGTTGAACCAATACACGTTAATTCCCCTGAAGCTAACAATGGTTTAATCAAATTAGAAACATCCATTAAACCACCTGAGGCAGCACCTGCACCAATAATTGTATGAATTTCATCAATAAATAATATTGCGCCTTTTTGCTCTTTTAATTGATGTAATACACTCTTTAAGCGCTTTTCAAAATCACCGCGATATTTTGTTCCTGCCAATAAGCTACCAAGATCCAGTGCGTAAATGACACTATCATGTAACACACCAGGAATTTTCTTTTCTATAATTAATCGTGCTAACCCTTCAGCAATAGCTGTTTTGCCAACACCTGCTTCACCAACCAATAACGGATTATTTTTACGACGCCGACAAAGTACTTGTATCGTGCGTTCAATTTCTTCTTCACGCCCAATTAATGGATCAATTAATCCTAATTTTGCTCGCGCATTAAGGTTGGTCGTATATAATTCTAACGGGCTGGTACCAGCCTCTTCTGAAGACGAACCATTTTCGTCTTCAGAATAACCACCAAAATGATGTTCTTCTTTAGGTTGAGGTTTCGGTTTGGTTGTACCATGAGCAATATAATTAATGACATCTAATCGACTCATGTTTTCTTGACGAATAAAATAAACACTTTGACTTTCTTGCTCGCTAAAAATAGCAGCTAAAACATTTGCACCTGCAACTTCTGTTTTACCTGAGGATTGAACTTGAAAAACTGCGCGCTGAATCACACGTTGAAAACCTAATGTAGGTTGAGTATCTCTATCATGGATATTCAGAGGAATCACAGGGGTAGTACGATCAACAAATTCGGTTAAATTGGTGCGTAAACGATTAATATTCGCACCACAAGCCTTTAAAACTTCTAATGCAGACGTATTATCCAGCAAGGCTAACAATAAATGCTCTACTGTTACAAACTCATGATGCTTAGCTCTCGCCTCCTTAAACGCTGCATTAAGCGTATATTCCAGCTCTTTATCCAACATAACATACCCCTCCTCCTCATTGGATGCTCTCCAAGCTACAAAACAAGGGATGCTCGTGCATCCTCGAATATTCAGTTACATCCGATACCTTAGATTCAGCTACATCCTTTGAAAAAATACCACATACAGCTTTACCTAAGGTGTGAACTTCCATCATCATTTCTACTGCTTTTTGCCTCTCCATAAAGAAAAATCTTTCTAAAATACTTACAACAAACTCCATTGGTGTAAAATCATCATTGTGCATAATAACCAGATAAAGAGGTGGTTGTTCTGTTTTAATGGATACTTCATTATTGCTTGCATACTCTTTATTCACCTCGCTTTTCATAAGCTTTACCTTTTTTATAGACGAAAAATCTCATTTTTTCCTGTATAAAAATAAATATTTTTAACCCGCCCAAAAAGCAAAATTTATGTATATAATAAATGTGTTAGCTAAAATTAAAAAGTGGTCAAATTATACGTGATTTATGGATAGAGGTCAATAAATACACATCTTGCTAGTTAATCTAAAAACAACCTATATATCAACTACATCGAACAAATTATGGCTTCGCCAAATCCTGAGCTGCTTACCTCTTTTGCATCTTTCATGAGTCGAGCAAAATCATAAGTCACTGTTTTTGCAGCAATAGCACCTTCCATGCCTTTAACAATCAAATCAGCCGCCTCATTCCAAGTCATGTGTCGCAGCATCATTTCAGCAGATAAAATCAGTGAACCAGGATTCACCTTATCCTGGCCGGCATATTTTGGAGCCGTCCCATGAGTTGCCTCAAATAACGCAATCCCATCACCAATATTGGCGCCTGGCGCAATACCAATTCCGCCAACCTGAGCTGCCAATGCATCTGAAATGTAATCGCCATTTAGATTCAAGGTGGCAATGACACTATAATCCGCTGGTCGTAAAAGAATTTGCTGCAGAAAAGCATCAGCAATAACATCTTTAATAATGATATCTTTGCCTGTTTTTGGGTTTTTTAATACTTGCCAAGGACCATTATCTAATGGTTTTGCAGAAAATTGGGTGCGTGCTACTTCATAACCCCAATCACGAAATGCGCCTTCAGTATATTTCATAATATTACCTTTATGTACCAAGGTAACCGAATCCCGTTTGTGATCGATAGCATATTGAATAGCGCGGCACACTAATCGCGATGTCCCTTGTTGCGACACGGGCTTAATACCAATACCACAATGTTCAGGAAAACGAATTTTTTTTACTTGCATGTCATTTCGCAAAAACTGAATAACTTTTTTAGCATCGGCGCTATCTCCAGGCCATTCTATACCTGCATAAATATCTTCAGAATTTTCCCGAAAAATAACCATATTAGTGTGCCACGGTTCTTTGAGTGGACTCGGCACACCTGTAAAATAACGAATAGGACGCAAACATACATACAAATCTAAATCTTGGCGTAATGCAACATTAAGAGAACGAATGCCCCCACCTACTGGAGTAGTTAAAGGCCCTTTGATGGCAACAGAAAATTCACGCATGGCATCTACTGTTTCTTGAGGTAACCAACTATCTTTTCCGTATCGCTTGGTGGCTTTTTCCCCAGCATAAATTTCCATCCAATGAATACAATGTTTTCCGCCATATGCTTTTTGTACGGCAGTATCTACTACATGACGCATCACCGGGGTAATATCTACACCAATACCATCCCCCTCAATAAATGGAATAATCGGTTCATTAGGGACGCTTAAGGTAAAATTTGGATGAACGGTAATTTTCTTACCCGCTGTAGGAATAGTGATATATTGGTAAGCCATGGTTTCATCCTTTTCTTAGCTTCGGGTATATTAGCAAGGGATAGTCGATAATGGCAATTTATTCTATAATTAAAAAAACATCATGCACACATTCCCTAAACACATATTTGTTGGTATGTCAGGTGGCGTTGACTCATCGGTTGCTGCTTATTTGCTAAAACAAGCAGGACACCAAATTGAAGCGGTGTTCATGAAAAATTGGGAAACAGATGACACCGACGCTTATTGCTCATCTGCGATCGACCTTGCTGATGCGGAAACGGTTTGTGATCAACTAAACATTAAATTACATGTTATTAATTTTTCTGATCGTTACTGGGAAAAAGTATTTGCTCATTTTCTAGATGAATATAGAGCAGGCCGCACACCTAATCCAGATATTCTTTGTAACAAAGAAATTAAATTTAAAGCGTTTTTAGATTACGCTAAACAACATGAAGCCCGTTATATCGCGACCGGTCATTATGCTCGCCTACAATACGATCATACCGGGATTCGTTTACTCAAAGGCCGTGATTTCGAAAAAGATCAAAGTTACTTTTTATATGCACTTGACCAATCACAATTAACACATAGTTTATTTCCAGTAGGAGAATTATTAAAAAAAGAAGTTCGCGCCATTGCAACATCACTCGGATTAAAAAATCATGCTAAAAAAGACAGTACGGGCATTTGTTTTATCGGTGAACGTCCGTTCAAGAAATTTTTAAATGATTATTTACCTGGAGAACCAGGTCCAATTGAAACCATCGATGGAGAAGTAATCGGGCAACACGATGGCTTAATGTTTTATACCATCGGTCAACGTCAAGGGTTGCATATTGGTGGGTTAAAAGGTAAAGCAGAACAGCCTTGGTATGTGGCAAATAAAGATATCAAACGAAATGTATTAATAGTCGTGCAAGACAATCAACATCCTGCACTTTTCAAACAATCATTGATTGTTTCAGCCATTCATTGGATCAATCAACCGCCTTCTCTGCCTCTAAACACACATGCAAAAATTCGTTACCGCCAACCCGATCAGGCTTGCATCATTGAAGCCATCCAACCATCCGACGAGGTGCACACACAACATGCAGCATATCGCGTTACGTTTAAACAACCGCAACGAGCGATTACCCCTGGCCAATCTATCGTGTTTTATCAGGATGAAATTTGCCTAGGGGGTGGTATGATTAGAGAATAGAGATGAAAGATCGAGTGATGCAATAGGAGTTTCCATGGATATCAGTAGTTTAATGGCTATTTCTCCATTAGATGGCCGTTATCAAGATAAAGTAACTTCGTTACGAGAAATTTTTAGTGAATATGGTTTAATTAAACATCGCATCATCGTTGAAATTCGCTGGCTAGAACTGCTTTTAAATCTACCTGAAATAGGCAAACTAAGCTCCTCTGCAAAAAAACAGCTGGATGATATGATTGAAAGTTTTTCTCCTATTGATGCCATGCAAATCAAAAAAATAGAAGCGCGCATTAATCACGACGTAAAAGCTGTTGAATATTTTATCAAAGAACGCATCTTGGATCATCCAGAATTAAAAGCAGTGAGTGAGCTCATTCACTTTGGATGCACATCGGAAGATATTAATAATTTGGCTTATAGTTTAATGCTAAAAAACGCACGCGAACAATGCATCTTACCTCTATTGAATGACTTAGTAGCCACCATGCGATGCGATGCACACAGTTATGCTGATCTAAGTATGCTCGCACACACGCATGGCCAACCAGCTAGCCCAACTACGCTTGGTAAAGAAATAGCAAACGTCGTTGTACGCTTAGAAAGACAAATGGATCAGCTAACTCACGCTTCTCTTTTTGGAAAAATGAATGGTGCCTCAGGTAATTACAATGCCCTTGCGATAGCCTATCCCAACATTGATTGGCAGCAACAAAGCGAGCGCTTCATCACTCAGCTAAACTTAACCTGGAACCCTTATACCACACAAATTGAACCGCATGATTCTCTTGCTGAATGGTTTGCAATTATCCTGCGCATCAATACTATTCTTCTTGATTTTAATCGTGATATATGGGGTTACATTGCTATTCATTACTTCAAACAAAAATCACTTCCTGGTGAAGTTGGTTCCTCTACCATGCCACACAAAATTAATCCGATTGATTTTGAAAATTCAGAAGGAAATTTAGGAATCGCCAATGCACTATTAGAACACATGATTGCCAAACTACCTATTTCACGTTGGCAACGTGATTTATCAGATTCAACTGTATTACGTAATATAGGAGTAGCACTTGGTTATACTTTGCTTTCTTATCAAGCGACATTAAAAGGCATTAAAAAATTAGAGCCTAATCAATCAGTCATTACGGCGGATCTTAATCAGCATTGGGAAGTATTAGGCGAAGCAATACAAACGATGATGCGCCGTTATCAACTTGAACAAGCTTATGAACAGTTAAAAGACTTCACACGCGGCAAAACGCTTGATCAAGCAACCTTACAACAATTTATTACACAATTACCGCTTCCAGATACCGAAAAGAAACGATTATTAGCGCTCACCCCACAACACTATATTGGATATGCAAAAGAATTAGCAGGCAAGGTATAACATGCGATTTTATCGTTATATAAAAAATAAACTGTATCGATGGCTCATCTATGAACCACCTCCTATTGAACTGATGCCATTTGATTTCAGTCGTTTGAAATATGAAATTCGCCCGGGTGATGTACTACTCATTGAAGGACGCAGTCGAGTCAGTTCAGTGATCAGAACCATTACCCAAAGCTCTTGGACACATGCTGCATTATATATTGGCCGCCCAGTTGATTTTGAAGATGAAGAAATAGTAGAAATTCTTCGTCAACAAGCTGATGCTAAAGAAAAAACTCGATTGATTTTAGAGGGTTTGTTAGGAAAAGGCACCCTTGTTGCTCCACTTACCGCTTATCGAGATCATCATATGCGAATTTGCCGGCCTATAGGTATTACGCACGATGACATTCAACTTGTATTGAAATATGCTATCAAAGCCCTAGGCCAACCTTATAATGTTAGGCAATTACTCGATCTTGCCCGGTTTCTTTTACCGTGGACTATTCTTCCACGTCGCTGGGGGTCTAGTTTATTCCGCACCTCATCAGGTGAGCCCGAAGGCGGGGTGTGCTCTTCTTTAATTGCTGAAGCATTTTCCTCCGTCCGATTTCCCATTCGACCTTTTGCCAAAGCGGATAAAGAACAAGGATTAGAACTCTTTCCTCGTAATCCTCAACTGTTTGTACCAAAAGATTTTGATTTTTCACCCTATTTTGAAATTATTAAATACCCTTTGTTTAATCCAGATGAACCTCTTCCTTATTATCAACGTTTACCCTGGGCGAAAAGTGATTTATCATACCAGGATCATGGTGTGTTATCCGAACCAAAAAAGAAATCCAAAAAGACAAACGACCACCCGCCATCCCCACATACACCGCCAAAAAAAGATGAGCCACCTGAGAATTCTACGGTTGAAAAGTAAAAAAAATCTGTTATGCTTTCTGCTAACTTTATCTGGAGAGAGTGCTCATGGGATTAAGATCCACAAACCACCGTACTAATAATACAAGCAAAACAATCCCCTCGCATCATCATGAAAAAAACACCATCATGCTCGTACAAGAAATAAGCGAATTAAAATGCGAAAACGACATATTAAAATCTGAAAACAAGACATTACGTGATTTAAATAATGAATTACTTCAATATATCCATGAGCAATCTAAGAAACAAGCAAAGCCTCCTCTCAATAAAAGCAAGATAAAATTTGGTATATTCGATCATAAAACTCAGCTGCCATTACCTATCCAGTACAGTAATAGCAATGAAGGTCCAGCAGGGGGAAGGCTTGAGGAACATGCTATTTGTTTAATAAAGTCAAAATAAGCATCACATCATGACAATGATTAAAATGATTTTTGTTTTTCTCCTACCCACAATCAGTTATGCTTTTTTTTGCCCGAATAATTTTAATCAAATTAATTTTGGCGATACGATAGCGCAAATACAACAACAATGCGGTACGCCTGCAAAACAAGAAACCAAAGAAATCGCACCTGACATACCTACTCCACAAGAATGGAATTATTATGTGCCGCGCACCTATACCCTAAGCGCAACGAATCAACCGGAGATGACACTCAAAACTCAAATTATATTTGATGCTAATGGAAAAGCCATTAATATTAATGTAAATGGCTTAAGTATGCCTTCAACCAATGTGTGTGGTGCTGTCATTCAGCTTGGAGCAACCCAAGATACTGTAAAAGCAGCTTGTGGAAATCCTGCTATTATCAATAAACAACAAGCAACTGCACCTCAAACAGGATCCTCGCAACCACCCAAAAACAAAATTACCGAATTTACTTACTCGACTACACCACCTGTTACGCTTGTTTTTGAAAATGGGGTGTTGAAAAGCAAAAAATAGAGGCCGCTATTTTATAAGTCCAGTGCATAAAAATTCTTCAAACCCACCAGAAGAGCGTGTAGAAGCCAGATTTTCTAGCTGGGGTGGTGGTGGTATACAGAATATACTCGTTGTTGTTACGACTGTATTCCCTGAAGACGAAGCTGCGGGGCTATTGCTTTTTTGAGAAGCGGTAGAACAACGAGGGGTAGAGCTTCCGCCTGTCACTAGACTCAACCTTCTATGAGTAGAAGTGAAACATCTATCATAAATCAGCACGCCCGAACCTGCTGCAGCTGCAACAGAACCAGAAGCAATAAATCCCGCCCCTACCGCCAACGCTACCGCACCTACAATAAGCCCACCAATGCCTGTTGAAGCAAGTGCAAAACCAACCACAATTGCTAACAAGCCGATCCATAATTTTTTATTAGACTGTTTGTTTTTTTTATTTGCTTCCTTTAATGAAAGCTTTTTTTGTTCCGCATCTAGTAAATATGCACCCGAAATATTCCTTTCATTGGGCGAACCTGTTTTGTCATGTGGTTTAACAACAGATTGCCCTGGTACTCCTTCCGGTTGCTCGGTCGATAAAATTGAGTGTTCAAGCCCCTTCAATAACACATCAAGCAAGGATAGAATGTTGAATTTGTTCACGTCAAATGTAACAGAATCTGCTTTTTCTAAAAAATATAATTTATTTTCAATAAATGCCAATTGATCACCTTTTGAAAAGCTATCTTGTAATCGCTTAATGCGGCCTCTGATGGGTGATAAAATTTTCTCTTTATGATCGATTAACACCTTTTCAACTTTTGCTGCCTGAATCACATCAGTAAATAGCTGATCGGTATTCGCATTTTTTACTTGCGTTTCTAATTCTTCAAGTTTTTTTCTGCAGTCTTCGATTTTCACATTCAATTTGGCCTGATCATCCTCTTTATTTTCAAGTAAGGCTTGAATCGAACCCGCTAATGAATTGAGATGCGCTATCATTTTTCTAAAATGCAAAGAATATCCTTTACTTTTAAAATATTGTACAACCATACGCAATTGACGTACTCTTTCTGAAAACTCCGCAAGAGTTTTCAGCGTCTCTTCAACAAGAATTAATTGTTGTTGATCAACCTGCTCACGGTTCTTACCTTGATCAAATTCAGGCTTTTTTGCAACCTCCGCGCTCTTGTGATCTTGTAGTGGTTTTTTTCTTGAACTATCTAATCGCTCTAATCGCTTATCAATGCCGCCTGTCTTCTTTTTTTTCACTGTTGTTTTTCCTGCCTTTCCTTGAAAATTTTTATTATGAGATTGATTTCCACTAGTTAGTATATTTCTCTCAATAAGATCAACATCATTTCTCTCTATTTTAGTTCGGATGCTAGACACTAAATCACTTTTATAAACAATTAACTTCGGAGTAACGAGTTTTTTTCCTTCTGGATCTTGAGCGGCAGGATAATCCTCTCGCATAAGAGCGTTTTGGAAGGATTGACACTGCTCACTTGTAATATGACGTCCAAAACCACTATTTTTCATTACCATTATTTTTCCAAAAATCAAACCAACAGGTTGCACATAAATCGGTTCTCGTAACAAACCAATCACACATTGAAAAATATCTTCCTCTTTTGGGAGATTTTGCCCAGGATTCATGGTAATAAGATTGTTTGAAATATCCAAAGCTAATAGCGAAGGAGATGTGGCAAATGCCTCCAAAAGCAATACTGCACCTTGATTCTGAATACAATTAGTTTCAACATCTAAAATGCGCAATGTGTTATTTTGAGTTAACGCAGTTGCAATTGCTTTAGCCGACTCAACATCTAAGCTACTTGGGCGCTTTGGAGTATCATGAATAGTTAGCTCAATCAGATGATTATTGTTTGTTAATAAATCACTTAATTTCTGAGGAGGAATAGTGTGAGCA
>MGXW01000077.1 GCA_001801495.1 Gammaproteobacteria bacterium RIFCSPHIGHO2_12_FULL_37_34
ATTAACTAATGTTTTTTCCTGTTTCTAGGACTAAATGGATTTTTACCTTCTTTCCACTCAATGACAACAGGTGTTCCACGCAGTTTCAGTTTTTTTTGAAAAAAAGCGGCGAGGAATCGACGGTAGCTTTCCGGTAATGCATCGACTTGATTACCATGAATGATAATGGTAGGCGGGTTGTTGCCGCCTGGATGAGCATAACGTAATTTTACACGCCGTCCGCGAACTAATGGTGGCGAATGCGTTACAATGGCTTGCTGTAGTAAGCGAGCTAAAAGCGGAGTAGATAATTTTTTGGTAGCTGATAAATAAGCTTCATGAATAGAATCAAATAAAATTCCTACACCAGAACCATGTAAAGCTGAAATATAATGTGTGCGAGCAAAGTGAACAAAACCTAATTGTCTATCCATACTTTTCTTGACTTCTTCACGCGCTGATTCAATCATACCATCCCATTTATTCACTGCAATGACTAAGGCTTTACCGCATTCTAGGACAAAACCTAATAATTTGAGATCTTGTTCACCAACACCTGTGCGCGCATCAATGAGATAAAGCACAACATGAGCATCTTCTATAGCTTGTAATGTTTTCACAATAGAAAATTTTTCAGGAACATCAGATACTTTTTTTCGTTTACGTACACCGGCTGTATCAATTAAAGTGTAGTGTTGATGAAAGCGTTCCAATGGAATATAAATGCTATCACGCGTGGTTCCTGGCGTATCATGAACGATAACACGATCTTCCCCAAGCATACGATTTGTAAGCGTGGATTTTCCTACATTTGGTTTACCAACAATTGCTAATTTAATGGCGGAAGTGGGTTTGGCTTTGCTTTCGGTTTCTTCTATGGGGAGAGGAAAAAGCGTGGTTATAAGATTAGTTATACCGATGCGATGAGCAGCTGCAATAGCTATCGGCATGCCCATACCTAACTCATGAGCATCAAGTGCGCTTGTTGCGGTATCCAAGCCTTCGGTTTTGTTAATAACAAGTAAAACGGGTTTGCTGGTTTTGCGTAGCATGTTTGCAATCATTTTATCTTCTGCGAGAACCCCTTCTCGCCCATCAACCAGAAAAATAATATGATCAGCTTCTTGAATGGCGGTTAAGGCTTGTTGAGTAATGAGTTTACCGATATCATTTGGTTTTTCGATTATTCCACCAGTATCAATGATAATAAAACGATGGTTATCAATATGGACTTCGCCATATTGTCTATCGCGAGTCGTGCCAGGATGGGAAGACATCAAGGCATTTTTAGTATGTGTTAAGCAGTTAAATAAAGTCGATTTACCGACATTTGGCCGGCCTACAATAGCAACGACAGGTAACATAGACCACTCCAACAAACTCTCTTTGCTAAAGTCTATAAGCCAACAAATGACCGCTATTGGTTAGCGCATATAATATGCCATTTTGGACAATAGGCGCAGCATACATGGCGCCTATATATTCCCGAGCGCCAATATGACCATCACGTTTACTCAGCCAATGTAAATAACCTTGCGCATCTCCTACGACAACATAGTCGCCTTGTATGGCTGGGGCAGTTAATACACGCGCTTCTAGTTTATCTTGGCGCCAATTGATTAAGCCGCTATTGGCATCAAATGCGAAAAGGTGGCTTTTTGCATCGGTAATGAAAATAGTATCGTGATCCGCTACCATGCCAGTATAAGAAGAAATGTCGTGAGACCAGCGTGTTTTCCCTGTTGACCAATCGAGCGCGCTAATTTTACCTTGGTAAGTAGCAGCATAAAGATCATGTTCAAATAAAATAGGATCTGCATCAATATCAATCATACGTTGAATAGCAAATGCACCTTGCGGTACAGCAATAGGTTCTGTCCAAACCATTTGTCCATTATATAAATTTAGTTTGGCAAGATTACCATTGGCAAACCCCGCGATAATATCGTGATGACTGATGAGTGGATTACTAGCGCTTCGCAAAATCAAATTAGGTTCAATTTGTTGAAAAGTCCATAGTATGTTGCCGTTTTTGCTTGATAAAGCACGTATGTAGCCATCAATTGATTTAATCACCACAATACCATTTTGAATGGCGGGTTTTGCAAATGCTTGGCTAGGTAAGTTTGTTTTCCAAACTGTTCTACCAGTTCCTTGTTGTAGCGCTAGTATTTCGCCACGTCGACCACCAACAACTAGTAGATCATCGCCTATTCCAGGAGCAGTAGTAATAGGAAAACCAGCATAAATTTGCCAATTTTCTAAGCCCTGTTTTTTATCGATTGAAGTAACTAATCCGTTGGTACTGGTTGTCAATATAGCCTGATCAGTTATTGAAAACCCCATCTTTAAATAATCATCATCTATTCCTGTTCCTGCTTTTGTTGACCATATGCGTATGGGTTTTATTTCTGGTGTGATGAACACTAAAGATGCAGGTTTAGGGGTATTATCTTTTTCAAAAAAACCATTACAGGCTGTCAGGAATAAGAAGAAAACATACAATAGAAAGATTCGATAGTTATACATAGTGAGTACGCCTACGGGTTCATAACTAAGTTGTCATATTTCATTTGTAATAATGGGCGTATTGTTTCCGCATCAGGCAACTCTCTTAAAGCTTCTTTATAGGATTGACGAGCCATTTCTAGATTTTTCATAGCAAGGTATCCATCACCGCGTATTTCGTTAATTAATCCGTTGAAGTTTTTATCATCCACTTTCTCCAAAATTTTAATAGCATCACTTGGTTTTTGTTCAACTAATAAAACGCGAGCTAAACGTAAACGGGCAATTTGCCGAAAAGAAGCTACATTACTTTGGTGTAATACCGCCTTCAATTGGTTTTCAGCTGTTTGATAATCTTTTTTATCAATTGCTTCTTTAGCGAGCATGAAGGCTGCAAGTTGACCATAGACTGTTTTATGATAACGATCATATAGTTTTTGTGCTTGTGTGATAGTAACTTCAGAATTATTTTGGGCGTGTTTTGTTAACATTTCATCATAAATAACAGAAGCATGAGTTAAGTTTTTAGTTTGACGCTGTTGCCAATATCGCCAGCCAGATATACCAACAATAGCGAGTAACACACCAGTTAAAATGACCAAACTATACTGCTTAATCCAGTTTTTTAATAGTTCGATTTGTTCTTGTTCAGTTAAATAATCTGTCAAGGAGGCGCCCTCTTGCCTATAATATCCTAGATCAGCGGGAACCGCTGATCTAGGATCAGTATTAAAGCAGATTTTATCCTTTCTTCGCAATCTTTAACTTCAGATATTCAGCTAATTCATCTTGATATAAGGTTTGTTGTGGAATGGGTTCTCTTAATGATTTAATGGATACGGAGTGGGTTTTACGTTCATGTTCGCCAATAATAATCGCATAAAGCGCTTCGCTTTTATCAGCTTTTTTGAATTGATTTTTTAGATGACCCCCACCACAATGTAGAATGAGTTTTAAACCAGGCACTTTGCTTCTGAGATAATTGGCTAATTTTAATCCAACAATAAAGGATTCTTCGCTATCAGTAATCAGGTAAGCATGCAAAATCGTTTCAGCTTTGTGATTATGTTCAGTTTGTTGTACCAACGAAACAGTACGCTCTAAGCCAAATGAACATCCTAAAGCAGGGGTTGGCTTACCTCCTAATTGTTCAACTAGATGATCGTAACGCCCCCCTCCACAAACTGTAGCTTGGGCACCTAGTTTATCAGATGTCCATTCAAAAACAGTTTTGGTGTAATAATCTAATCCTCGCACAAGACAGGGATTAATTTCAAATGCCATTCCGGCATGTGTAAGATATTCTTGCAATTTTTCAAAGTGATTTCTGGAATCTTGATCGATGTAATCTAGTAATTTTGGCGCATTCTCAATGATTTTTTTCATCTCTGGATTTTTGCTATCTAAGATGCGCATAGGATTTTTATGTAAACGGTGGGCACTATCTTCATCTAAATTGTTTTTGTTACTGTTAAAGTATTTAATTAATTCTTTGCGGTATAGTGTTCGAGAGAGAGCAGTTCCTAATGAATTAATTTGTAGCGTTGTGAGCTGTTTAATGCCCAATTTCTCTAAAATGAGGGCAGACATCAGAATAAGCTCGGCATCAATATCTGGCCCAACTAAACCAAACACTTCTGCGGAACATTGGTGAAATTGACGATAACGCCCTTTTTGCGGACGTTCGTGACGAAAAAAAGGTCCCATATACCACAATCTTTGTATTTGATTATAAAGTAATCCGTGTTCTATGCCAGCACGCACACAACTTGCTGTTCCTTCAGGTCGTAAGGTTAAGGTTTCTTGATTGCGATCAAGAAAGGTATACATTTCTTTTTCAACAATATCAGTAATCTCGCCAATGGAGCGTTTAAATAGTTCTGTATATTCGAGGATGGGGAAACGAATTTCTTGATAGCCATGGCTTTGAAGAATGCGTCGCATGATGGTTTCTACATGATGCCAAAGATAAGTTTCTGGCGGCAGAATATCGTTCATGCCACGGATGGCTTGGATGTTTGTTGACATTCATTGCTCCATTAGAACATTAAAGCTGAGTTATTCGAGAATGTTCAATGAACTGTGTGATTGCTTATGTGACTCGGGAACGTACATCCCTGTACTCGACGCTTATCACCATCCGTGGCCGCGACGTCCCTCGTTCACATAAGCAATCACACAGTTCATTGAACATTCTCGATTTATTCAGATGCCTCTGTATCGTCATCTTCTTCAGAATCATCTGATGTCGGTTGAGTTTTTGAACCAGCGATTGGAATAGTTATTTTCCGCTCTATATTATTTCCTGATAAGGTTGTTTGTGCAAGCGCGGGTTTAGGTTCAGGTATGGTTTTAGTTGAAGCGCCAACTAATTGTATGGTTGGAACGGAATGAGTATACCACCAAGCGCCCACTAATCCAATGAAGGTGAGTGCAATCATGTAGGTGAAAAATCGCATCAGATGGTTATCATTTGTGATGGGGGTGTATGATTTAATCGTTGGTGCAGTGGTAGGAGGATAGTTAGATAGAGCAGGTTTGAACTCCTCTATTGCTTGTTCGATCTCTTGCGTTGGAATTTGTAATAGTCGTCCATAAGATCGTAAATAGCCACGAATAAAAGTCGCAGGCAAATCATCGGGGTAATCTTCTTTTTCCATCATTTGAATATATTTTTCGTTCAAACGTAATTGTGATGCTGCGTCTTTGCTTTCTAAGCCTAATGTTTCGCGAGCAAGCTTGAGGCGGGCGCCTAATGGTAAGGTTGTGGTCGAAGGAGTTTCATGAATCATATGGGCAACAATCCTTTGCTAGTTAATATCTCATCTTATGATGTTATGGTATTCTCGCCAATATTTTTTTTAGTTGTTTGTAACATGGAAACACTCAAGCGATATCGCGCTTGGCGATGCGTTCTATCTTTTACCTCCCCAACTAGCTGACCGCAGGCAGCATTGATATCCTCCCCACGTGTTCGTCTGATGGTGGTATGTAATCCAGCTTTCAAGAGCGTGTCACGGAAAAGAAAAATAGCCTTGTTATTCGAACGTTTATAGGCAGTATGTGGAAAGGGATTGAAAGGTATCAGATTCATTTTGACACGTATACCGTTGAGCAATTTGATAAGTTGCTTGGCGTGTTCTTGCTTATCATTGATGCCATCTAGCATCACATATTCCATTGTAATCGAACGTCTCTCATCATGTTTGAAATATTCTCGACAAGCAGTGATTAATTCTTTAAGGGGGTATTTTTTATTAAGCGGTACGAGTTGGTCGCGTAATTCATCATTAGGCGCATGCAAAGAAATAGCGAGAGCTACATCACTTACTGCACGCAATTGATAAAGTGCTGGTACTACACCTGCGGTGCTGACAGTAACACGCCGTTTAGATAAACCGTAAGCATGATCATCCAACATGAGATGTAAAGCAGGGACAACATGATCAAGATTTAATAATGGTTCTCCCATGCCCATCATCACAACATTGGTGACCGCGTGGTCATGCACCCCATTATTTTTTGATAATTTGCGAATGGCCAGCCACAATTGAGCGATTATTTCAGTTGTTGTGAGATTACGGCTAAATCCTTGTTTCCCAGTGGAGCAAAAATCACAATTTAATATACAACCCACTTGAGAGGAAACGCAAAGTGTGCCTCGTGTTTTTTCAGGAATGAAAACAGTTTCAATGCAATTTCCATCGCTTAATCGCAAAAGCCACTTGTGTGTACCATCAAAAGCTCTATTTTCGTAAGCAATTTCTGGTAGTTTAATTTCTGCTCTCTCGGTTAGTTTTTGTCTTAGTGCTTTACTTAAATCAGTCATCTGATGAAAATCTTGGGTACCAATAGCGTGTATCCATTTTAAGACTTGTATGGCGCGATAAGGTTTTTCACCGAGTGTTGCAAAAAAAGCAATCATTGCTTGATGATGTAACCCTAATAAATTAACTTTAGCTGCCATTTGTTCGTTCATTTAAGCGAGCTCACTTTCTGCAACATAAGCACAGATTTCAGTTACTTGAAAGAAGAAAGCAATTTCTTGTTTTGCAGTATCTAATGCATCTGAACCATGTACAGCATTATGATCAATGGAGTCTGCAAAATCAGCGCGAATAGTACCTGCCGCTGCTTCTTTAGGGTTAGTCGCACCCATTATTTGGCGGTTCAGTGCAATAGCGTTTTCGCCTTCCAATACCATGACAAGTACGGGGCCTGAGCTAATAAAGGTTACTAATGCCGAAAAAAAAGGGCGTTTTTTATGAACCGCATAAAATTCTTCGCCTTGAAATTTGCTTAAACGTGTCATTTTAGCAGCAGCAATACGCAAGCCATTTTGTTCGAAACGACTAATGATTTGGCCGATAACATGTTTTGCTACCGCATCAGGTTTAATGATAGATAACGTACGTTCTATAGGCATGAATGATTCCTCTTTTTTAAGAGGCACATTATACCAGCAATTTATGCTATTTTCTTGCTATCTTTTGTTGCCAATAGCTAGTTTTATTCATGATTTCTTTCTCATTTAAAGTAAGCAATTGGCGATTTTTCATTAGTTGCTTGCCTCTTACCCAAACATCAGTGACTTGATGAGGAGAGGCTGCATAAACAATTTGTGAAACGGGGTGATAGAGGGGTGTTGTTTCAATTTGATCTAAATGAATAGCAATAAAATCTGCAGCTTTACCCACTGTAAGCGATCCAGTGATCTGATCGATTCCTAGTGCTTGAGCGCCATTTAAAGTAGCCATTTTTAATACGGTATCAGCAGAAACCGCTTTAGGATTGTAGGTGCTGATTTTACCAAGAAATGCAGCAGAGCGCATTTCGCCAATCATATCTAAGTCATTATTGCTTGCAGCACCATCTGTGCCAAGTGCCACATTCATACCCAGTTGAGTTAATTTTTCTACAGGGCATATACCGCTAACAAGTTTCATGTTTGATTCAGGACAATGTACGATGGTTGGGTTGCCTTTTTGCAAAATAGCATAATCATCATCATTGATTTGTGTCATATGAATGGCAATTAAATGAGGTGTGACCATACCTAATTCATCTAATAATTGTAAGGGGCGTTTACGATGTTTTGAAAAAAATTGTTGCACTTCACCTTGAGATTCTTGTAAATGGATATTTATTCTTAAATGATATTTGTTGGCAATATCATTTGCTTGAATAAGATCTTCTCTAGATAAGGTATAAGTCGAATGCGGTGCCATTGTAGGTGTAATGTACGGGTGATTTTGATATTGATCATAAAAAGCGAGTGCTTTTTCAAAATTTTCATCGATTGTTTTAGCAAAAGCAGTTGGCACACCAATAATATGCATGCCAATATGTGCACGCAAACCTGCTAGAATGGCTGCTTGTGCAGTAGCATCAAAGAAAAAATACATATCGTTAAAGCATGTTGTTCCACCGCGAATCATCTCAGCCATGGCTAATAGTGAAGCATCGTAAACGAATTCATGGCTCACCCATTTACCTTCTGCTGGCCAAATATGATTGTTTAGCCAATCCATTAATTCTAAATCATCTGCAAGCCCCCTAAATAAATTCATAGCAAGATGAGTATGGCTATTGATTAGACCAGGCATAATAGCATGGGAGGCATATTCAATCAGTGGGGCTTGATAGGTTTTTTCTGCTTCTTTGCGAGGTAAAATTGCTAGAATGTTGCCATTTTTGATAGCTAATACGTGATTTTCTAGAACGCGATTATTATCTTCGCAAGTGATCATCCATTTAGCGGCAATTAAGTAATCTGTTTTTTCCATGGTATTTCCTTATTTTTATACGGAGAGGGAGGGATTCGAACCCTCGTGGGAGCAATGCTCCCCATCCGATTTCGAGTCGGCGCCGTTATGACCGCTTCGGTACCTCTCCTATCGCAAGCTGATTATACTAACCGAATTTGGGTTTTGAGTATAATCCAGGTGGTACGATACTCACGATTTTAGATGCATTCGGGTAATTTTTTTCAGAAATAGGATAATAGCTGTGGAATGCATCCGAAGATAAACCAGGCGGAATTTTTAAAGGCGGAATATTTTTGGCAGTTAAATATTGATTGGTACGGCCAGTAAACGCGGCTGATTTTTGTAAAGAGGAGCACGCGGACAAAAAAAGGATAAAACAAATTAGAATATAGCGCATGGTAATACTCCTGCTTGTTGCATAGCGTTTTTAACTTGTTGGTGGTAACGATTATCTAAAGGTAACAAAGGCAAACGTATGCCCGCTTGAATTTTACCCATCGTGTATAAAGCCCATTTGACAGGAATGGGATTTGATTCAAGAAACAAATATTGATGCAATAACATGAGTTCATCATTGATCGTTTTTGCTTGTGCCACATGGCCATTTAAAGCAGCATGACACAATGCATGCATTTTAGCGGGCACAACATTTGCAGTGACTGAGATGACTCCTTGTGCTCCGTGTAACATCAACTCCAAGGCGCTCGCATCATCTCCACTATATATCATAAACGTTTTACCACAACGCTGCATTATTTCTTGGGCACGCTCTAATTTTCCAGTTGCTTCTTTAATACCAATTATATTTTTAATTTTTGCTAATCGTTCAATGGTTTCAGGTAGAATGTCGCAAGCAGTCCGGCTTGGAACGTTATAAATAATGATAGGAATATCGACTGTTTCTGCTATTTTTTTGTAATGTTGATACAAGCCATTTTGCGTTGGTTTATTGTAATAAGGGGTGACGATTAAACACGCATCCACGCCAGCTGCTTTTGCTTGTTCTGTTCGTTTCAATGTTGTTTGGGTTGAATTGGTTCCGGTTCCTGCGATGATGGGAATGCGATGAGCAACTTGTTGTACAACAAGTGAAATGCATTCTGATTGTTCATAAGGCTCAAGTGTTGCTGATTCACCCGTTGTTCCAACGACAATAATAGCATCTGTTTTTGATTGGATATGCCATTTAACTAAGTGATGTAACGCTTTTTTATCAAGTGTACCATCATCGTGCATAGGCGTGATGAGTGCGACCATACTGCCTTTGAACATGGGTTGCTCCGTAGTGGATTTATCGATATTCTATAGTATTTTCAACTAAATTAGCAGATCAGATCTATGAAATCTATACAGTCTTTAAGCCTAGCGGATTATCTCTTTGGAAATAAAGCACGATTTGGCTATTTATTAATAGGAGCCATATTGTTGCTTTTTACTTTTCTAGGCGCCAAAGATATTTGGACGCAAGAACATCGCTGGGCAGATATAGTTTTTGGAATGTTTTATCGCAATGATTTTTTGCATCCGTATTTAGGTGAAACAAAATATTATGACAAACCCTTGCTGTCGTATTGGTTGATTGCATTGATTGCTCAATTAACTGGCGCATTAACCACCTGGACTTTACGGCTTCCTTCAGCCTTAGCAGGATTGTTAGCGATTTGGTCCATTTATCGTTTAGGTGCACAAACGAAGGATAAGGAGCTTGGTCTACTAGCCGGATGGTTATTATTAACCACTTTTTATTTTGTTTTTTGGGCAAGAGTAAGCAGTGCGGATATGCTTAATCTTGCTGGGTCATTGTTTGCTGTCGCCTGGTATGTCGATCATCGCGAGCAGAACAGCTTTTTTAGTTATGCCATTTTCTTTATCATTTTGGCGTTAACTTCTTTGTGTAAAGGGTTGGGAGGTGCGATTATACCTCTTGTTGCTGTCTTCATTGATTTAATTTTACGACATACCTTAAGAACACATCTACGTTTATCGCTTTTCGTTGGTATTTTCCCCGCACTCATTATTTATTTCATCCCATTCTTGGCATCTAGTTATTGGAGTGGAGAAGGGTATAGCCAAAATGGCTTGTATTTGGTTTACCGTGAGAACATATTACGTTATTTTCAACCATTTGATCATCAAGGCCACATTTATACGTATTTTGTTTATTTACCAATTTATTTAATTCCCTGGGTCATTTTTTTTATTCCTGCTTTATTCTCTATGAAGAGACGGTGGTTATCCATGTCTGTTTCATCTCAATGGTTGGCTCTAACCTTATTCATGTTATTTTTATTTTTTACGCTGAGTGGTTCGCGACGTAGTTATTATGTGTTACCTATTATTCCATTTGCTATTTTATTTACAGCGGATTGGATTTTATCGAACACCGCTAAACTTAAACAATGGTCTGCTTGGTGTATCATTTTTTCTTTTATTTTTCTTTATTCGGTGATGATTGTTTTACCTACTTGGTATTATTCAAAATTTGGTGCGGCACATTTCACACGAACACTCATTACCGAAGCATCTAAAATGAAACCTTGGAATCAATGGCAAATTGTGATGTTTGATGCAGAAAGTAAGTTAAATTTTTATTTACAATCGCCTCATATAAAACAATTTGACATTCATGGTAATAGAGATGCGCAATCCATCCTAACTCTGCAAAAATCTTGGCCTATTTTGAAAAATAAATCAAAAGATGTAATATTTATTAGTCGTAAACGTTATATATTGTTTTTGCAAAGGTTTTTCTCTGAGTATCGTGTTATTACTATACCTGCTCTATCTTTACCTTTTATATCTTTACAAGATTTTGATGCACCTATTGCTTTTATTCCAATACAAAATTCACATGAATAATATTTTACACGTTAACAAATTTTGTACTATGATATATTTGGTTTGGAATGGCATTTGGAATTAACTGATATAAAAGGAAGCAACGAATGACTGAAAATTTATTTCGAGAATTAGAAGAGAAGATGATGACGGTACTTGCAAAATTAGAGAATGTACAAAAAGAAAATCATCGCTTACAGCATGAAAATGGTATGTTAAAAAATGAACGTGAATCTAATGTAAAAAGAATTCATGAATTTATTTCATTACTGGATTCCATTCATGTGTCAGAGGCCACATTATTGAATGTTAATGTAGCAACTGTTAAACCTGTTTTGGTTCAAGGATAATTAGGTTGAATCAATTTTTTCAACCAAACAATGGAGCTTCCCATTTGTTAGCTGTATGTTGATGGCATCACCTTTTTCAACTTGAGTGATATCCCTTAATATGCATTGTTTTTTCGTTGCAATCGCATATCCTCGCTCTAGAGTTGCTAGTGGGCTTAAAGCGTTCAATGAGGCAGCGAATTGAGTTAATCGCTCCCGCTCCTTATTAAGATGAGCTAAAACGAATTGATTCAGTTGATGCCGAAACAAATGGGTTTGGTGATGGAGTTTATTAAGAGTATAACGTGGGTTGTAATGATGTAAGCGAAGATTCAGATCATTGGTATACGAGTGTAGTGTATTGATAAGATTTTGTTGCAGTTGCCGACAAGTCATTTCGCAGAAATCTAAGCGTTGTGCATACTCAGTGAGGCGACGTTTTGGATGTTGTTGGTGTAAGTGTTTATTGATCCACGATATATGTTGTTTGCGCGTGCTAAAAAGTTGCTTCATTCGTTGTAAAAAATGCTGTTGGTTGCGATTTAAAATGTGCAACAATTCTGTTTGTTCGGGTGTCGCAATTTCTGCTGCTGCTGAAGGGGTTGGCGCACGTTGATCCGCAACGAAATCTGCAATCGTAAAATCAACTTCATGGCCAATGCCAGTGATGATTGGTATCATGCTCTGATCAATCGCGTAAGCTACAACTTCTTCATTGAAAGGCCATAAATCTTCTAAAGAACCGCCACCACGTGCTAGGATTAACACATCACATTCTTGTCTTCGATTGGCGGTTTGAATAGCGTTAACAATAGCGGGTGCTGCATGTGTGCCTTGTACTAAGGTGGGATAAATAATAATAGGCACACAAGAATAACGCCGCTTAAGAACAGTTAAAATATCTCGAATGGCAGCTCCTGTAGATGATGTAATCAAGCCAATTTGTTTAGGATAATGAGGTAATGGTTTTTTGTGTGTAGCGTCAAATAAACCAGCTGTTTCTAGTTTTTTCTTGAGAATTTCAAATGCACGTCGCAACTTTCCTTCGCCGCGTTCTTCTATATGGTCGACAATCAGTTGGAATTCACCGCGATTTTCATATAGGCTAATTCGAGCGCGCACCAAGATATGCAGGCCATCTTTAGGAAGAAAATTTAATTTGCGTTGATTCCCGCGAAACATAGCACAGCGCACCTGAGCACTAGCATCTTTCAATGAAAAATACCAATGACCAGAGTTGGGAGCGGCAAAGTTTGAAATCTCGCCCTCAATCCAAATAAATGGATACGTACCTTCTAATAAAAAACGTACTTCGCTATTTAAGCGGCTCACGGTGTAAATGGATTCAGCTTGTTTGGGATGGATTGTTTGCATAGGTTTTTTTTAGCCATTCATAAATCATTTCATGTTCTGCCACATCTAATAAAGCAGGCGCGTGCCCCGCTTCTGGAACTTCGAGGACATCTAGCGGTGCCGGATAATGCCGCATTTTTTCAATAATACCAGTTGATAAAATATCTGATTTTTTGCCGTGAATGACAAGCACGGGACATCGAATCGTTTTCCAAATATGCCATAACTCCACATCAAATAATACCCCTTCTAATGCTTTGTGAGGGTGTAAAACGGATTTCCAAGCAATTTTGCTTTTCATGGAAGTGGTTTGAATATTTTGATCAAATTTAAGGGTAAATACACCTGGTTTCATTTCGTAAATACTGTTTTCTGTGATTTGTTTCCATTGCGCTTCAGTTAAATTACCCAAATCAGGTAAAGTCGTTTTGTGGTATTGAATGGCAGCTTCTAAGCTAGAAAAATAAGGATGTTGAGTAGCATTTAACATTAAACGGGTTAAACCTTGTAGGTGTATTTGTGGTCCCACGTCATTTAGGATTAAACAACGAATAGGAGAGTTTGGCAAAGAAGCGAGAATCATCCCAATGATTCCACCCATCGATGTTCCTATCCAATCGACTTTTTGAGTATGCATTCTACTGATGAGCACATTACAATCAGCGATATATTGTTCGTAGGTATAATAGAGAGGGTTTTTAAGCCAATCACTATCGCCACGACCAACCATATCCGGACAAACAAGACGAAATTCACGTTGACTAAGATAACTTGCTAAATTATCGAAATCTCGTCTATTTCGAGTTAACCCGTGGATACCAATTAAGGGGGCATAGCGAGAAGAAGATGTGCCCCATTCTGTATAAACAATATGATGGAAACCTTCTTCTGATAATCCGAGATAATAATCCGTTTTCATGTTAAAAATTCCTCCACACGAGCTAAAAGATGTGTATAATGAGTCGTTAATTTTAACCTACAAATAGTGTGGGGGGAATTAACATGATTCATTTAGCACAACATGAGCCTGCTTTAACTTTTGATGATGTCTTACTGCTTCCTGGCGAATCTAGTGTTTTGCCTTGTGATACTAATTTAAAAACCCAATTGACACCTCATTTTTTCCTTAATATTCCTTTACTTTCTGCTGCTATGGATACAGTGACAGAAGGCAGATTAGCCATCGCTCTTGCTCAAGAAGGGGGGTTGGGTGTGATTCATAAGAATATGTCGATTGAAGAGCAGGCGGCACACATTCGTAAAGTTAAAAAATTTGAAAGCGGGGTAGTCAAAGATCCCGTGACTATTTCACCTCAAACAACCGTACAGGAAGTGATTGAACTTAGCAAAAAGTTTAATTTTTATGCTTTTCCTGTTGTTGAACAAAGTAAACAACTGGTCGGGATCATCACTAGTCGTGATTTGCGTTTTGAAACTAATCTTGATCAACCTGTTGCGAATCTCATGACACCTAAAGCGCGTTTGGTTACTGTACCAGAATCTGCTAAACGAGATGTCATCAAAAAATTATTGCATAAACATCGCATCGAAAAAGTATTGGTAGTAAATGAGCAATTTGAATTGCAAGGAATGATCACAGTTAAAGATATTTTAAAAGAACAAGCTAAACCTTTTGCTTGTAAAGATGCACAAGGACAATTGTGTGTGGGTGCAGCAGTTGGAATAGGTATAGATACCAATGAACGTGTAACCGCCTTGGTTGCGGCGGGTGTTGATATAGTTGTTATTGATACTGCACATGGACATTCTAAAAACGTGATCGAACGTATTTGTTGGATTAAAAAACATTATCCATCACTATTGGTTGTTGCGGGCAATATTGCAACTGGTGAAGCAGCAATTGCTTTAGCAAAAGCGGGTGCAGATGCAGTAAAGGTAGGAATTGGACCGGGTTCTATTTGTACGACGCGTATTGTAACAGGTGTTGGTGTTCCGCAAATTACAGCAATTTCGAATGTTAGTCATGCATTACAAGATAGAAAAATTGGTATTATTGCTGATGGCGGCATTCGTTATTCAGGGGATGTAGTAAAAGCATTAGCTGCGGGCGCATCAGCAGTGATGGTAGGTGGCTTATTTGCTGGTACAGAAGAGGCACCAGGGGAGGTTGAGTTATATCATGGCCGTGCTTATAAAGCTTATCGTGGGATGGGATCGTTAGGCGCGATGTCGCAACGATTTGGTTCAAAAGATCGATATTTTCAAGAAGAAGCAAAAGACACGGAAAAATTAGTACCCGAGGGCATTGAAGGCCGGGTGCCTTATAAAGGATCAATGGTAAGCATTGTGAATCAATTGATGGGTGGGTTGCGTTCAGGCATGGGTTATACAGGATGCCCGACTATTCCAATCTTGCATACGGAGGCACGTTTTATACGCGTGAGCCCATCAGGTGTACGAGAAAGCCATGTTCATGATGTGCAAATTACCAAAGAGGCGCCCAATTATCATAGTGACGAAGATTATTCATCATGAGACCTAACCAGTGCATTTTAATTCTTGATTTTGGTTCTCAATACACGCAATTAATTGCGCGGCGTATTCGAGAAATAGGCATATATTGTGAAATACATTCTGCGAAGTTAACAGATCAAGAAATCAAAAGAATGTCACCTGTAGGTATTATTCTTTCAGGTGGTCCAGAAACTGTTACCGCAACTTCTACACCACGCGCACCTGATACAGTGTTTACGATAGGCTGCCCTGTATTAGGTATTTGTTATGGTATGCAAACCATGGCGCAACAATTGGGGGGAAAAGTTGAGCCAGGGAAAAAACGTGAATTTGGTTATGCTCAAATTAAGATGGTTGCATCCTCGTTATTGTTAAAAGGAATAGAGGATCAATTACTAGAAGATGGAACAACATTACTAGATGTATGGATGAGTCATGGCGACCATGTTAGTCAACTCCCCCAACATTTCCAAGCAATTGCCAGCACGAATAATTGTCCGATTGTAGCGATGGGAGATGAAAAACGCCGATTATATGGATTGCAATTTCATCCAGAAGTTACCCATACGCGACAAGGTCTGCGTATTTTGGAGCGGTTTGTTTTAACTATTTGTCAATGTCAACCCGGTTGGACACCAAACAATATTATTCATGAGCAAGTGGAATGGATTCGTCAGCAAGTTGGACAAGAAAAAGTAATATTAGGATTATCAGGCGGTGTGGATTCTGCGGTTGCGGCATTGTTATTGCATCAAGCGATTGGTCAGCAACTCATTTGTGTATTCGTTGATACTGGATTATTGCGTATGGACGAAGCCAATGAAGTACAAACGGTTTTTGCTAAACATTTTGGTATGCAATTTGTTCAGGTGAATGCGAAAGATCAATTTTTTGAAGCATTGTCTGGCATTTCTGATCCAGAAGAAAAACGCAAAGTCATTGGCAAGAAATTTATTGAACTATTTGATCAACAGGCTGAGAAAATCAGTCATATTAAATGGCTTGCCCAAGGCACGATTTATTCCGACGTGATTGAATCAGCAGCAGCAAAAACAGGTCAAGCACAAGTGATCAAATCGCATCATAATGTGGGTGGATTACCGGATCGTTTGCAACTTAAATTAATTGAACCGTTACGAGAATTATTTAAAGATGAAGTTCGTAAAATAGGTATCGAATTAGGAATGCCATATGAATTAGTCTATCGACATCCCTTTCCAGGGCCAGGATTAGCAGTACGTGTGCTGGGAGAGGTGAAGCGTGAATATGTTGAAACATTGCGGTTAGCGGATGCTATTTTAATTGATGAATTGCATCGCAATCATCTTTATCACAAAGTGAGCCAAGCATTTGCTGTATTTTTACCGATTAAATCAGTTGGTGTGATAGGTGATGCGCGTCATTATGACCACGTTATTGCAATTCGCATGGTTGAAACCAATGATTTCATGACGGCGCATTGGGCAAAAGTGCCATATGAATTTTTAGAATGTGTATCAAATCGTATCATGAATGAAGTACCCGGTATTTCTCGGGTCACATACGATATTTCTAGCAAACCACCTGCAACCATAGAATGGGAGTAAGACGAGGATGCTCAAGGAAGAGCAGATTCAACTTGAAAAATACATAGATAAAATTATTAAGAAAATGAGACAAGGAAAATTGTCTCCAACTGAGGTACTTCATGATTTATTACATGAATATCTTGATGCAACTATTCGGCAACCCCCTTTTTTATTACCAACATCAGACAACAGTTGCCCCGATGTGCGATTTGCTAAATTTTTAATTACCTTTCTTCAAGCGCCAAATCAGGTTAAGAAAGATTCTAAACTGGATGGTATGATTGTTCGTCTCAATGTTTTTTATGAAAAAATCAATTTAAATAAGCCTTTATTTTTTTTGTTCAGCGCATTTTTTTCTGTCTATGATTATTATCGAGCGCAGTTATCTGAAAAAATGTTAAAAAAATTATTCTATAAAGATATTTGGGACGGTTATTTGCAGCGTCAACTCCATACCATTTTGTGGACCATGCTTGATGATCCAAATTTTGATGATAAAAATAAAATTTTCCGATTGGCTGCTTGTGAAGCGTTAGGTCGATTTTCCCCATGGATTTCACCAAATTTGCGTGAGGACGTAGTGGGGAGCTTATTCAAGCACATAGAGAGTGATTATTATAAAGTTCAAACTATTTTATCTCTTGTAGCGCTACAAAAATGGATTCCTGATAATAAACGATCATTTATTATAGAAGAGTTGTTCGAAAACATTATTATTCCTGAAGATCTTCATCATGAAGAAGTAAGACGAGAAGCGTGCAATGCAATTATTCAATTAAAAGAATGGCCACGTTCACTAAAATGTTATGAAATAATGAACAGGTGTATTGACAAGCTTGTTGCTAGAAATTGGTATGTGGCTAAAGAAGCTTGCATTGTTGTTGAAAAGTTAATGGAGATTATACCGGTTAGCTTATATTCAGAAATTTCAAACTATTTGCTTATGAATATAAATCATCATCATGCTAATGTAGCTACGCATGCGATGAAAGCATTAAGTAAATTGCCTCCTCAGATATTAGCCCAATCAAGATTGAGCTTATTTGATAAGTTACAACTATTTTTTTCTTCCCAAAACAATCTTACATGTCAAGTAGCTTGCGAATGTCTTGGTTCATTATGGGGTTTGTTTTTATTGGAGGAGCAAATGGTATTGTTATCGATTGTGGAAACGTTAATTATGTCGAGCACTCTAAACATCAAAATGGCAGCGATTCATGCTATTTCGCAATTAAAATTTATTCCTATTTGGATTCGAACATCGATTGTTAATCGATTATTGTCGATTATTGAGAGTGACAGAGAAGATAGTAATGTAAAAGTGGCGGCCATGATTGCATTGGGCAAGTTAAGTTATTTTATCCCCATTGATAGTCGAACTCCCGTATTAAGGGGTGTGCAGAATGTATTTCACGACGTAAAATATGTAGAAAAAATCAAGCATGCTGCTTATGAGACTTTGGAGCAGTTACATTTTGTACCCCAGGGCATACGTAACCAGCTGATTGAAATTCTTTATCAAAAAATAAATAACGAATTAGCAAAAATTAATACATCCACTTTTCATTTTGTTAGCCCATTTGTTTTTTGGCCGAAAGGAAAATATGTGGGCGCGATAGGTGATTATAAGCATAACAACAATTTAGAGACTGTATACGCGATGATTGTTCGCTCAAGAGGTTTATTGAATGAATCGCGTCGTAAAGTTATTGCAACGAAATTATTACAACAATTAAAGAGCGGAATTTTTGATAATAAAAGCATGCGAGATTTTTATGGTGCTTTAGAAACGTATGTTGATGATATGAGTATCAATCAAAAAATAATAGCGTTGTGTCATTTGTTACCTTTGGCATCTTATGAAGATTGTTGTCATCATCATGCTAAAGTATTATTTGTTCATGTGTACGCCTCTTATAGAAAAGACCTGATACAATCTATGCTTAAGCGGGTGTCAAGTGAACAAAAAACTTATTTGCCAAATGATGTTGTCCATTATGCATCGAGTTATGTGATATGAAGAAAGCAGGAACAGAAATGGTATGTTCAGCACAAGATAGTTTCTTTATGCAGCGCGCACTTACGCTTGCTCATCAAGCAGCTCATGAATACAATGAAGTACCGATTGGCGCCGTTATTGTTTTGAATAATGAAATAATTGGTGAAGGATTGAATTGCCCCATCTTCCGTTGTGACCCTTCTGCCCACGCGGAAATCATTGCTTTGCGTGCAGGTGCAAATGAAATTGCTAATTATCGATTAATCAATACTACTTTATATGTTACGTTAGAACCGTGCATGATGTGTGTGGGGGCGATGGTGCATGCGCGTATCAAACGGCTCATTTACGGTGCGAGTGATAAAAAAGCAGGGGCGGTGTCGAGCAAAATATCTTGTTTGGATCAACCATTTTTAAACCATCGTATAGAGCATTTAGGTGGTTTAATGGCAGAACAATGCGGACAATTGCTCAGCTATTTTTTTCAAAACAAACGAAATTTAGATGTATAATAATGATTATCAAGTTGTAGCTATATGGCGTATTCATGTAACCTTATGATTGTTTTATATTATTTATGCATAACATGAAAGTTTTACGATCCTACTTACGTTGCGTGTCTTTTTGCACGGCTGATAGTTATGACATGTTAGGGCTTGCTAGTTTTTTCAAACGTAAGGGGTATTTTACACGTATTACACGGGATGTTTTGCATGTGACTAATTTAAAACGTCCGGGAGATATTTTTTTCTTTAATCATGGTTGTTTTGTCTCTTGGGGGTTTAAAAAACATTTTGAAGATAAATTAATTGAATATACGCGAGATTTTTCTACTCATCCTTTATCTCATATTGAATCCGACCATTTTTTTTATCGATATGGGGAAGATACATCATTAGATACCCATGAACGTTTGCGATTAGACATGATCACACTGGATTCTGAAGATTCAAAAATAAAATTGGCGTTTTCATATGGATTGGCGCAATCCATTAAACTAGAAGCATTTGAAGAAGCTATTCAAGAGGCGATTAAAAAAAATAAGCATTTACC
>MGXW01000078.1 GCA_001801495.1 Gammaproteobacteria bacterium RIFCSPHIGHO2_12_FULL_37_34
ACAATTGATCCGCATCAGCCAATGGTAATTTTCCATCATGCATAGCAGAGAGAATATGCAATGTTTTTGCGATTGTTTCTTTGGTCGCATCGCCACAATCGAGATAATAATCATAATGGCAGGCATTAGCAAGACCAAACATACCATTTAACGCAGGTTCATCAGGAATTCGAACTTGCTTATTTGCTTCTGCGCCTGAAGGCGGCGTGTCAATAATTGTCGGATTCTCTGCTAACATATAAGTAAGATTAAGGGACATGCATCTGGGTATGGTTTGTTCTTCAAAAGAAAGTTTCACGTACATAAAATTTTATCCTTATTATAATTTAATTATTTCAGACTAATAAAATATTAAAACATGCAAATAGTATCATACAAAATTTATTTGTATATACCTATTACAAAAATTATTTCCGTTTTATTCCGATGGCTTCCAATCTTGTTTCAAGGCTAGGGTGTGTAGAAAATAAATCGCTAATAGATGTCATCGAATGAATACCAGCGTAGGAAGGATCGTACAGATAAGCTTCACGACGAACATTTTCATGCGGCGTTTGTTGATAGGCGACATTATAATTGTCACGATGTTTGGTATGATCATCGTGAATTTTTAAAAGAGCAGAAGCAAGCGGTTGATTGTTGCGCATTAATTCTACTGAGCCTGCATCTGCCATTAATTCACGTGTGCGACTTAAATACAAAATCAAAATTGCACTGATAATAGGCAAGGTGTAACGCAATATAATAATGATGCTAGCCAGCGAATTTTTTGAACGGCCACCGGATTGGCGACGACTAAAAAGAGCATTATAAAAAAGAATATCGAGCACGATAATGGTCATATTAGCTAATAATGAAGCGGTAAGCGTTATTTTTATATCGAGATGGCGAATATGGCTTAATTCATGCGCCATCACTGCTTGCAATTCATCGCGATTTAGTTTCTCCATTAATCCGCGCGTAATGGCTACCATAGCAGATTTTTCACTATAACCACTAGCAAACGCATTCATGTAATTTGCATCGATGATGTAAACGCTTGGCATATAACGTAAGCCTGCAGCAATTTTCATTTCCTGAATGACATTATAGAGTTGCTGTTCGTTCACATCGTGAGCAGTTTCAGGCGTGATTTTCTGATAATTTGTACCAAGAAGCATTAATTTATCTGAAAGAGCGTAACTCACCCATAAGGAGATTGCTGCAATGATTAACATGATGAAGGTAGCGATGGGAAATAATTGAAAAGTAATGAGAGCGACAAATAATTGTGATAGAGAGGCATCAGGGTAAGCAGAACTATACAGATACATATCAACTAGTAAGCCGATCGCACAATAGATAAGAAAAAATAAAGTAATAACGATGATGGTTCGACGATTATTTTGCCGCAATGTTTTACGCCAGTCGTTGGTTTTGATTTCGTAATTTCCAAGATGGGACATATCGATCATTCCTATATGGTGGAATGAATTATAATTTTACAGTGTACGCTTCTTGGTCTGCAATTTTTTGTTCGCTTAATTGCCAATAGGGATAGTCAATATCTAATTTACTACGGAAAGATGCGACAATCGTATTAGTCGGAAATGATTTCTTAGTCGCATTATATGTTTCAATGCTATCATTATAGGATTGTTTGGCATAAGCTAATTTATTTTCTGTGCTGACAATTTCCTCTTGTAATTGAATACAATTTTGATTGGCTTTTAAATCGGGATATTGTTCAAACACCACATTCAGTTTGGAAGCAATGGTTGAAATTTGATTTTCAGCGGCAATGCGAGTTTTTTCATCGCCGTTTACATGAGCCTGTTGTGCTTGATTACGTAAAGCAACAACGTCTTTTAAGGTGGTTTGCTCGTAATCCATATATTTTTTTACAACATTGATTAAAGACTCGAATACTTTAAAGCGTCTATCCAGTTGAATATCAATTTGTTTTTGATTATTACGTATGGTTTCAATTTGAGCAATGAGACGATTGTAAGTGAGAATAATATAACCAATAATAGCAGCTAAAATTAGGACAATAATCAGTGTCATAGTCATTTTACTCCTAGAGTTTGCATGGCAAGATTATACCATTTTATGGTTTCGTTGCATAATTTTAGAAATGGCAGTTGATTCGCATTCACGATTGGGTTAGGGGTAATCGCTGCATAGTTACAATGTGCTTACATTTAAATTTTTGCTATACTTGATAGTTATCAACAGGTGATAACTAAATGGCTCATGGAAAAGATATCGATACCCTGCTCGATTTAGATGGAGTTGTCATAGAACAAGCAGGTGGTTATTGGACTAAATTTGAAGTTCGACGCATAGCGCAAACTACAGAAAGAATACCGCATGGTATCCGTTATAGTTTGACGCTACATGATCGACATGGCGAGCGTATGATGGGCTTTGATAATGCACATGTAGTTAAGGTAAGTAAAAAAGGTAAGCATCGAGGCAGAAAAACATATGATCATCGCCATCGTCATGCAAAAGATGAAGGTGTTCCATACGAATTCGTTGACGCATATCAATTACTTAAAGATTTTTGGTCTGAAGTTGATAAAACACTCAGTGTACTTGGGATAGAAAAGGAATAAATTATGAGTATGAAGACTATAAAAATTGGCATTATGTCGCAGAAAGAAATCCGTGAGCGGACACTTGCGATTGCACAGGGAAAATACAAACCCAAGCCGGATGAGCCTAAAATCTGGTTCACTTCAATCCGTTCCCTCGCTGAAGTGTTAAGCGATGAGAACCAAGCACTATTACAGATTATAACGGATAAAAAACCTGGTTCTATACGCGAATTGGCTGATATCACTGGACGTCAATCTAGCAATTTGTCTAGGACGTTGAAAACATTATCTGCTTATGGTTTTGTGAAACTTGAAAAACTTAACAAGATAATATGCCCTATTACAAAAGCTACTACATTTAACGTAATTTTTGGTGTGCATTGGGAGAAACATGCATCAGGTAGAAGATCACAAAAATAGAAGGCTGTATCTGTTTAGCGAGTTTTTTGTGGCAATTACACTCTCGGTATAGGGTATTTCTCAAATATATAATCCACCCACCATTTACTGAACTGCTCCATTAATCCATTTTGTTGTTGTCGTTCGTCAATATGATCAATATCGATTATTTCAAGTGGTTGATCTTGCCAAGAACAAGCAAATACAGCTTTTGTACGTTGACCAGTTTCCGGATCAATTTGCCATTGTAAACATTGTGCGCACACACCTTTTAACATGCATTGCATATTGCCATACACGGAGCCAAATACTCTTGGATCTTTCAGTAGATAATTTTTCAGCACTGTTTTTCGAGCAGCTTGAAATTGTCGGAGCAATTCAGTATCACCCACAAGATAAATTCGATCGACATCACTCAATGGGATACCATTATCTTTTTCCGCACTGTTCATTAAAGCAGTAAGAATATCTTGATGCGTGATAGAGCAATCACTTGCGCGATGTGGTTTGAGTAAGTCACCGTTTTTTGTTAACCAAATAATAAGATCAGCCGCTTGTTCCAATTGTGTTTGACAAAATATATCTTGAGGAGTTGTAACGTGGCAAAGATAAATAACACGGTTCCCTTTTGCTCGTAATGCAGAGCCATAGCTGCGCACAAACGCAAAACTATTTTGATTGCCGATAATCAAAATAGTTTCGTGTTCGGTTGGAATTTTTGCGCGCACACCAGTTGGCCCCATCAGCGTAACAAAATCGTTTACTTGTAATGTTGCACATAATTTAGCGCTAGCTGTGTGTTCAGTAACGATAAAATGTAATATCCCACGATGTGGATCGCATTCGGCACAGACTAAGGCAAGCGCTTCCATTTGCAACAAGGTGTGATCGATGTGTGGCGCGTTTAATTCAAAATTTTGTAAGCGATAGAATTGCCCGGGTTTAAAATGTTTAGCAGCAAGCGGTGCTTTTATAGCTAGTTCTAAACTATTTTTTGTTTTTCGAGAAATTGCAATAATTTTTGCTTTGAATAGATGTTTCA
This sequence comes from Gammaproteobacteria bacterium RIFCSPHIGHO2_12_FULL_37_34, assembly GCA_001801495.1. Classification (GTDB taxonomy): domain Bacteria; phylum Pseudomonadota; class Gammaproteobacteria; order DSM-16500; family DSM-16500; genus Aquicella. The sequence continues at coordinate 4,024 of MGXW01000078.1, forward strand.
TGTGGTTGGCAAACAATTGATAATCACAATCGTTACCTGTTTCAATGAGCCTATCTTTTAACACCGCTAGAATTTTAGAATACGCGCGCATACCTGAGGCAATAGCTTTGACCACGCTACCATGAAATACAGGATGGGTATCACCGATCAAGCTAACACGATGTTTATCTTTATGATAAGAAGTAAAAGGACCAAATTGTGGATCTTTGCAATGTGCAACCCCATGGGCAATGATGAGCTCGCCATCATGATCTTCATAATGTTGATATTGCAAATTCAATCGATTGAAGGTGCCATGATGCTCAAATTCATACGCGGTATTGGGTTGCGTGCCTGTTGCTACCAGGATGGATCGAGCAGGAAGATGCACTTCTTCTGCCGTTGTGATCCATTCATTGTGTTGATTACGAATGCGTTTACGACAAACTAAAGTTTCCACATGACCATATTCATTCAGATCAACCGAGATGGGCTCCAAGCCTTCAACATAATAAACGCCTTCTTGAAGCGCATTTTTTAATTCCTCATGGTTATTTATATAAGCAGGTGATTCTTGTATGGAGCGACGATAAGCAATGGTCACACCTCCCCATTCTCTGATCAGATGAATAAAGTTAGGTAATCTACCAGCTGCTTTTGCTTCTTCACGTTCTTTTTGGACAGCTTGTCCATGACGTAAATATTCAGCCAGTATTTCACGTGAGATGGGATCGAGTTGTTGTTGCAGGTGTGTTTCACTACCATGTTTAACTAACACCGTATAGCGTTTCGATATTTTTTCAACTTGAGCGATATAATAGGCTTGTAATTCAGTGGCAGTATCTACTCCGGTTAGTCCGCCCCCAATCACAACAGCAGGGAGGCGAATTTGCAAATTAGTTAAACTACTCGCTTTAGCCGCATTTCCTAATTGTAAAGCCATTAAGAAATCATTCGCTTGTCGCATACCTGGCGCAAGACTATGAGGAATAGAAAGTGCTTTTGGTAGGCCGGCACCCACTGCCACGACGAAATGATCAAACCCCATCTCCCAAGCATCTTCAACTTTAATGGTGCCACCGAAACGGATACCACCAAACACTTGGAAATAGGGGCGACGCATCAAACTAAGATAAATTAATTTGAGAAAATTTTTATCCCAGCGCACAGTAATACCATACTCAGCGACCCCTCCAAAACCTGCTATTAATCGTTCATCTAGCGATTCTTTAAGATCAGCAAAACGATAAATCGGTTGTTTGATGAGTGATTCAGGTAGGGGTTCAATTTTAAGCCCGTCAAATCCAACAATAGCAAAACCTTCAAGTAATAAATGATGAGCCAAGGTAAATCCTGCAGGTCCCATTCCAGCAATCAAAACTTTTAAACCATTATAGGGTTTCATGACCCATTGTTTTTGGCGTAGTGGATTCCAGCGAGTGAGTAAATCATAAATCTCGACTCCCCAAGGTAAATCTAATACATCGGTCAATACACGTGTTTCGATTTGTGGAATATTGACAGGGTCTTGTTTTTGATAAATGCAGGCTTTCATGCAATCGTTGCAAATGCGATGTCCAGTGGCAGGGCACATAGGATTATCAATCATCACCATAGCAAGCGCGGCTATAGTTAGGCCATCTTGTTTTAAATAATGCATTTCGGAAATTTTTTCTTCCAAAGGGCAACCTGTTAAAGTGGTATCTAACAGGTTTTTCTTAAGTCCTTGTGAAGGATCGCCTTTTTTGACTGGGAATCCCTTTGAACAAAAATCACCTTCATGATCATGACAATAAATGCAATAGTTCACTTCATTTTGTACTTCGCGTGCGTTCATACGTGAATCGGTTAGCTTAAATCCATCTCGCAAGCGTAGTTGTGATTGAAATATGACAGACTGTTCATCATGACTTTGTTTCATCGTTTGGTGGGGAACAAGATTCAAATAATCAAGACGTTTGGGTATCTGAAAACTTGTCCAATGCGCTACGTATTGCTGGCCCTCCGTGGAAGTCAGCGCTTGTGCACACCATTGAACAAGTTGTTCAATTTCAAATTGAAAAATATCAGCTTGCGTAAGATAGTGAGTGCCAAGCAGAGCAATAGCAAGTTCATGATCATCTGATTGTAAAGGTGCTTGAACAAGTTTGGCTTGTAACCAGGCGGTTAATTCTTTAAAAGAGGGAAACGTATGCGCACGCGCTAGTTCTTTTTTAGCACGACGTAAAACGAAATATTTTTTAAATGTGGAAATAGGGTTATGGGAGGTAGTTTGCGCTTGGCTAATCGCTAAGGCTTCATCTATTTGAAATAAAGACGCAAGAAATTCTTCAAGATATTTTGCACATTGAATCAGTAATTCACTGGTTTTAAGGGGATGAAACGCTTGATCGATTGCGCGATATCGTAATAATTGCTCGTGCAAACTTGCATCTTTTTCTTTTAACAGAAGCAAAAAGGCTTGGTCAAGACGATTTAATCCATCCGAATGAAATAATTCGGTATAAGTAAAGTTATTAAGTTGTAATAACGGAATAGGCATGGGTACTTTGAGGCTCACAGTTGGTGTGCACCTCAGTATGATATTGAATATTTTCACTATCATACTCTATTATGTTAATTTGCGCTATACCTTGCGTTTCAAGATGCGGCCCTTCATTTCAAACAAGGACTCAATCATGAGAAACCACCCTTATTTAGAAGGAAGCTTGTTTAACATAGTTAAAGAAAATCGTTACACTGTTGTTTATGCTCTTATTCATGCTGCAATAAATAGGGATGTAGACAAGGTGAAGCAGCTCGTAGAAGAAATTGCTCAAAAGCAAGAATTCATAAATGATATCAATCAAACAAACGATCAGGGTGAAACGGCCCTACACTATGCTCTCAAATTACGATCCATTCCAATAGCCATTATCCTTTTACAATACGGCGCTGATTTAGCGATATGTAATAACGCGGGAGTTGCACCATTTGATTATTTTTATGCTTTGAGTATGTCAGAACAATTAAGTATTTTTAACCAGCTTCATTTATCCGCCCAACAGCACTTGTTAAAAATATGTCAGCACTATTATAAAAGGCATCCGAATTTAAACCATCATGTTTATTTTCAATTAGCAGGATTACATAGTTTGCAAGCATTAATTGTTGCGCATGATCACATTATGAAAATACCCAATCAAGAAGTAGATGATGACTATCTTGCACCCATCCAAACAACATTACCGGTATATTATTTTGTCAATCAGGATAGAGTGATGCTTGTTGGTTTATTAAAACATATCGAAGAGTATCTTAGAAAGTTGCGCCAGCAATCTATTACTCCTATGTCTCACGCGGTAGGTTTTGCTGGATTGGTGAGGTGGTTTTGGCAACAAGAGGCAACTGTTTCACCGCAAGCATGGCGACCTCTACTTGATCATATCAATCATGATCTGATTGAAAAACTAAAATATTTAGAATTATTGGAAGATCAATTACACGCACCTGGCAGCTATTTACCTACTTCTAGAGAGATGATTCGTAAATTAGATGGGGAAATACTCAAATTGCATCACGACCAAACAGTTAGCGAGGCTACTTTGATTTTTTCTAACATGCGAGCAATCATATGTATGATATTAGGAGAAATGAATCGATCGAATAAATCCATTTCTATGTTTTTAAAAGTACGCGAACAGGTACAATTACGGTAAGGATACTTGGTAATTATATTGTTGTTCATATTGTTGTGTGTAATCGTATGGCAAGGTTCCATAGAGATACAGATGATCAATTTTTTCTTTGATTAATTTTTGAAGATAATCGTAACCAGATAATTCAAGAATAGAAAAATCATCATAAAAATAGCGAGGTTGTTTATCAATACGTTCAAATTTTTTAGAGGTATTA
>MGXW01000079.1:0-19639 GCA_001801495.1 Gammaproteobacteria bacterium RIFCSPHIGHO2_12_FULL_37_34
GTTCATTTAAGTGATTTGATGCTATTACATCAATAAAAGCTTAAGAGAATATTATGGGTGAAGTCTTGGTGCAAAAGATTTATCACGTTTTTCTTGCAGTTTATTCGCCTTTCTGAGCTCAACATCATCCCTCTGTTGATCCTTGTTTGCTGTTGGTTTAGTAGATGGACCATCCGGTTGTTTAGGCTCGCGAAAAGCATTCGGCCCACCCAAAGCCTGTTGCAACCTTGCGGTTGATCCTCGTATCCCCTGACCAACTTCTATAAAAAAATGCCGCATCTTTCTTGTCGGCTTTTTTGTCGGATCATGGTGACCATGATAATCATCTATTGTTTCTAAAACCTTAGCAAAAACTGCAATGCTAGCACCAATAATAGTAAGAGCTAATGGAATACTACCAAAAGAAACAACACCTAAACCAACGAAAGCAGCTGCCCCAAACATAGCACCGATTGCAACTGTTAACATGGTAGTTGTCTCTATTGCTCGGAATGCAACTTTTGCTTCTCTTGCTAAACTTTCCTCATGTAAGTTATCGTGCCGCTTAGTATGTTGTTTTAGCTGTTCTACGATATTTGTATATTGCTCTAATATCTCCCGCTCATTTTCATTAATCTCTTCTTCTTCTCTTATTTTTTTTTGGATTTCCGTAATTTGAGGCGATAAATCCTTAACTTTTTTTTCCATGCCCCCTAGCTCTTTTTCTAGTTTTTTGGTTTGCCGCCAAATGTAAATATTTTTCCATAACGATACCCCATAAAGAACAGCTAAAAGGCTTGGTATTAAAAAAGTAATAATAGGTGCAATTGCAAGCGCTGTAATCATGCTGGAACCACCAGCTAGCAAACTTAACCCCATACCGGTTGGAGCAGCTACTAAAGTAAAAATGCCAGAAGCACTAGCCAGTAAGACCAAACCCAAACCTGCAACAATCATACCTAAGACAAAAACAATGATTCCTGCTGCTAAGCGGGTTTTTCGTTGTTCATTTTCTTCTGTAACTTTATTCGCTTTTTTAAACCCCTTTATTCCTTCCACTAACCCAGTAATACTACCAAGTATCCCAGTTAACCCAGAACCAAACACTTTAAAAATAGGGTTTTTAGGTAAGAGCTGCCTAATAGCCGGCCAAAAATCATCTACAGGATCAATTAATTTTTTACCAATATTAAATACCCGAACCATCCATGCTTTTACCCGTTGTCGAAATGTATCAGGTGGGCTCTCACTTGCTTGTGGATTGAATGCTGGATCCATTGGTACATCCTTCTTTTTTTCGTACAATAAATTTTTTATCAAATCTAGAACCTTTTCAGGCGAGAGTAACCCCGCCTGATCCAGGTTAGTATTCTCTGAGCCATCTATCATTTGCACACCTCACAACCTTTCTCATACTCAGCTAATATAATCTATTTATCTTAAGATAATATTTAGAAAATAATTAATTAAGTAATTGATTTTAATTATAATTATTTATCAAAAAAAATCACTCATCTCTCTGTCCATTTTCAAATCAAATCATGATATGATCATGAAAGGTTTCTAGATGAATATATGATCTGCTCTATGAATAACACCATTATTTATGAACAGCCATTAAATGAAATTACTCGTGTCTCCTTAAGGCTTGAGCAATTATTTTTGCAAATTGATCGACAACTAAATGATACTTCTCAACTTGGAACACGAAATATCATTGCTTCTATCATTAATGTATTACAATTACTAGATCGACCTGATTTAAAATCTAAATTAGCCAAAGAGCTCAGTCATCATTCATCTCATCTTTCGCGTTATAACGATCTACCTGAGATTGACACCAAAAAATTAAAAGATCTTATCAATCAACTGGAACAACTATCACATAATCTTATCGAAAGCAGCGGCAAAATTGGCCATCGTTTAAGAGACATTGAATTGTTGAACACCCTGCGCTTACATTTAGCAAGCCCTGGTGGCGGCTGCAGTTTCGATATACCACTTTTTCACTACTGGTTGCAACAACCAGTAGAAGCACGCCAAACAACCATTAACGATTGGCTAACAGAATTTACTCAAATCCGTACAGCCGTCACATTAGTATTAGACTTGGTCCGTAAAAATGCAAAAACCGATGAAAAAACTGCTATCCATGGCTTTCATCAAGAGTTACTCGACCCTCAGGCTAATTTACGCATGATACGCTTGGGTATTTCTCCTAAGCTTTCAGCCTTTCCAGAAATTAGCGTCGGTCGACATTTTTTAAGTGTGCGTTTTTATTCCCCTGATACTGAAAAACGTCCAACACAATACCCAGAAAATTTATCTTTTTGGTTGGCTTATTGTAATTTAACGTGAATATGATCTAAATAAATAATGTTGGCAGAAAAAATAGCGTTCAATTACTCATCCACATGTTTATGGTCTTTATCTTTTTTGGAAGTAAAAGAAATATTTACTTTGTATCCCAATGCTTGTGCATATTTAAAGAGTGTATCAATAGAAGGAGAATGTCGCCCACTACCTAAAGATTCAAGGCGAGAAATAGCGGTACGTGTCGTATGCATACGTTGCGCGATTTCTTCTTGGCTGATATTTGCTTTTTCTCGTTTTTTTCTCATTAATAATGCTAGTTCAATTTCACGCTTTTTTCGCTCGTATAATGCTCTTGATTCCGGATCAGACATGACACGTTTTTCTATTTTTGCATTTACTTTTTTAGATGATTTTCTTGCTTTTTCTAAAGAAAATTTAGCCATTTTGTTTTACCTCTTTCAAACGTTTTTTTGCCAATTGCAACTCACGATCAGGGGTTGTTCTCGTCTTTTTAATAAAACTATGCAATATCACAATATTACTTTTTTTAAAAGTACAATAAAAAACACGAGCTATGTTATCTTTCGCTTCCAATCTGATTTCAAAAAGGCCATCACCCATTGCGCGCGTATAAGGCAATCCAAGATTAGGCCCATTTTCTATCATCATCTTTTGTACAGCAAAAAAGTCTGTCAGCAAATCTTTAGGCAAACCAAGAATAACTCGTTCAACTCGAGTACTGTAATAAATAAATTCCAATTTCATGATCACATAGTATCAAATTTGTTACCTATAGGCAAAGGAAATAATAGCCTTAGCCTTTACTCTTTCTAATCAAATTAAAGATTAAATCAGGAATAGAATGTGATGAACTCTTTAATAATTCTTGATGTAGCGCCATCCATTTATTTTCCAATATACGAACATGCTCTGGGTGATTTAAAAAATTCAGCACGTGATGAGCTATTCTATCAGGCCTAACAGCATCTTGAATCAGCTCAGGTACTATTTCAGCATTTGCCAATAAATTAGGTAGCCCAATAAAAGGTGTTTTAACTAAAAGTTTTGCCAATAGATGGGTAAAACGCGACATACGATAAGCAATCACCATGGGTTTTTTATATAACATGGTCTCAAGTGTTGCTGTCCCTGAGGTAACCATCACCACATCAGCTGCTGCCATCACATCATGAGCACGACGAGTAAAAAATTCCAAAGGTAAATCAGGAGCGTATTGTTGATAGGCATCGTAAAATTCTTGATAGCGCTTCTCATTAATATGCGAGGTAATAAAATGTATAGTAGGTTTCTGCTTTGCTATTTGTTTGGCCGCAAGTAAAAATGGCTCGGCCATATAGTGAATTTCTTGTCGCCGGCTACCAGGCAATAAAGCAACATAAGTAGCATGTTCATCTATCCCCAATGCTCTACGTGCTGCTAATTGATCCGGTTGCAGAGGAATGTGTTCGGCTAAAGGATGGCCAACATAATAAACAGGCACGTGGTATTTTCGGTAAAATGTTGCTTCAAAGGGCAACAACGTCAACATCAAATCTACCGCTTGAGCAATTTTACGTACACGATATTGTCGCCACGCCCATACACTGGGACTAACATAATGGATAACAGGAATGCCTGCATGGCGTAATTTATATTCTAAACCCAAATTAAAATCGGGTGCATCAATGCCAATAAAAACATCTGGACGATGTTGAATAAAATGTTGGTAGATTTGTTTGCGAAGCTTAATCAAATCTGGCAAACGAAGTAATGGTTCAATCAAACCCATGACATTTAAGCGTTCCATATCAAATAAACTAGTACACCCTGCTGCAATCATGGCTGGTCCACCCACTCCTTCCACTTGCACATTTGGGTATTGTTGTCGTAATGCTTCTATGAGTTTTGCACCGAGTAAATCACCAGATGCTTCGCCTGCGAGGATACCAATTTTCAACGTGTAATCCCAGAACGAGATGTTTCAATAAATTGAATAAGTTGTTGTACTTCTACACATTCCATTTTACGTAATTCTTCAATTGCTTTTGCAATTGTTAGCCCATTGCGATAAATAATTTTATAAGCACGACGCAAGAGAATAAGTACATCCTCCGTAAAACCACGACGCTGCAATCCTATTGTGTTTAGACCAAATGGTTTAGCATAATAACCAGAAACCTTAATGAAAGGCGGCACATCTTTAATAATGACAGAATTAGTCGCAACAAAGCTATACGCACCCACTCGACAAAATTGAAATACACCAGAGAAGCCACTTAAGGTTACATAATCTTCAATTGTAACATGCCCTGCTAAAGAAGCATTGTTAGCAAAAATAGCATGATTACCAATTTGACAATCATGTGCAACATGGACATAAGCCATGAAAAAATTATCATGCCCAATGCGTGTGGTTGTTTTATCTTGTACTGTACCACGATTGAATGTACAAAATTCTCGAATGGTATTGCGATCACCTATTTCTAAATAAGTTTGTTCGCCTTGAAATTTTAAATCTTGTGGCATTTCACCAATAGATGAAAATTGAAATATTTTATTGTCTCGCCCAATCTTAGTTGGTCCTTGTATCACCACATGCGGACCAATAAAAGTGCCTTCACCTATTTCAACAGCTGGTCCAATCACTGAATAAGGTCCAACGTGTGCACTGTTAGCAATTTTTGCAGATGGATCAATAATTGCTGTTTGATCAATCACGATCGTCTCCCTGTTTACGTGCACTCATAAATTCCGCAGAGCAAGCTAATTCGTCATCTACATAAGCGTTGCCTTCAAGCTTCCAAACATCACGCTTCGAACGCAACACACCTACTTTTAATATTAATTGATCGCCCGGTTTAACAATGCGGCGAAAACGTGTGTTGTCAATGCCAGCAAAATAATAAAGCACACCATCCCGTGGGCTAGTGTGTGTGGATTTGTATGCCAATACTGCAGCCGCTTGTGCCATCGCTTCTAATATTAATACACCAGGCATCACAGGATGATTTGGAAAATGTCCAACAAAAAAAGCTTCATTTATTGTAATGTTTTTTAATGCCACAATAGATTTATTTGGATTCATTTCAATGACACGATCAATCAATAAAAATGGATAACGATGTGGCAAATAAGTTAATATTTCTTTGATATCCATGACAGTATTCATTTGTTCTGTTCCTCTTTAAGCTCTTTCAAGGATGATTCTAATAGTTTTATTCGTTGAGTTAAATTTTCTAGGCGATGAAATCGCGCATTATTTTTTTTAAATTCTTGATTCGTCACCACACCGACCACACCAGATGAATAAACACCTGATTCAAGAATAGATTTGTTCACCCCCGTGTTCCCAGTAATCATGACATGATCTGCTATGTGAATATGCCCTTGAATCATCGCAGCGCCACCAATCATACAATGTTTACCAATAACTGCGCTTCCTGCTATTCCAGTACACCCAGCAATAATAGTATGTTCCCTAATTTTAACGTTGTGCCCAATTTGAATGAGATTATCAAGCTTGACACCATTCTCAATAATCGTGTCATCTACTGCGCCACAATCAATTGTCGTATTCGCACCAATATCCACATCATCGCCAATTTGCACACCACCTAATTGAGGAATTTTATGCCATACCCCTTTTTGATTAGCAAAACCAAATCCATCGCTGCCAATCACCGCACCGCTTGCAATATGCGTTCGCTTTCCAATTGCCACCTTATTATAAATAGTGACGCTAGCATCTAACTGCGTTGCCTCCCCAATAGAGGAACCATCACCAATGACACACCCTGGACCAATCACCACATCTTTAGCAATAGAAACTTGATTACCAATCACACAATGCGCACCAATACTCGCTGTTTTATCAATGCGGCTATCTACACCAATAACAACTGTTCGATGGATACCAGAAATATTGATAGAAGGAAAAGCAAAAAATTCCGCGATTTTTGCATAAATATAATGTGGATTGGCACACACAACTGCATGAATATTACAAATTTCGGCATCTTTCTCTGAGAGTATGACGGCTGTTGCTTGTGTTGCAGCAAGATGCTTCCGGTAAAGTGAATTAGTTAAAAAAGTAATATGGCCTGGTTGCGCTTGCTGAATAACAGATACACCTGTAATTAAACAATGAGGGTCTCCTTTAATCGTTACCTCTAATCCACGAGTTAATTCAGATAATGTGTATTGAAATTTATTTACTCGCATATCCTATCTCTACAAAAAAATCTCCCCCAAAATGGGGGAGAAAGAAAATCATAAAAATGATTGAAAATAATTACGCCTTATCACCATTAAATTTTTTGGCAACATCTTTAGTAATATCATTGCCATCAGCTGCAAAAATAACTGCTTGAGAATCTAACACTAAAGCATAATTTTGATTTTTTGCAATAGTTGTTACAATACCATTAATATCCCCTAAAATGCCTTGCATAATTTTGTTTTGTTCTTTCTGCAAATCTTGTTGATAAGCGACTACTTTCTTGACTAAATCAGAACGCTCTGCAGCAATTTTCTTTTGCATATCATTTCTTTCTTTCTCACTCATCGTTGGCGATTCTTTTTTAAATTTCTCTAATGCATCTTGCAACGTTTTTTGCTCATCACCAATTTTAGTTTGTCTAGTTTTAAATTGGCTTTCTAATTTTTTACTATACTCGGCAACTTTGGGTGATTGTTGCAAAACTTGTTGTACATTCACCACCGCCACTTTAATTGAAGCATCTGCTGCTTGACTAACATTGACCCCACTGATTAATAATAATACCCCAGCTAATACACCTATTTTTCTTACGATTTTCATAATACTCTCCAAAAGTAAATTTAAATATGTTACGCCTTTTACCCTACCCACCATTTTTAAAAATTTGCCCCTAAAGACCACTGGAAGAATTGTTTATCATCTCCTTTACGTGAATTGATAGGTGTAGCGAGACTAAGCTCAATTGGTCCGAATGGCGTTATCCAATCCGCCTCAATACCTGTTGAATAGCGTATGGGACCTGACATCGTGCTACTACCACCATATCCTCGATTATTCAAGGAAGTATAAACATTACCCGCATCGACAAATACACTGGTACGTAAATTATCCGAGAAATAATTCGGAAAAATCAAGCCAATGCTTGCATCAGCCATCATATTACCACCATAAGCATTACCTAGGGAATCACGCGGCCCTAGCGTATACCCATAATAGCCACGCACAGAATCGATACCACCTGCAAAATAATTCCTAAAAAATGGAAAATCATCTATACCGTGCAAACCATTACCATATCCTAAATCAGCTCGAGTGAGAATAATAAACTGATCATTTAATGGCTGATAAACTTTGGCATGATAAGTCAATGTATAAAAAGTTAACGATGCCCCTGATAAAGGAGCAAAAGAATCGAGGAATAAAGTTTGAATGGCACCTTTGGTTGGAAAAATAGCTTTATCACGACTATCCCTAGAATAACCTAGTTTGATATCCAATTCTTGAAAGCGACGACCATGTTGCGTGACAAAATCATTGACTTCAGCAGATAATTTATTTGGAACAAGATTGACCAAGGTATTTTGATAAGTGGCGCCCGCCATAATGCGATTAATAACCCCTGTTTCTTGGGCAATAGGAATACCATATAGCACACCCAAATCATATTCATTGATGGTGTAGGAGCCATTAACATTGGCTGCAGAACCAGGATCAACACGAGAAATAGCGGCAGTAAAACTTCTACTGATACCATCTGTAGTGTAATAGGGATCGGTATAATCAACGCTATAAAATTGTTCAAAATGGCTACGAGAAAGATTCACTCCTACAGTATTTCCCGTTCCCATGAAATTCTTTTGGTTTAAACCTGCACCAAGTACGAGGTGATAAAGTTGCGAATACCCTACTTTAAAAGTCGCTTGAGCTGCACTATCCTCTTTTACTTTATAATTGACATCCACCTGATCTTCTGTTTCTGGAACCGGCTTAATAGTCATGTCAACATCACGAATATAAGGCAAGAGGCTAAGGCGGCGTTTGGATTCTTCTAACTTAGAAATAGAGGCAGGAGCAGCCTCCCATTGCTCAATTTCTCGACGCAACACCACATCATTGGTGCGATTATTATCAGAAAAAGTAATATGGCGTATATAAGATTTTTTTCCCGGCTTTATCTCAAACACAAGAATAATATCATGCGTTTTATCGTTTAATTGAGGATGAATGGAAATGGTAGTGAATAAATAGCCTTGATCACCGAGTAATTTATTAATATTTTTTTCCGCCGCAAGCACTTTCTCCCTCGAAAAAACATCACCCGATTGAATGTGTATTTGTTCCATGAGTTTTTGTCGAGGTAATACCAACCGTCCTATCAAATCATAGCTTTTTATCGTGTAAGGTTGGCCTTCCTCCATGACAATAGTAACATACACTGCTTTACGATCTGGTGTGATTTGGCCCTGCGCAGACTTTACTTCCATACGTAAATAACCGTGATCTAAATAAAAATTACGCAATTTTGTCAAACTAGCTTCAAGTTTTTCTTCTGAATAACGATCGGATTGTGTAATAAGCGTCACAATATTGGAGGTGGTGATATCAAGTTGTTTGATTAAAGTTTTCTCACTGAAAGCTTGATTACCAATCACAGAAATACCACGAATTTTTGCAATCAGTCCTTCAGAAATAGTAATTTTGACTAGTACGCGATTTCGTGACATGGGGGTCACGCTGACATCTACTCGAGCGTTATATCGTCCCAATTGATAATATTGATTTAATAAGCCTTGTTTGATCTTTTCAAGTACAGCAGGATTGTACACCCGCCCTTCAGCGATATCTAAACTTCTCATCACTGTAGTTAATTTGTCAGTTTGAATCACCGAGTTACCGCTTAGTTTAAGCTGCCCTATAGTTGGGCGTTCGATAACATGAATAATGAGTGTATTTCCTTCTCTTGATAAAGTAATGCGCTCAAAAAACCCAGTTTTATAGAGGGATCGTAAAATAGAAGCTGTTTCGGAAGTACGCAAGGTTTCACCTGATTTTATAGGTAAATAACTCAAAACCGTTGCTCTTGAGAGGTGTTGCAAACCTTCAAATTCTATGTTTTTCACTACAAATACCGAGGCCCACGCTATTGTGAGCGGAAAGAATAATAATAAAATGACTAAATATCGTTTTTTCATTGCCTGGTTTTTAGTATTTGGTGTGTAAGCCGCCAATTATCTTGGCTTTTTCATCTAAAATCCAGTTATTTTGATAATAGAAAGTTTTAACATGTTACTAGGGGGTTCGATAATATGGATGATGCTTATCATTAGATAATGGAGGAACACGATTGATCGCTCCTTGAAAAAAAGGTTTAGGAAGATACGATTGGCCTGCTAAAACAGAGGCTTCCCCCATCCACTCTGTTAATAAATTTGCTTTGTTATTTTCATAAGTATCAATAGTTGTTTTTAATTTCGAAGCATATAGAAGTAAAATCATTTTAATGGATAATGCTACACCATTTGGAATAGCGAGTGTCGATTGCAAATCTTTCATCACCCGATCAATAGCTTGACTCGTGTTGCCATATCGAACAAGTTGATGACGAAAAGGTCCAATAAGAATAGCAGCTAATAATAAATCTTCATGATTGATGAGCTGATTTTTACGTTCTTTATGTTGTTTGCGCGATAAAATGGTTAATAAATTTCGATAAATCTTATCAGAAGAATAGAAGCAATTTGCTATACCCTGGAAAATAAGCTGCAATAGACCTAATGAATGTAGCAAATTAAAAGCATGCTCCATATCATTTAATCGCAGCAATTTAATAACCTCTAAATATAACCTATTCTTATTGATTTTTGTTAACAATTGGTTATGCCTTTTGATAGCTTCTTTAGCTTGCTGTTCAATTGTAAAATTAAATTGGATAGCAAAACGAACAGCCCGCATCATGCGTAATGGATCAGCCTGAATGCTTTTATCTGGATCAATGACAAACCTAATTTCTCCATCGTTTAAATGTCGAATGCCATTGACATAATCGATAATGAGTTTTTGTTTCGGATCATAATATAAAGCATTAATAGTAAAATCACGTGAAAAAGGATCCGTTTTTAGTCCTCCATAAGCTGCATGTTGAGTGATCATACCCGCCTGATCAAGCTGAATCTCGCTACGTAAAGTCACCTCATCACGAAACGTAGATACTTCAACTATTTTATCTGGTGGAAATCTAACATAGACTAAAGGAAACCGCTTACTTGTCTTCTCACATTGCCCTTTAAACAATAAAGCTACTTCATCAGGATGCGCATTCGTTACCACGTCAAAATCATGGGGTTCCGCTTGATAAGATTTAATTACTTTCAAATATCGATCACGCACACAACCACCAACAAAAAGTGCCTCATGCCCTGCGTGGATGAGCTTTTCAATCACACTGAGGGCATGAGGCTCATCAAGAACAAGATTTATTTCATGCTTATTTGCAATAGGTGAGGTTTTTGATGATATTAGATTTTCATTTTTAAATTGCGTCTGTTTTTTCTGGGGTATATTTCTTTTTTCTTCAGAATGAATGAGTTCACCACCATCATTCGCTTTCGTTGTTTCATGCGTGGTAGGATGCAGATTAATTTGCTCTACTTCAAATTCCATAAAACTTTTTATGTTTTCTAATGTGTTATATTGTGAATGAGATAATAGCAATTCAGTTACAAATTGAATGGCATAATCATAAGCAGTAATAGCCTCTTGACGATTTTTTTCTGTTCCCACACCGTCAAATAAACAAGCATGATCAAATTTGGCTTTTAAGCAATCAGCGACTGCCCACAAGGAATGTACATAACTAACAAGATCTATATTATCTTTTTTACTACTCAACTCTTGCATCAAATGAAGTGCTAAATCAAATTCTTTATTTTTTACATGCTGAGCAAATAATTCAAATGTTCGCATGACAGAGGTGGATGCCATTGCATGTTCAGGGGAAATAGTTGGCTGAATCTCATCTACATTGGAATGATTTAAACACGTTTCTTTTTTATTTTGTACCACCTCAATATCTAACATGTGGTTTTTAACCACCCGCTGCTGCTGTATCAATTGAACTTGATCATTGGCACCTGGATATTGTTTAGCAGCAGCCTTGCTATAATGCTCTAAAGCTAGCTTGTGGTTTGTTCCTTGGCTCTTACCATACTGCAACATCCAACCCAACCTAAAATGAGCGTGAGCGCTATCATCGTTTTCTTCTGCAACCATCAAGCTATATTTCTTAAATGCTGCTTGAAATAATGATTTGATTTTTTTTCGGCTATTGTTGCTTGATTTTTCTAATTCACATAATTCAGCTAAACGAAAATAGGCATCAGCACAGTCTTGTGAAGCAGCAAATTGATAATATTCTTTTGCTTTACTTAGACTACGAAGAACCCCTTGGCCTTTTTCATATAAGGTTCCCAATTGATAATAAGCGTTGTCATACATATCGCCTATTTTAGGAGCATGAATCGCTCGTTCATAATACTGAGCAGCTTGTTTATATGCTTGTCTCTTTTCACAAGCCTCTCCCATTTTAAATAATGCGTTAGGTTCATCAGCTTCTCCCGCAATGGCGTAATATTCCCATGCTTTATCTGTGTTTTTTTCTATACCCCAACCATGTTCATACAATCGCCCTAAATGATAATTGGCTTCCCATTTTACATAGCCTTCCTTCAAATTTAAGTAAGCAAAATAAGCAAACGCTTTTTCATATGCGCGTTCTTGTTCGAATAACTTGGCTCGGGCTAATAATGCTTGCGCATGCAACCCACCAGATTCAAGAATAGCAAGATCATAAAAGTGTTTAGCATCCTCTATATTTTTTGAAACACCAAAACCAAATTGATAAAGGACCCCCAAACGAAAAGCAGCGTGTGCGTTTTTTCCTGGTTCTTGAAGTAGTTCATTCAACTCTTCAATTGCCTTTGGATAATTTTCTTGTTGCAAGTAAAGATGGGCTAATCTTTCCTGAGCATTGTTTGTATTGTGTAGATCGTGTTGCAACATGCCATGTTCCAAACAACAAGAAACAGGCTGCATATTCTTTGTAAGACGCTTATATTTCGCATAATATCGAATAGCTAATTTTTGATTGGCAGTTTCTCCTGTTAAGCCATTCTCATAAATATAACCCAATCGATAAATAGCGATTAAACAAGGAGCGTCTTGATGAGCGCGAAGTTTGTATGCTAAATAAGCCAGACGAAAACAATAGTGTGCTTGCTCACGTTTTTTTTCTGATTGTATATAAAGTTGACCCACTTGGTATTGAGCATCTACCTTCCCTTCAGCAGCATAAACAAGCAGTAAAATGAATTGGAGATTTTCCATAATAGCAAGAGGTAATATATTGTTCAGGTATTCGGTACTAAAATGATCAGTCTTGATAGATCCTGATTGTTTTGTAGAAGAATATAAAGCTTTAATTTGAAGCAACACTCGTCGTTGTTCAATTGAAAAATCATCTTTCCTATCTTTCGTGCTCATCAAATAAGTATCGATTAAGGCAATAAATTCCTCAATTTCCTCAAGCAAATATTTAAATAATTCTTTATTCATCGTGTTGTCTTTTGCATTTAAAATATTCCAAATTATCTAGGAAAGATGTATAATAAGCAATTCGTATAAAAATGAATCCCTTATGCCACAACTTCAACATAACCATCTTTCAATTTGCTACAAAACATTTGGGAAGCGAGATCATCCTTGTCTTATTTTTATCTCTGGTCTAAACGGCCAATTAATCAATTGGCCTTGCGAAATGATGCAAAATTTAGCTGATCGAGGATTGTATATCATTATTTTTGATAATCGCGATGTGGGCCTATCAACCTATTATGATCATCTGCCATCCCCTACCATTGCTGAGGCTCTTACAATCAAACAACAAGGTAACGATTTTGATCCACCTTACACCCTACAAGACATGGCGTCCGATGTCATCACGCTACTAGATGGATTAAAAATAAAACAAGCACATGTCGCAGGTATATCGATGGGCGGAATCATTAGTCAAATTTTAGCTCTAAACTATCCTGAGCGTATTCTAAGTTTAATTTGCATTGCAACAACTAGCGGAGATGCACATTTACCAGCAGCCAAACCTGAAGTGCTTAAATTTTTCTTTTTACCACGTGAGCCAGAAGAGAACGTGGATGTTTACGTCGATCACATGATGCATCTCTACCATGTTTACCATCATCCTACTCATATCAATGAGCAAGCTGCACGTCGTATGTATATGCAAAGTTATCAGCGCGCACATCATCCAGAAGGTTTCAAACGGCAACTGCTTGCTCTATTATCGGCCAAACCACGAGGTCGGCAATTAAAAAAAATCCGTATTCCCAGTTTAATTATTCACGGCGATTATGATCCTGTTTTCCCAGTTGAACATGGCTACCATTTAGCAGAATGCTTGCCTAATAGCCGTTTAGAAATAATTGAAAATCTAGGTCATGGGTTACCAGAACCCGTTTATGAGAAGTTCATTGAACATATTTGTAAACACATGAATAAAACTTAAGTAAACCAACCTATCCCCAATGCAAAAATAGGAGCTGCAGCAGTCAGGCTATCTATTCTATCTAATAATCCACCATGTCCAGGAAAAAGCTTACCGGAATCTTTCAAACCTACTTGCCGCTTTAGCATACTTTCAAACAAATCACCGACAATAGAAAATATAACGGTGATGAATGTTAATAATATAACACCCAGCCATTTTTGTCTTAAGGATGGTTCGAAATAAAATATAAGTAATGCGAAACACAGTGAAAAAATCAATGCGCCAATACAGCCTTCTCTCGTTTTACCTGGGCTAATGTGCGGTGCAAGTTTTGTTTTACCCCATTTTTTTCCAACAAAATAAGCAGCTGAATCAGCTCCCCAGATAAGAAGAAAGAGTGCCAACAAAAGATACACGCCTTGGGGTTGATTGCGAATAAAATTGATCGCAACCCAACAAGGAACCAAAACAACAATGCCCATTGAACCACGCCATACTAAATTTTTACTGAGTAAGCTACTTGTCGGATAGCGTAAAATAAGAATAATGGCGAACAACCATACGACAAAAGCCAGAAAAAAAACAATTGGCGCAAAAACAAATAGCATACTAAATAATACATATCCCATTAACGCGAGATACGCATAGCGCCAAAATAAGTTTGATATGCCGCTCAAGCGTGTCCACTCCCATGCGCCAATCAGTGTAATGAAAGCAGTAAAAATAAGAAATTGTATTGAAGAGAGATAAAATAATAAAAAAAGAAAAAGTGGAATCCATATAGTTGCCGTCAGAATTCTTTTTTTAAATTGATTGGTCATATGTTTGTACAGCCGCAGCAATATCATTCATTTGCTCACTGCTATTTCCATAACGTCGTTCTCGATTAGCAAAATAAGCAAGCGCTTTATCGAGCTCCGTTTCATTAAAATCTGGCCACAAGGTGGGTGTAAAATACAATTCAGAATAAGCAAGTTGCCACAACATAAAATTACTAATACGAATTTCGCCACTCGTGCGAATAAAAAGATCAGGATCAGGTAAATCAGAGAATGATAGTTTATTTGCGATATGTGATGGAGTAATAGCTAAAGCAAGCAATTTTCCTTCCGCGACTTCTAAAGCCAATTGCTGCACACTCTGATAAATATCCCACTGACCACCATAATTCATTGCCAACAATAACACCATGCCAGTATTGTCGCGTGTCTTTGTTTCAACCTCTTGCATTTTCATACGTAATTTTTCATTAAAGCGATGACGATCCCCAATAAAACGCAACTGAACATTGTTATCGTATAATATACCAACTTCGCGCTCTAGACCGATTAAAAAAAGTTCCATTAAATGGCCCACTTCTTTTACTGGGCGTCGCCAGTTTTCACTACTGAAAGCAAACAATGACAATACTTTAATATTTTTTTTAATACAGCTTTTAACGATTTGCCTAGTTGCCTCCACCCCCGCACGATGACCCGCAAGTCGCGGTAAAAAACGTTGCTTGGCCCAACGCCCATTACCATCCATTACGATAGCAATATGTTGTGGTAGTTTCAAAATAGCCTCGGGTTTTTATATATAGCCTTGCCTATATCGCCATTAAATCTGCTTCTTTTATTGTGGTGAGTTGGTCAACTTCAGCTACATATTTATTCGTTAACTTTTGAATGTCATCATTATGCCGTCTTTCTTCATCTTCAGTAATTTCTTTTTTCTTAAACAATTCTTTCAACTCGGTATTTGCATCGCGCCTTACATTACGAATGCTGACACGCGCATTTTCTGCTTCAGTCCGAACAACTTTCAT
Organism: Gammaproteobacteria bacterium RIFCSPHIGHO2_12_FULL_37_34; assembly: GCA_001801495.1. Classification (GTDB taxonomy): domain Bacteria; phylum Pseudomonadota; class Gammaproteobacteria; order DSM-16500; family DSM-16500; genus Aquicella. The sequence goes on from MGXW01000079.1 coordinate 15,661, forward strand.
TAATTCTCTTCTTCGTTCTTCATTTAAAGCAGGCATAGGCACGCGAATGACATCACCAGCTGTTGCTGGATTTAACCCCAAATCAGAATTGAGAATTGCTTTTTCAATGACTTGAACCATTTTTTTTTCCCATGGCGTAATTGTCAAGGTGCGCGCATCACTTACCGTGATGTTTGCTACCTGATTAATCGCCATCTCTGTTCCATAATAATCCACACGAATATGATCTAAAATGCTAGGATGCGCACGCCCAGTACGCAATTTGGTTATTTCTGTTTTAAACGAATCGATGCTTTTACGCATACGCATTTCAGCGTTTTTAATGAGGTGATGCATATACTCTCCCATTGTTACTCCACTTACTCCATCGCTTTAATCATCGTACCAATATCTTCGCCCAACATAATGCGTTTGAGCGCGCCTTGTTTATTCATATTAAACACACGCAAAGGCAAATTATGATCTTGGCATAATAGAATAGCTGTCAAATCCATTACACCTAAGCGTTTAACAATAACCTCATCATAACTTAAACAATGATAACGTTCTGCTTTGGGATTTTTAATCGGGTCATCGTCAAACACACCTTCCACTTTCGTAGCTTTTAATACAATATCTGCGCCAATTTCAATACCACGTAGAGCAGCAGCTGAATCGGTTGTCACTAAAGGATTGCCGGTACCGGCAGAAAGAATCACAACACGGCCCTGTCGTAACTTTTCTTGTGCAACAGAGCGGTCATATTGATCTGCCACACTTGGAATAGCAAATGCTGACATTAAAGTAGTCGGAATAGATTTTTTCTCTAAAGCATCCCGCAATGCCAACCCATTAATGACGGTTGCCAACATACCCATTTGATCAGCAGTAATTCTATCTAATCCTGCTGCATGTAAATCGGAACCACGAATCAAGTTGCCACCACCAATAACCAATGCTACTTGTACACCCAATTGAATGGCACCACTGATTTCTTGGGCAATACGAGCGAGTTTACTTGTGTCTATCCCAAATAAGTGATCGCCTTGTAACGCTTCGCCACTTAGTTTAAGTACAATACGCCGATAAATCGGTCTTGCTGGGGTTTCCATTCATTAGCTACCTTGCATTTGTGACATAACAGCATCGCGAAAGTCTTCAGAAATTTTTTCTATCCCTTCCCCTACTTCATAACGTGCAAACGCAAGCACTTTCGCGCGATGTTTACTTAACAATCCACCTACTGTTACATCAGGATCTTTAACAAAAGGCTGTCCGATTAAACTGACTTCATCAAGATATTTCTTTAAACGACCAGCCACCATTTTTTCAATAATATCTTGTGGTTTACCACTTGTCGCTGCTTGTGCAAGATAAATTTCACGCTCTTTTGCAATACTATCCTGAGAAACATGTTCTGGCGCAACAACAAGTGGTTTGGATGCAGCAATATGCATAGCAATATCACGTGCCAATTCTTTATGATCAACATCCAATTCAACAATCACCCCAATGCGATGTCCATGAAGATAAGTTCCTACGCAAACTGCAGTAGGTTCGCTTACTACCAAACGCCGAACTTGAATATTCTCACCTATTTTAGCAATTAACGCTTGACGCGCCTCTTCTACTGTCTGCCCTGGGTAACCAATAAGAATAGATGCAGTCAGGCTATCAAGATCACGCACTTTTGTTTCTAAAGCAGTTTTTGCTAATGCTTTAGCAAATGAAACAAAATGGTTATCACGTGCGACAAAATCAGTCTCGCTATTGACTTCTAACATAACCGCTTCCTTACCATCATCAGCAATGACAATCATACCTTCTGCAGCAATTCGACCCGCTTTTTTGTCTGCCTTCGCTCGGCCTGATTTACGCAATTCTTCGACAGCAAGTTCAATATTACCTTGGGTTGCCTCAAGCGCCTTTTTGCATTCCATTATCCCTGCGCTGGTACGTTTACGTAATTCATTAACAAGTGCAGCTGAAATAATTGCTGTCATATCTACCTCACTACTCGTTCGATGGGCTTTCGCTGACACCCTCACCAGGAGAAGGTGCTTCGATCAATGGTGGACTCGCCTCATCCTCAACACCAATATCGTCAAGTGTGCTCGCGCGTGCTTCTAAAATGGCATCAGCCATGCTTGCTACATAAAAGCGAATAGCGCGTGTAGAATCATCGTTGCCGGGGATAATATAAGTAATATTATCTGGATCATTATTCGAATCCACTATACCAACCACCGGAATACCTAAGCGATTAGCTTCGCGAACCGCAATTTTCTCATGACCCACATCAATAACAAATAAAGCATCAGGAATACCACCTACATTTTTAATACCACCCAAGCTATTCATTAGCTTATCTTTTTCACGTTCAAGACCTAGAATTTCTTTTTTAGTCAAACGACCAAATTTGCCAGATTCAAACATAGCTTCTAATTCTTTAAGTCGTTTAATGGATTGACGTATCGTTTTATAGTTAGTTAACATTCCACCCAACCAACGGTGATTAACATAGGGCATTTTGCAGCGCTCTGCTTCTTGTTGAATAATATCTTGGGCTGCATATTTGGTTCCTACAAATAGAACCTTACCTTTTTTGGCAGCAACACCCCCAATAAAATTTAATGCGTCTTGGAAGAGCGGCATGGTTTTACCAAGATCGATAATATGAATTTTATTACGAGCCCCATAAATATAACTTGCCATTTTAGGGTTCCAGTAACGGGTTTGATGGCCGAAATGCACACCGGCTTTTAGCATATCTTGCATCGTAACTTGCATAATGGTTTCCTCTGGGTTAAGCCTCCGCATATCCCCTGTGCCAACTTTTTTATTCGAATGTCGAATGAAAAGCACCCAGCAACAGGTTGGTCGATATGCGTGCGGACTAGTTATTAAACTTCAAAATGAGCACGCATTTATACCACAAGAATGGGTATGGCAACAATATGTAGATGAAATAGGACTGATCGTTATATGATTGAGGCTTCAAATGAACAAATATTGAATGCCACCTTATGTCCGATATCATCATAAAAACATCCCAAGATATTGAAAAAATGAGAGTTTCAGGAAGGCTCGCGGCTGAAGTCATCGATATGATTGGCCCTTATGTCAAAGAAGGCCTCACAACCGATGAATTAAATCAAATCTGCCATGATTATATCGTTAATGTCCAACAAGCTATTCCTGCCCCTTTAAATTATCTTGGTTTCCCAAAATCCATTTGCACTTCCATCAATCATCAAGTTTGCCATGGTATTCCAGGCCCTCGAAAGTTAAAAGACGGTGATATTATTAACATAGATGTGACTGTAATAAAAAATGGATATCATGGTGATACCAGTAAAATGTTTACCATCGGGAAACCATCTATATTAGCTGAACGCTTGATAAAAATTACTCAAGAATGTATGTATCTTGGTATTCAACAAATTAAACCCGGTGCTTTTTTTGGTGATATTGGTGCAGCCATTCAAGAATATGCTGAAAAAAATCGTTTTAGTGTTGTGAGAGAATATTGTGGTCATGGTATTGGTAAAATATTTCATGAGCCACCTAATGTATTACATTATGGTAGTAGGGGCACAGGAGATAAGCTAAAACCCGGCATGATCTTTACAGTGGAACCCATGATTAATGCTGGAAAACGCGATGTGAGATTGTTACCCGATGGCTGGACAGTTGTCACCAAAGATCATAGTTTATCTGCGCAATGGGAACATACCGTGTTAGTCACAGATACTGGTTATGAAATTTTGACAAAACGCGAAGAAGAATAAAAACTCAGCCTATGATGTTTTAAGCGGGGTGGTTCCCGCGGACAAGCCGCGGGATGACAAATACTTTAATTTTCAATTACTTAAATTTCGCTTAGACAGTACTGAGGTTAATTATTAACAACTTAAAATTATTATTCTTCGTTTTGAGAAATTTTAATTTTGCCTTAAGAAGCTTGTTATATCATTATTATCACTATGCCAACGACAAC
>MGXW01000079.1:19646-25860 GCA_001801495.1 Gammaproteobacteria bacterium RIFCSPHIGHO2_12_FULL_37_34
CTCCCTCTTCCCCCATATGCGCCGATCTCTTCCGGTGATAATGATGAATTGTTCATAGCTATTTGTAAAGATAGATTACATTCATTTATTATTGTCGGTACTCAAAATAAAGATGGCAATCATATTTTATGTGCGGGAGGAAAATATTGCATACTCAAATCAAGTGGTTGCATGATCAAAAATACGATTTTAAAATTAAAACATAGTTTAGCATTTCTATTTCATGTTTTACCAGGAAAACTAAGACAAGAGGATTTCTATACCGAAAACGAAGATACACTTATTACTTATAAGGCATATACTTTTTCTGAAAAACAATATGAACATTTTCTTGAATCATTATCTCATTGTGAAAAAAAATCTGACTACTTAGGTGCTTATAAAAAACAAGCGGGTGGATATAGCTATAGTCCGTTAGTAACGTATGATCTTTGTTTGGGGTTACCTGATGATAATACACAGCTAGAAAAAAATAAGCTTTATATCGAACATAAAGGTGGCTTGTTTAAATATACCGTCATTCATCCTTCTGGTGAGATAATCACTGATAGCATTACTCAAGGGGAACTAAGTTGTGAAATAGATGCGCCTCTAAACATAGATAAAATAAGCCCATTATTACCAGATATTTTAAAAATCACATCAAAAAGAGGCCACACTGAAAAAAGTACAACTCTCGACCGAAGCATTGGGACGGTAAGTGTAGATAATTCATGCCGGCATACGGCAATAAAACTTCTAAAGTGTGGATTGGATGCTAAGTTCAGTAAAAAAGATGATATTTCATCGTGTTTTTTAGAAAGCTTACCTTTTACTACAAATATACATGAACGAAAACTACAAGGACCCTTATGGATATTGCCAGTTCCTCCTAGAAAACAAGATCTTACTCCTGATGCATATCAGGTTCTATCAAAAATTTATAAACAATTAGAAAACATTCCAAAACATTACACTAAGAACAAAACTACTGACAAAAAATTTCAGCAACTTAAAAAGCTATATTTAGATCTTGATACGCGCAAAGTTTATAGCGTTGAGGAGTTTTTCAAGTGTATTAAAGAATGGGAAGAAAATAACAGGGGATTGATTGATACTCAACGTGGTTTTCATTTATTCAAAACAACAAAAACCCGAAAAACAATTAATGATTTATTGGAATTAGAAAATAACAATAAAAAATACCAAAAAAAATAATACTTCCTTTTCTAAGCATTCCGCAATAAAATGCATGAAATCGTTTAAAGGAGATAGTGATGTTTCAATTACCAAAACTGCCCTACACTCTCGATGCCCTACACCCTTCTATTTCAAAAGAAACCTTAGAATACCATTATGGAAAACACCATCAAACGTATGTCAATAATCTTAATAATCTAATAAAAGATACCGAATTTGCTAATCTTGCACTTGAAGATATCATCATGAAATCAACAGGTGGCCTATTTAATAATGCAGCCCAAGTTTGGAATCACACTTTTTATTGGAGTTGTTTAACGCCAAAAAGCTCAGGCGAACCTTCCCGAGAATTAGCAGATGCTATCAAGAAAAAATTCAATTCATTTGACGAATTTAAAAAACAATTCACGCAATCAGCCATCACTTTATTTGGTTCCGGTTGGACTTGGTTAACGAAAAATAACCAAGGTGAGCTTGAAATAATGAATACGAGCAATGCACAATTGCCCATGAAAGAAAATAAAAATGCACTGCTAACATGCGATGTATGGGAGCATGCTTACTATATCGATTATCGCAATGCTCGTGCAAACTATGTCGAAAATTTCTGGAAAATTGTGAATTGGGATTTTGTTGAAAAAAACTTTGCTGGTTTACGATCTAATCAGAAGTATGAGCAGCACGTGTGAGATGTAAATTTATCTGCATAGTTTTTTTCATCGTTGGGTTACCTCATGGGTCAAGCTTTATAAACCTTGAATTTTATAAACCTTGAACATTGAATATTCGGATATCACAACCGAATATTCAATGTATAATAAAATCTATATGGAGAAAAGATAAATTGAAATAACGGTTCAAACGTGCTTTGATAGCACGGTTTTTCTCTAAAAAACAAGGAACCGTTATTTCAATAAATCAATAAGTTATATTTCGCTTAGACAATACTCACGTTATTTAACGAGGCATGTTTTTTATTAAAGGTGGTTTGTTTTCTTTTTCTGCATTAAAGATCCCTTTCGTTTTCATTAAATGATCATCACTTACATCAGAAACGAAACCAATGCGATTCGTTGTAAAAATAAGGTTGCCTTTATCCCGAAGATAAGTAACAGCACATTCTTCTGAAAATTTGGTTTTTGATAAAAAATTTTCGGTCGTATAGGTCGTATAAATATCTCTTAATAAAATCATAACTAAACGAGTAGCATGATGATCAGTATATTCTCTATTGATATAATCAAAAAATGCTTTAGGATTTGCATCATTTTTATTGTTTTTGCACCATCTTGTATATGCATCCAGATAATATTGCTCTAATTTTTCTACACACTGTTGCAAAGTATTAGACTTTGAAACTTCAGTCACAAGGTTTGCAATATCCTGGCGATGTTTCTTAAATTTCTTAAAAAAACCATCTTGCTTTTGGTTGTATATTTTAGGGAAATTTTTAACAATACCTTGAAGCTTTTTCACATTCTCATCTTGGACTTGTAGTGTAGAATAATCAGTAGGAGTGAGCAATAAAAATTTATAATTTCCCTCAACGAACTGAGGAGCAGCTTCTTTTTCTAAAAATTCTCCTAAACTTTTTTTTGATTGTACATTCTGCCACTCTTCCTGTTTAGAGTTTCGAAAAATGTGGTGTTGATTTTGATTTGGTTCTTCAGCTAAAACCCCCTCTTGATCTGTACCCAAGAAACCAATAATTAAACAATTAGTTTTAGTTAAAGCATCTTTATCTTCTTTTAGCACATAACAATACCATGTGTTAGGATTAAGTTTTTTATATTGTAATGCATCAACCTGCTCCCGCGTCAATATATATTGATCTAAATTACCCAGTTGCTCTGGCGTCAGTAATGGTTTGCCTATACCCATACCACTCTCCTTTTTTTAATACGGCCTCACAATTACTTTTGTTCCTGGTCTTACAAATTGAAACCGCACCCATTCTGCATCACTCACTGTAATGCGTACGCAACCATGGCTTACATTCCCTTCAACTGTGTAAGGCGAACCATGTAATCCTTGATTACCATTAAAGAACATGCAATAAGGCATGGGCGCACCACCACGAGGCAATGGATAAATGCTGGATTTACAACCCGCACTCCCTAACGAATAAATTCGAAATGTACCTGCTCGTGTGCGACAAGCACGTCCCACATCATCACACCAATGTCCTCCTGCTGTTGCAAGCCCTGCTCGTATTAAATCACCATTGGCATTATAAGCACCAAACGCATGTACATTCGGATCAATTAGAATAGTTTTTTCGTGCGTATTAATATGTGATGGCATCCGTAAAGCATAATCTGGCCTGCTTTTCCGCGGCTCTAATTCCAACTCTTCCTGTGGTGTAGATGAGAGAGATGAATAACTGTGGCTGGAATAAGTTCCTCTTGTATTAACACACGAGCTCAATAAAAACATAATAAAAAAGTAAATAGCTATTGACACTCCTTTATTGAACATGGCTACCACTCCTCGTTATGTGTTTTTATATAAATAAGTGTAGCCTAAGAATGATTATTTGCCGAAATAAATGATTATATTTTATTCTTTTTTTGTAAATTTGATTTAAAAATTGATTATTTTATGAGGTATCCTTAAAAACATCATCCACTCCTCCAGTGACTATAATTAAAATTATAAGAAAAAATAACGAGGAGTAATGCATATGCCAGAATACGATAATAGCTCAAACAATGTTGTCGTCATTGGGCTTGGGCCTATTGGACTAGCTGCGGCAATAGAAGCTTGCCAAGCAGGATTAAACGTAACTGCTATAACAGATCGGCCGCTTGGGAAACAAAAAGGCGGGTATACCAGAAAACCTATCCTACGATTAAACGAAACATCCTTTGAATACCTTGAATCTCTCGTAGGTAAGAATGCAGTACATGCTTACCTAGCCAAAAACAAATTAGAAGAATTTCAATTTAAACAAATGAACTTTAACAAAAACACAACTGAAATTGTTACCTATTACTTTATATCTGTTCATGACTTAGAAAATTTATTATATGAAAAACTAAAAGAATATAAAAAAAATAATCAAATTATCATCGAAGAACCTCCTAACCAATTTACGCGCATCGAAAAACATGCAGTTATTGTCCAGCATCCTAATCGAAAAGAAGAAAGAATCCCTTTTCAATATCTGATTGGCGCTGATGGAAGTAAACATCCTAGTGCAGATAAAGTTGGGGGTATTCAATACGAAAGTACATACGACAAATCACAAACATGTACGACACATACCGCTGTTGAATTTTCCATCGATACTGACCTCAAAGAATCGCTTATTCCTTTTGTTTATCCTTCCCCAAATCAAAAACGAGAGACTCTTCCTTTCTTCCAAACAAACAGTAAGCGACCTACTATGGAGGAATATCTGAATGTAGGATGGAAATTATCAAGTCCACCTGAAGCTAGAATTTTTTTAGCTAAACATACATTGTATGTTGGAACAGAATTGCCTCCAAACATTTTTAACTTGCCCAATGGTGAAGAAAAACAAGAAAAAATACTCGCATGGACAAAATTAGTATTACGTACCATTTTGCCCCCCGATAAAGTAGAAACGCTCACTCCAAAACAATATAAAAACAAAAAGGATGTTTATCAACAAGAAAAACAACGAAAACAAATCACCACTTTTGAAGTTGATTTACAACAAACCAATCAAGCAATAGTTAGATTACCTCAAATCCCTCCATCATCAGAGAACGCCTATTTTCTACCTGTAGGCGATGCATTACATACTCCCCACTATCATCTCGGAACTGGTGTAAACGATGGGTTACTTCAAACCAAATTGCTTCACGAATTATTTAAAAACAAAAATATCGCCACCTATCAACTCGGGGTAGAAAAAATTCTGGCTGCAAGCAATATTAGAATACAAACCTATCTGGATTCGAGACAAAAAAGAGAAGATCTTGCAACAGCGACGAAAAGGCAGGCGGCGTCAATCAAGCAATTTGTAACACAGCTTTCAACGCCTTTTTACGAGAAGAGAGGCCCAATCTCAAAAAGTTTTTCTCCCAAAAAACCTAAAAGATAAATAAAAAGCTTCCACTCTACCTTACTGCTACTACTGTTGGTTGAATAGTTTTCCCGATTTCTCTAGCAGTGTGTTTATGATTGATGTGTGCAGCTTTATCTGCGCCATAAAATAAGGTCATACCCATACCAAGCGCAACAGGCACAGGCCAAATCATTGGGCTGAAGGTTATACCTAGTGTCATTACCACTATAGCTGCGATAAGTAATAATGATTCTATTATCTGTGCTACGGGTTTATTATAACAATACGCTTTTTGCTTTAAAGCATGGTATGTTTTGGGGCAAGGATCAGAAATGGCATCGTAAGTTGTTGCTAGTATTTTTTTTTGATCAGACAGAAGATCAGACAGAATGTTTGGTGAAGGAAAACAAAAATGATCGGGTAGTTGATCTACCTCAGCTATTAATTTCTGCACCTGCTCTTTTAGCTTAATCCGCTGAGTAACACTATAATTTTTTGCCTTGAGGTATGCCTCGTTTTCTACCAAGAGCCTCAATTTACGTTTCATTGTTTCATAACTATCATTCATTAACATTTCTTCAAATTTTGGAATAGGCGCAGGAAAAGATACGATGTTATTGCTCGCATATGGTGGAGGATTTTGATTTGGATTAGATGACCACATAATAGCTCCCCAAGAATAAATAAGTTATGTTAACTAGATAAAAAACAAAAATCAAATTATTTCCAGGAGTTCCCGCTGAGAAACGCGAGAACTCCTTTCATGTTTCTATGCTGCGCAAAAGTAGCGCTTTTGCTTGCACCAAGAGGGGAGAATCGCGATTCTCCCCTCTTGGATCACCCCATCGCGTAAGGTTAGCGGGAGCTGCTGAATTATTTCAAAATATAGCGCTCCAGTAACTCAGCCTTGGCGCGTAACTGCTCCATTTCATCTAGTAAATCAAGCACAACAGCGGCACCAGCAAGGTTGATTTCTAAATCACGCTGCAATCGTAACAC
>MGXW01000080.1 GCA_001801495.1 Gammaproteobacteria bacterium RIFCSPHIGHO2_12_FULL_37_34
TGCTAAATATTGTGGTTTGGTATTATATTAAGATATTTTTCTATGCCTAAAAAATAGTCATCATACCATGGCGCAAGGTAGGAGGTAGAGAGCTATTATGTAAAATATTCCTTTAACCCAGCTAACCATGGTAACACAGTAACATGATCAATTTTCTTGGGATATTTTTCCTGGCTTAAACAAATGGCTTCTGAATTTTTTATATCTAATGTTAAGCGTATAAAACTATTAATCATGATAGGTGTAACGATAGAAGCACTTTTTATTTCTATGCATAATAATGGCTTATTCGGTCTTTCCACGATTAAATCAATTTCAACATCATTGGACGTTCTTAAATAACTAAAACGAAAATCCTTTTGATGATAAGAGGCAAGCCTAATACATTCTAATATAATGAAATGCTCAAAAGCATCACCATATCCACTTGTCTGTGCAACCAACGGCACCATTGATAAATGATTTAAAGCTCGTGTCACTCCTGTATCAAATAAATAAAATTTAGGTTTTGTATTTACTTGTTTTCGGATCGAATGATGAAAAGATTCCAGATAAAATCCAATCAAGGTGTCTTCTAAAATAGAATAATAAGATTTGATGGTTTTATCATCTACGCCAACATCACGAGCTATATTTAAATAATTTATTATCTTTCCGTTCGATTGTGCTGCGATTTCAAGAAATCGTCTAAAAGGATCTAATTCCCTTATTAATTGTTCTCCCCATATTTCTTCTTTAAGATAAGTATGTGCATAAGCATTAAGAAACAAATGTTTTTCTTCATGAGTTTGATAAGAATATATCTCTGGTAATGTGCCAAAACGTAGCGCGTCATCTAAATTAAAATAGTTATCTAATTCTAAAGAAGTCAACGGAAACAGATGATAAACGAACGCACGCCCAGCTAATAGATTCGCACCACCTTTTTTTAATTTGCGTGCACTAGATCCTGTCATAATAAAATACCATTTTTTTAACTTCATTAAACGTTGAACAACATTTAATAATTTTGGAATTTTTTGTATTTCATCAATGATGACGTACTTGATGTTATCTGTTAAAGCAGTAACAATACGGTACAATTCATTAGGATCCCGACTAAATCGAATTTCTTCTTCAACATCTAATAAGTCGATGAAAAAAGCTATTGCATGATTATATTCTGCTTCTACTAATGTACTCTTACCTGTATTACGCGCACCAAACAGAAAACAACTGCTTTTTATTGGTAATTTCAATAAACGTAGGAACATGTGCATTCGGACAACACTCCGAAATTTACTGTAATATTCGGATGATACACCGAAAATTGATAAACAGCAATAAAACCTAACAAGGCCCCACGTTAACCCGAATTATCATTAAATGAAATTCCGCCATCCTGGTAAACACCATAATCCTTACCAAAAATTCTAAACTGATTTAAATGAGTATCATCCCACCCATGGATGATTATGACCACACGGATTTTTATGGTCTCAAATTTTGACAGATAGAGCTCAAAGAAAGCTTAAATGATATAGGTAATTAATGATATAGGTAATTTCAGAAAAAAATGGCTAACTTCGAGTTAATCTGGTGGCGATTTTCGAAATCCTTTTACTACTTTACCATTTTTATTATCGACGATTTCACCATTAAAATTTCCAAATTTGCCTTGAGTTTTTAATAACATCCAATTATATAAATCGTCGACATTATTACCGCTTTCTTTGGCGACTTCACCTTCATCGAAATAAATAGTTGCAGTATAACGAAAAGGCATGAGGGTAGCTCCTCGTTAAGTATAAAAATATTATATCGGAAATTGTTATAAAAATGATTAACACACGCATTTTTCCAATAAAACACCTTATTTTTCATTAAATTGTGGTTTAATTATGTTTAATATTTGTTTTAAGAGGGTGGAGTTAGCAACAACAATGTTCCCTGTTTTCAGATAATCTTCACCGCCTTGCAAATCGGCTACTATACCACCTGCTTCTTTGACTAATAAAATGCCAGCTGCAATATCCCATAAATGAAGGCCAAACTCCCAAAAACCATCTAAGCGACCACAAGCCACATAAGCAAGATCTAGCGTTGCAGCTCCTGCGCGTCTAATATCTCCACAAGCGGGTAAAATGGCTTGGAGGATTTTAGTGGGGTTGCTATTCATTCGATCTGCATATCGAAAAGAGAAGCCTGTACCGAGTAAACATTCATTTAAATATTTACGTGTACTGACTCGTATCCGAGTGTCATTTAATTGTGCGCCCCTACCACGACTTGCAGTAAATAGTTCCTGGCGGAGAGGATCATAAATGATGCCATGTTCAATTTTGTTTTTGTAAGAAACAGCGATTGAAATAGCAAAATGGGGGAATCCGTGGATAAAATTGCGTGTTCCATCAATGGGGTCAATGATCCATATGTAATCACTCTCACCCTTTAATTCGCCGCTTTCTTCACCAAGAATGCCATGATGAGGATAAGCTTTGCGGATGATACGAATAATTTCTCGTTCAACGCGTTGATCAACTTCTGTCACAAAATCATTCGGATTTTTTTCGCTGATTTTAATCGTATCTAACCGGTTCATGGCTTTAATAATAATGTTTTCTGCTGCTCGTGCAGCTTCTATAGCAATATTAATGAATGGTTCACGCATAGGTAGTAATGATAAAATGAATAACACAAAGATGCTAGGGCTATATTACATGCTAGACCAAATTCGCATTGTTTTAATTCGAACCTCACATCCGGGCAATATTGGCTCCGTTGCAAGAGCAATGAAAACCATGGGATTAAAACAATTGTATTTAGTTTCTCCTGAACAATTTCCGCACGATAAAGCAAAAGAAATGGCATCTGGCGCGGGCGATATTTTGAATCAAGCAAAAGTGGTTAGCTCATTAATGGAAGCTATTGGTCATTGTTCCTTAGTGGTTGGTTCTAGTGCTCGGGAGCGAACGATACCATGGCCGCTTCTCACACCAAGAGAAATGGCGAATGAGATAAAGCTAGAATCTCCTGATACTAAAGTAGCTATTCTTTTTGGTCGAGAACAATCAGGGTTAAGCAATGAAGAATTGGAATGTTGTCATTTGCATGTGCAAATTCCAGCTGACCCTGCTTATAGTTCATTAAATATTGCTGCTGCCGTACAAGTGATTGCTTATGAATTAAGACTTGCCTTACTTTATGCAAAACCAATCGCCACTTGGGATCAGCGCGCTTCCACTATGGAAGAAATGGAAAATTTTTTTGTGCATTTACGCCAAGTATTAGTTGAAATTGATTTTTTAAAAGAAACGGCACCACGAAAATTAATGACACGATTGCGCCGTTTCTTTCTACGTGCTAGACCTGATAAAATGGAAGTGAATATGTTGCGAGGAATATTAACTGCTGTTCAAGAGAAGCGTAATTAGTCTGAACATTAGGAGAGCATATATGAAAAAGGATGAAGTATTAAAAAATGCATTTGCTATGCCACTTTATAGCCCATCATATCCACGTGGTCCTTATCGTTTTAATAATCGCGAGTTTTTTATTATTACCTATGAAACAGATATGGATATTTTAAAAAAAGTAGTTCCAGAGCCCTTAGAGGTTACAGAACCACTAGTAAAATTTGAATTTATCTTGATGCCTGATTCAACTGGCTTTGGAAGTTATGTTGAATCTGGTCAAGTGATTCCCGTGAGATTTAAAGGGAAAATGGGAGGATATAGCCATGCTATGTACCTTAATGATGATTCCCCTATTGTGGGTGGTCGTGAAATATGGGGATTTCCTAAAAAATTAGCTGATCCAAATTTACGTGTGATCAAAGAAACATTAGTCGGTACATTGAATTATGAACAATGCCGTATTGCAACAGCAACGATGGGTTATAAACATCAAGAATTAGATAAAAAGAAAATTCATAAAGCTTTTTTGGCACCAGGGTATTTATTAAAAATTATTCCTCATGTGGATGGCAAGCCGCGTATTTGTGAATTGGTTGAATATGTTTATCAAAAATTAGTAATTAAAGGTGCATGGACGGGACCTGCTGCCATTGAATTGTGTCCACATGCGATGGCGCCTGTTGCTGATTTACCTGTGCGTAAGGTAATATCAGCGATACATGTACAAAGCGATTTAATTTTGCCATATGGACGAGTGGTTTACGATTATTTAAAGAAATAAATCGGATGACTCAGCTCACTCAACCTATTTATCTGGATTATGCAGCGACGACTCCTATTGATAAGCGAGTCGCAGTTGTTATGCAACATTATTTAACGCAAGAAGGAATGTTTGGTAATCCTGCATCACGCCATGTTTATGGTAAGAAAGCGAGTGCGGCAATTGAACATGCACGCGCACAAGTGGCACAGGTATTACAAGCACATCCTAGTGAAATAATTTGGACATCAGGCGCAACAGAATCCAATAATCTTGCGTTAAAAGGTGCTGCCCATCTTTATCAACGTAAAGGCAAACATATCTTAACAGTGAGTACAGAACACAAATCTGTATTGGATACCTGCCAACATTTAGAAAAAGAAGGTTATCTTGTTACTTATCTTGATACACAGGCAGATGGACGTATTAATTTAAATGATTTTGAAGCGGCATTGCGTAACGATACTGTTTTAGTTTCGATCATGCATGTGAATAATGAAACAGGTGTGATTCAAGATATTGATGAAATAGCAAAAATAACTGCCGCCCGTCGGATGTTGTTACATGTAGATGCAGCACAAAGTGTTGGTAAGATTTCGTTCAATACACAAAACATACCCGTTGATTTGGTTTCTGTTTCCGCTCACAAAGCCTATGGGCCAAAAGGCATAGGAGCGCTTTATTTACGCAAAAAACCGCGTGTGCGTGTTGAGCCACTCATTCATGGTGGTGGTCATGAGCAAGGCATGCGTTCTGGAACGTTAGCGACACATCAAATTGTTGGAATGGGGGAAGCATGTCGCCTTGCATATGAGGAAATGCAAAAAGATGCAAAAAAAATTTTAGTTTTACGGGATCGATTTTTGCAACAATTACAACAAATAAAAAATTTTAGGTTAAATGTTACTATCCAACATACTGTACCTCATATTTTAAATGTACGTTTTGAAGGTATGATGGCAGATGCTATTTTAGAAAAACTCCCCATGATTGCAACATCAACGGCTTCAGCCTGTCAAGGGAAAGGTACAGAAGGTTCTTATGTTTTGCGTGCTATGGGTTTAAATCGTGATGCAATAAAAAGTTCTATTCGATTTTCATTGGGTCGATTGACGACACAACATGAAATTGATACCGCAATACAATGCATCAGTCATATTTTTTAAAATTTCAAGTTTAAACGTGCTACAATAAATACTTTCAAAAAAGGAGATGTATATGCCTGTCAAAAAACTGAAAGAATTTCTTGATAATCAGCGAGTGAAGTATGTTTCTATGACTCATTCACCCGCATTTACTTCACAAGAAATTGCAGCTGCTGCCCATATATCAGGTAAACAATTGGCAAAAACAGTCATGATAAAAATGAACGATCATTTAGCAATGGTCGTGATTCCAGCTAACAGCCAAATTAATTTCGCTAAATTAAAAGCAGCAACAGGGAGCGCGACTGATCTTGCTTCAGAATCTGAATTCAAAGATAAATTTGCTGGTTGTGAAGTGGGTGCTATGCCGCCATTTGGTAATTTATATGATGTGCCGGTATTTGTTTCAGATCAGCTTAGCAAGCAAGAGCATATTATTTTTAATGCAGGTTCTCATTCAGAATTAATACAGCTTGCTTATATTGATTTTGAGCGATTGGTTAAACCAAAAGTGATTGCTTTATAATCTATTTAATCTCTTCTTAATTTTTCCGTCGTAGCTAAAGGCGTGGGATAACGCATGACTGTCCAATAGCAAGATACAATAAAAGTTATAATAATGGCAGCTTCAGCCATGTAAGCAGCAACAGGAGGAAGCAGTTTGGTTTCTAGTGTCATATAAATGACTAAAAGAGAAAACTCACTCATTTGTCCTAGGCGGACGCCAATTTCCCAACTGATTTTTTTTAACTCTCCCGAACGCTGTAACAGCCAGTTAAATGTAATGGGTTTTAACACCAGCATGAAGAGTGCCAAGGTGAAAGCGGGAAGTGCGACAGCAGGAAGATAGCTGAAATTAAACCCCGCGCCAATAGTGAAGAAAAACATCACCAAAAAAAAGTCACGCAAAGGTTTTAAACTTTCAGCAATATAAAAAGCAATGGGGTTAGAAGCTAAAGTAACACCGGCAATAAACGCACCAATTTCTTCTGATAATCCCATGACGCGACTAAATTCCGCCATAAATAAACACCAGCCAATTGAAAGAATAAAAATATATTCATGAATCTTATCGAAACGTTCTAAGAGATAAGAGAGAATATAATGAGCAAAAATATAAGCAATAAGCAATAAAGTTGGAAAAGCGAAAATAATTAATCCTACTTGAGTGAAAGATAAAGAACGTCCACCCATAATTTCTAAAATTAAAATAGTGATAATAGCAATTATGTCTTGTAATAACAAAATACTGACAACTAATTCGCCAGTGTGTTGATGATGTAAAATGGTAGTGGGTAATAACTTAATTCCAATAATCGTACTGGAAAACATGGCTGTTACGCCAATAATTGTGCTTGTTGTGATAGAATATCCGAATAAATAAGAAGGAATAAAACCTACGGCAAAAAAAATGAGAGAACTAATAAGAGTGATTAAACTCATTTTGCGTAAAGAATGAAACAGATTTTGTGGTTGCAAATGTAATCCCAGTAAAAACAACAAAAAGATAATACCCACATCACCAACTTGCTGTACGATGGCTGTATTATCAATGAGTTTTAATCCAAAAGGCCCTAATATGGCTCCAAGAGCAATATAGGCTACTAATAACGATTGATGTGTAAATAACGCAAGTGTTGATAATACGGCTGTTCCCGTAAAGATAAGAAAGATAACGTAAGTAATATTATCGGGTTCGTACATTAATTTTCCTCAAGTAACGATATTAAATGTGTATTACCACCCACAGCGGTTGTATTCACTGAAGTAGATCGCTCGATACATAACCGCGGCAAATAATGTGGGCCACCAGCTTTAGGCCCTGTTCCTGATAAACGCTCACCGCCAAACGGTTGTACACCAACTACTGCGCCAATCATATTTCGATTAACATACCTATTGCCTACTGGCATACGGTCTATAATAGATTCTACCACTGAATCGATGCGACTATGAACGCCTAATGTTAATCCGTAACCGGTATCTATAATATTTTGCATTATTTTTGTTAATTCGGTAGAACGATAACGAATCACATGTAAAATGGGGCCGAATATTTCACCTTCAAGTAGGCTTAAATGATTTATTTCAAACACGCAAGGAGCAAAATAATAACCTGGGGGTGTTTGTCGTAAGGGTACCTGGGCTAATAAAGTAGCTTGCTGGTTCATTTTAGCAAAATGGTTTTTTAACATGTGCAAAGCGTTTTCGTCAATCACTGGTCCAATATCGGTTGCGAGCAAGCGAGGATCGCCAATGGTTAATTCGGCCATATAGCCTTTGAGCATTTCTAATAAAGTTGGTGCGCAATCATCTTGTACAAATAACACCCGTAAAGCCGAACAGCGTTGCCCTGCGCTATTAAAAGCAGATTGAGCAATGTCAATTACTGTTTGTTCGGGAAGTGCAGAGGAATCGACAATCATGGCATTTTGTCCTCCAGTTTCTGCAATAAAAAGAGCGATAGGACCTAAGCGATTAGCAAGCGATCGCTCAATTATTTTTGCAGTTGCTGTGGATCCAGTGAACATGACGCCAGCAATTCGTGGATCAGCTACCAATTTAGCGCCAATGATGCTTCCTTCACCTATTAGCAATTGTAAAACATCTTTTGGAATGCCAGCTTGATGTAAAATTTGTATCGCTTGATAAGCAATGAATGGCGTTTGTTGGGCTGGTTTAGCAATGACTACATTACCAGTGACAAGAGCCGCAACAATTTG
Organism: Gammaproteobacteria bacterium RIFCSPHIGHO2_12_FULL_37_34; assembly: GCA_001801495.1. Taxonomy (GTDB): domain Bacteria; phylum Pseudomonadota; class Gammaproteobacteria; order DSM-16500; family DSM-16500; genus Aquicella. Next base: position 8,024 of record MGXW01000080.1, read on the forward strand.
GCCGGTAAAAATAGCTAATGGAAAATTCCAAGGACTAATACAGGCAATCACGCCACGTGGATGCAAACTGAGTGTATTTTGTTCTCCAGTTGGACCAGGTAAGCGCATTGGTGTGAAGTCTAGTTGTGCGCGGTAAGCATAATAGCGACAATAATCGATGGTTTCACGTATTTCGGCGATACAATCTAGTATACATTTGCCTCCTTCTTCGGCAAGCAGTGTGATGAGCATGGGCATATCACACTGAAAATATTCAGCGGCTCGTTCTAATATTTTGGCGCGTTCAATAACAGGAACAGCTGCCCAGGATGTTGTTGCGTGGGTTGCAATTGTTAATGTTTTTTCAATGTCAGTTTCATTTGCATCGCTTGTTTTCCCTATACGAGACAGATCATATGGAGAGAGGATAAATTTACTATCTTTGCTAATAGGGATTTGTCCATTGATTAGTGATCCTGCTTGCCAAATTTGTTTTTGGTTTTTTTCCATTTGTTTTTTAAGTGTTTGCAATTCGTTGGCATGTGATAAGTCTAATCCTTCCGAATTAAGCCAATCCTTATAAATATATTTAGGAAGTGGAATATAAGGATGAGGTTTGCTCTCGATCGTAGCAATTCGTGCGACAGGATTAAAAACAATTTTTTCGATAGGAATAGTTTCATCAGAGAGTTGATGCAGAAAGGATGAATTTGCACCATTTTCTAAAATGCGACGTACAAGATACCCAAGTAAATCGTGATAGGTGCCAACAGGCGCATAAATTCGGCAAATTGGTTTGAAGTTGGTTTGACTTAATAATTGATCATAGAGTGGGCGGCCCATACCATGAAGACATTGAAATTCATAATTGTCTTGAGAACCTGTTATTTTTGCTATTTCAAGCACAGAAGCGATGCTATATGCATTATGTGTGCCAAATTGAGAATAAAATTGTTCTGATTGCGAAAGCAATTTTTTAGCGCAGGCAATATAAGAAACATCAGTTGAGTTTTTTCGAGTAAAAACGGGGTAGGTATGGAATCCGTGTATTTGGGTATTTTTGATTTCTGCATCCCAGTAAGCACCTTTCACTAATCGTACGGTGATTTTTTTTGAGGCGCGTTTAGCGAGGTCTGCGAGCCAATCAATCACATAAAATGCTCGTTTTTGATAAGCTTGAATGGCTAAACCTAGCCCATCCCAGAGAGCTAAAGCAGGATGAGTAAAAACAATTTCAAAAATATCAAGAGAAAGGTCTAATCTATCTGTTTCCTCAGCATCGATGATTAATTGGATAGAATGTTGTTTTGCTTTTTCAGCAAGAGCCAATAACAAAGGGGGAAGTTCTTTCAGTATTCTTTCTTGTTGCGTATATTCATAGCGTGGGTGTAGGGCTGAGAGCTTAACAGAAATACTGTTATTTTTTTCTACACTGTGCAGCTTATAGGTTTGACCAATTACTTCTATGGCCTTAGTGTAAGCAGCAACATAACGTTTTGCATCTTCTGCAGTACGAGCGGCTTCGCCTAGCATATCGAAGGAAAAATGATATCCTAGCTTTTCAAGTTCGGGTGCCCGTTTTAAAGCCGATTGAATGTCTTGTCCTATAATAAATTCTTCACCAATCATTTTCATGACTTGTAAGATAAGTGGTCTTACCATGACTACCCCAATCCGGCTGGTGGCACGCTTTAACGAATCCAGCCATTTTTTTTGCTCGTTTAATTGTGGTTTATATATTTTTCCAGAGAGTAAAAGCGACCAGGTGGCAACGTTTGCAAATAGCGAAGAAGTTCTACCAAGCTGATTCTTCCAATGAATGGTTGCGATTTTATCGGCGATGAATTTATTTTGCGTAGCTGTATCAGGTATACGAAGCAAGGCTTCCGCTAAACACATTAAGGCAATTCCTTCATCAGTAGAGAGATCGTATTGCAAGAGCAAGGTGTTCAATTTGCTAATTTTTTTATTTTTTCTAGCGCCAATGAGCAATTCTTTGGCTATAATTTCTATTTGGGCTAATGTAGCTTCAGGTAATTTAGCTTGCTGAATGAGGTGCTGGATACATGTAGTTTCATCCATTCGGTAAGCATTTGTGATAATATCTCGCAAAGGATGAGATGGGCGAATCGTGGTTAGCATAGTTTTCCCTTAAAAAATCAATTGGATTAAGTTCACAATATATCAAAATATTGAAACGAGAAAAAATGAATCGACAACCTTCAACAAATTTATCACGTCGTTTTCGCGGATTATTACCTATTGTGGTCGATGTGGAAACCTCGGGGTTAAACTCAGATACCGACGCGCTTCTTGAGATAGCTGCTGTGACGCTTGCTATTGATCAAGAAGGTAAACTGTGTCGCAATCAAACGTATGCCTATCATGTGGAACCTTTTTTTGGCGCTCGTTTGGAAAAAGAATCATTAGAAATTACTGGCATTGATCCATCTCATCCTTTTCGTTTTGCTATTCCAGAAGCGCAAGCTTTGCAGCGCATTTTTACGATAGTAAGAATGGAGCTAGAGATAACGGCGTGTTACCGTGCAGTATTAGTTGGACATAATGCTTGGTTTGATTTGAATTTTATTTTAGCAGTAGCAAAAAGATCCCAACTTCGTTCTCTTCCTTTTCATACGTTTACTACCTTAGATACTGCTTCATTAGCGGCAGTTGCTTTGGGGGAAACGGTTTTAGCTCGTGCAGCACGACGTGCGCGCATTCCCTTTGATATAGAAAAAGCACATTCCGCTATTTATGATGCTGAGCGCACAGCAGAGCTTTTTTGTTATTTAGCGAATCGGTTTAGGTAAATTCGCTCCGAGGTTCCTTGACAAACAGTACGCTATCACGTACGCTTTATTTAACATAAAGGATCTTAAGATATGGCTACTTATACTGCTACTAAAGCTAGAGCAAACTTGTATCGATTAATTGATCAAGTTTCTCACTCACACAAGCCCATTCATATTACTAGCAAAAAATCTAACGCTGTTTTGGTATCTGAAGAAGATTGGTCTGCTCTACAAGAAACGTTGTATTTATTGTCTATTCCTAATATGGGCACATCCATCAGAAAGGGATTGAAAATACCATTAAATAAATGTGATGAGAACCTTGACTGGTGACATGGAAAATTATTTTTACCAAACAAGCTCAAAAAGATGCAAAACGGTTAGCATCAGCAGGCTTTAAGCCAAAAGCTGAAGCCTTATTAAGTTTATTGAAATCAAATCCCTTTAAAAATCTACCACCCTATGAAAAATTGATTGGAGATTTAACTGGTGCTTATTCACGACGAATCAATATTCAACATAGACTTGTTTATCAAATTTATTTAAAAGAAAAGACCATTAAAATTATTCGCATGTGGACTCATTATGAATAAAGCATGCATTTTCTGTTTGGTTTATTTCATTGGATACAAAAAAAAGCCCGCAAGAAGCGGGCTTTTTTAATATATTGAAAATTAACCGAATTTGACCGCAGCTCGTAAAGAAACGAGATTAGTGACATTACCTGTGCCGCCACTACGACGACTAAAGGCATTGTCATTATCCCATTCTACACCGAGATTGGTTGTACCCATGCTTTGGCTTTTCCACATATCAATGTTGTATCCAGCCAACCAACGGCTTTGCGGCAGGTTTAAGCCAGCAGCTTCTCCGCTTGATTGATAACCAACATAGATATTTTGGTTTTTATTCCACACATCAAAGCCATAACCAGCTTGGAGACCCCATGCCCATGGTCTTGCGCCATTTACACCTGCAGCAGGTGTAGTAGCGGTTCCTGAACCAACAGCAGCAGAGCCTGCAGCAAGGCTATTATTACCACGGCTTGGCATATCGCTAGCGTTAAAATTGGATGATGTTCCTGTCCAACGAGCGCCAATGGTGAATGGCCCACTATTCACATCCGCGTATAATGCGTAACCACCAACACGACTGTTATAGTTAGAGCCTGTAAAATTGACTACGCTGTAAGCAATATCGTTAGCGCCAATGATGTTATAAAGATAAGCTGCTCCAAGATCGAATCCAAGCTGATCATTTACCATATCATAGCCTAAGGCAGCGCCAACATTGGTAGGTCTACTACTTTGTGTAACTTTATTTATAGGATCGTTAAATGCATAGAGTGATCCGTGAAATCCGCTATATAAAAATCCAAGTTTGACTGAAGTCGCTAATACTTCTGACATGACTTGAGTCATGCTAGCAGTAATAGGATGTATATCATAACGACCAAAATCTTGGAATTGCTTACCAACTTGTATGAAGACAGGTGTCACATCAAAATTAGAGAATGTGGCAAATGCTTGTTCAAGTTGAACAACATTATTAGCAGTACCGTTAATGTTATTAACATAAGCAGCGCTATATTCAGCAGACCCAAAATTATTAAATAAAGAAGGGTTAGCATTGGTTGTTGGATTACTAAAGCTAAGACTTGCAAATGCTTTAGTCCAATCATTGACCCTTGCTCCCACGTTTAAATATGCATCATTAATGGAAATGAGTTGATAATTTTCACCCATAATGTTTGCATTGCGATTACCCCAATGGAGATCAGCATTGAGACCACCACTGACCAGAATGCGGTTAAACCAACCTGGATTACATGGATTGGGTAAAGAACGACCCATATTTTGTGTCATCTCTACCATAGTCATAGCTGATGCAGGAATGGTGCAGACTTCTGGAGCAGGTTGCATATTACCCATATCCTTATAGTCTTTATAATCCCTTTGGGCCATTTGTTGTTTCATCATCTTATGATGATGTTTTTTCTTGGTATGTGTTGCAAAAGCTGGGCAACTTATCAAACCAAGAATGCTCATTGATGCAACAACGAGTTTTAATTTCATAGTTGAAGTATCTCCTTGAAATATTATCCGGACGAATTTAAGGTAACTCATAATTGTTTAATATTGCAAGCAAATTTTCATCCAAACACGCTAAAGCTGCGCATTTTAGTTTAATTGCAAGCAATTTTTATTCACATCATGAAAAAATGTATAATATAAAACAACCGAATATTTTATATAACATTTTTCATGCGGAGAGATTTTATAACAGAGATAAACAAAAAGTTAAAGGGGTTTTAAAAGAAATTTTATCGCAAGCGCGAATTTATTTCGCGCGTAGCGATATCAATATTTTTAGAATAGTTATAACTGACCAGCTTCATTCGAAAGAAATTGTGCAACACCTTCAGTGGTTGGTTTAATACCCATTTTTCCTTTGGTCCAGCCAGCAGGGCATACTTCACCGTTTTTTTCATGAAATTCTAATGCATCCACTAATCGTAATAATTCATCAACATTGCGACCCAATGGCAAATCATTGACGATTTGTGATCGTACTATGCCTTGTTTATCGATTAAGAATGCACCACGTAGTGCGATATGCGCGGTGGGGTGTTCAACGCCGTAAGTTTGACATATATGATGATTAACATCTGCAATAAGTGGGTAATGAATTTGCCCAATACCACCATTGGTAACAGCAGTATGGCGCCAAGCGCTGTGAGTAAATTGCGAATCAATGGATACACCCAGGATTAAAGTGTTGCGTTTTTCAAATTCTTTTATGCGATTATCAATAGCAATTAATTCTGATGGGCAGACGAAGGTAAAATCTAATGGATAGAAAAAAATAATACTATATTTATTGGTAATGGCTTTATGTAAATTAAAATGATTATTAATTTCACCATTTGCCATTACTGCTGCTGCAGTAAAATCAGGAGCTTTTGTGCCGACTAATGTTGTCATAATTCATTCCTCTTGTTTTCAATGAAAGTGCTTAAAAAGCCGTCTATTATATCTTATATTTTTATAAAATGTGTAATAATGATGATAATTCAGGAATTCTCACTTAAATAGCTAGAGAGGTTATATCGATGATGTTCGGATTAATTTTATTAGGGGTGATGCTAAATGCAGGTGCCCAGCTTATGCTAAAAGCAGGCATGACTCAAATTGGACATTTTGATTTTAGTTTGGCAAGTGCTATTCCAGTTAGTTTTAAAGTCATGAGTAACCCGCCGATTATGATCGGTTTGATGATGTATGTGATGAGCGTTGGTGTGTGGTTATTGGTTTTGTCTCGTGTACAGGTTAGTTTTGCTTACCCTATGCTTAGCATTGGTTATATAGTCAATGCCTTAGCGGCTTATTATTTATTTGGGGAACCGCTTACCTCACTGCGTATTTTAGGAATTTTTATTATCATTGCTGGTGTGTATTTAGTTGCTCAAAGTAGCTAATTATAAAAGGTATAGCCTATGTCTGAGTTTTTACCGTTTTCTCGTCCATCTATCAGTCAAGCAGCAATTGATGAAGTGATCGCTTGTTTGAAAAGCGGGTGGATAACAACCGGCCCTCGTGTTGCGCAATTTACCGAAGCATTGAAAGAATATTTTTATGCTAAGGAACGTGAGCTATCGCATCTTGAGGCGCCATTTGTTTTATTATTGGCATCTGCTACGGCTGGATTGCATCTTGCTTTACTTGCGCTTGGATTGCAACCAGGAGATGAGATTATTACCACACCGCTTACTTTTGCAGCCACATTAAATACTATCGTTTTGGCAGGCGGTAAACCTGTTTTGGTGGATATTGATCCTAAAACATTCAATATGAATATTGAATTATTAGAACAAGCTATTTCTCCACATACTCGGGCTATTTTGCCTGTACATTTTGCAGGATTGGCGGTTAATTTAGATGCTTTATATGAAATTGCTAATCGGTATGGATTGCGGGTAATTGAAGATGCTGCTCATGCGATAGGCTCAGAATATAAAGGTAAACGCATTGGTAGTTTTGGTGATACGCAAGTATTTAGCTTTCATCCTAATAAAAACATGACGACTGGCGAAGGGGGGTGTGTTGTTACCCGTGATCAAGATATGGCTGAGCGAATTGCACAATTACGGTTTCATGGTATCGATAGACAAGCTTGGAATCGCTATGGTAAACATGGTAGCCAAGATTACGAAATTGTGTTACCTGGTTATAAATTTAATATGACTGATATTCAAGCTGCGATCGGTATTCACCAACTGAAAGATTTAGCCAGTTTTATTGCTCGTCGTAATGAATTAGCAAATCGATATCATGAGGCATTATCTGATTGGGTGCAGTGGACGTTACCCACACGACCCCATTATGATCATTTGCATTCATGGCATATTTATACACCGCTTATCAATGAAGATATCACACATATCAATCGTGATGAGTTTATGCGAGCCATGCAGGAGAAAAATATTGGTACAGGCTTACACTATCGTGCTGTTCATTTATACCCTTATTATCGGCAAGTATTTGGTTTTAAATTAGGAGATTTTCCACAGGCAGAAGATGTGTGCGAGCGTATTGTTAGTTTACCTTTGTTTCCTGGGATGACAGATGCTGAACATGATAGAGTGCTTGATGTCATGTATAGCGTTTTTAATTAAATAGGCATATTAGATACCTTATGAAAATTTTAATGCTTGGTGCAAATGGGTTCATTGGCGGCCATTTATGTGATGCAATCATGGCTAAAACAGATTGGCAGATTAATGCTATGGATTTGTCACATGATAAATTACAAGTTTATTTAAATGATCCCCGTTTCCGTTTTAAAATTGGTGATATTACCGAAGAAAAAGAGTGGATTCGTACGCAGGTTGAAATGTGCGATGTTATTTTACCGCTGGTTGCTATTGCCACCCCCGCTTTATATGTGCAAGACCCGCTTCGTGTATTTGAGCTTGATTTTGAAGCGAATCTTACAATCATTCGTTTATGTGTTCACTATAACAAGCGGATTATTTTTCCATCTACTTCCGAAGTATATGGTATGTGCCCTGATAACGAATTTGATGAAGAGGAAAGTTATTTGGTGACAGGACCAATTAATAAAGAACGTTGGATTTATTCCACCTCAAAACAATTATTAGATCGTTTAATTTATGTGTATGGCAAACATAAAGGATTAGCATACACTTTGTTTAGACCTTTTAATTGGTATGGTCCGCGCTTAGATAATGTTTTTAATCCAAAACCAGGTGGTTCACGTGTTTTAACACAATTTATTGGTAATATTTTACGTGGTGAAAACATTAATTTGGTGAATGGTGGATTGCAGCAACGTTGTTTTACTTATATTGATGATGGTATCGATGCGCTCATGCGCATGATTGAAAATAAAAATAATTGTGCCAGCAGTAGAATTTTTAATATTGGTAATCCTTTAGAAAATATTTCTATTCGCCAATTAGCAGAAACGCTTTTGCAGCATATTATTCAATATTTTCCACGCTATGCTTTGCAAGCCAAGCAAGTGCAGTTGGTTGATGTAGATGCTAGTAGTTATTATGGCGATGGTTATCAAGATGTTACCTTGCGCGTTCCTATGATTTTGCGTGCCAAAGAATATCTTGGGTGGGCACCTCAAGTTGATATGAATGTGGGATTGCGTAAAACGTTAGATTTTTATTTATCGTCTTAAGGTATGCGTTGAATTTGTGCGCCTAACTGAGCTAGCTTTTCTTCTATACATTCATATCCGCGGTCGATGTGGTAGATACGGTTAATAATCGTTTCACCTTTTGCTGCTAATCCAGCTAACACTAAGCTTGCAGAAGCTCGCAAATCAGTAGCCATAACAGGAGCGCCATGCAATTGATCGCATCCGGTAGAAATGGCGGTATTACCTTTTAGTGAAATGGTTGCTCCCATACGTTGTAATTCTTGAACATGCATGAAGCGATTTTCAAAAACAGTTTCAGTGATGATACCTGTTCCATAAGCAACTGCATTTACTGCCATCATTTGTGCTTGCATATCAGTAGGAAAGGCAGGATAGGGCGCCGTACTAATATTGACAGCACGAGGGCGCTGATGTTGCATATCGAGAGCGATCCAATCCAATCCAGTATCGATAATGGCTCCTGTTTCTTCTAGTTTCAGTAATACGGATTCCAGTAAGTCTGGCCGGCTATTTTTTAGTTTGATTTTGCCGCGTGTAATGATGGCTGCTGCCAAATAGGTTCCTGTTTCGATTCTATCGGGTAAAACAGAGTATGTGCCGCCGCCCAGTTCATCTATTCCATCGATTGTGATGGTTGCAGTTCCCGCACCTTTAATTTTTGCCCCTAATATATTTAAAAAATTGGCAAGATCTTCCACTTCAGGTTCGCGAGCGGCATTATGAATAATTGTTTGTCCTTTAGCGATGGTGCCTGCCATCATAATATTTTCTGTTCCTGTAACAGTTACAAGATCCATAACAATTGTTGCGCCATATAATTTTTTTGCTTTTGCTCGAATATAGCCGTTTTCAATTTGGATCTCTGCACCCATGGCCTGTAATCCTTTTAAATGTTGATCAACAGGTCGTGTACCAATAGCGCAGCCCCCAGGCAAAGAAACTTCAGCTTTACCAAAGCGACTTAATAAAGGCCCAAGCACTAAAATAGAAGCGCGCATGGTTCTAACGAGCTCATAAGGAGCTTGAAACGATTCTAAATGGCTGGAATCCACTTCAATGCCTGAACGTTCATCTAATGTAATGCGCACACCCATTTGTCCTAGCAGGCTTACAATGGTAGTCACATCTTGTAAGTGTGGAATATTGCCAATTTGAATAGGAGATTTGCTTAATAATGAGGCTGCCAAAATAGGCAGAGCAGCATTTTTTGCGCCAGAAATTTTAATTTCGCCATTTAAGGGAATGCCACCTTTAATGATTAATTTTTCCATATCACATCCGTTGGTCGCGCCATTCATCTGGCGTAAATGTTTTAATGGAAAGTGCGTGTAGCGTTCCATCTAATAACTGCTTTTTTACAGCATGATGAACTAATTGTTGTTTTTCTAGACGAGATTTACCTGCAAATAGTGAGCTAATGACTACAACAGTAAAATGCGTACCATCTCCTTCAACGAGGGCTTTGGCATGACTAAGACCCGCTTCAATCAGTTGTTTGATTTCTTCTGCTTGCATGGAGGTTGCTCTAATAAAGCGCCATTTTTCAATATTTTACTCTATTTTGCAAGAGGTGATTTCGATATAATCGTTTTATGTCTACTTTCAAAGTTAATTTGCAGATGGGCTTATTAGAGCCTGTTTGCTATCAACCTTCCCCGCATTGCGATGATCGCCCGCCAGGGATGCTCATTGATACAATTGTGATTCATGGGATTAGCCTCCCACCTGGTGAATTCGGTTCAACAGCAATAGAAGATTTTTTCTGTGGTAGGCTAGATAGTTTTTCTCATCCAGCTTATGCTGCGATTGCTCATCTACATGTTTCTGCTCATCTCTTAATTAAGCGTACTGGCGAAATAGTGCAGTTTGTGCCCTTTGCTAAGCGCGCGTGGCATGCGGGAGAATCATTCTTTAAAGGTCGTAAACAGTGTAACGATTTCTCAATTGGGATAGAATTGGAAGGTGTAGATGCTTTATCTTATGAACTCGTTCAATATGAATACTTAGCTAAAGTTATTCATTTATTGAGGCAAACTTATCCCATGATTACCCGAGATCGCATTATTGGTCATTCAGATATTGCCCCTAGTCGTAAGACAGATCCGGGTTTTGCATTCGACTGGGCTTATTTAAATGGATTATTGATATGACATTTGTTGTTGTCTTGATCGCGCTACTCATCGAGCGATTTTTTGATTGGAGTCATTTGCGTTATTGGCGAGGTTATCTTACCTATCAAAATAAATTACAAAAATTAATGCCTCACCTTTCGCCTTATCTCATCCTTCTTTTTTCTGCTATACCATGGCTTATTCTTGTTGCGCTTATTCATTGGATGATACAAGGGTGGTTATACGGATTTCTTAAATTATTATTTGATATTATTATTTTGCTTTATTGCTTTGGCCCACGAAATTTATGGGCAGATGCCTTTCTTTGTATCCAGGCATTCACACAAACGGATGCTGTTTTTGCTGAAGAAAAATTAAAAAACTCGTTTAATATCATTGAAAGTAAAAATGTACATCAGCAATTACTTCATAAAATTTTTATTGGTGCAAATAACCGTATTTTTGCTGTTTTAATCTGGTTTACTATATTGGGCCCAGTTGGTGCGGTATTGTATCGCGTGATAGCACTTACTTCTGTAGACAGTCTTCGAGATAAGGTAGCGCCTGATTTATCACAAAGCGCATTTTTAGTTGCAATGATTTTAGATTGGATTCCTGTTCGATTATTTACTTTTCTTTTTGCTTTGGGCGGAGCTTTTGTGCAGGT
>MGXW01000081.1 GCA_001801495.1 Gammaproteobacteria bacterium RIFCSPHIGHO2_12_FULL_37_34
GTTTTCTATTAATAACTTTTTAATGTAAACTTATTTTTTATTAAAGTAAAGGCTAAGACTCTATGTATAAAATCTGTTTTTATGTTCCGCAAACACATATAGAAGAAGTAAAAAATGCTATGTTTGCTGAAGGAGCAGGTAAAATGGGCGATTATAAATGTTGCTCATGGCAAACATTAGGTGAAGGACAATTTTTACCTTTATCTGGCAGCGATCCTTTTATTGGTAAACAAAATCAACTAGAAAAAGTCAGTGAATATAAAGTTGAAATGGTTTGTGATGATCCATTCATTCGAAAGGTCATTGCAGCACTTAAACAAACGCATCCTTACGAAGAACCTGCCTATCAAGTATGGCGGATAGAAACAATATGACCATACATAATTCTGAAATAGCGGCCGCTTTTTATAAATTAGCTAATTTACTTGGAATTGAAGGTGCTAATCCTTTTCGCGTGCGCGCTTATCGAAATGCCGCGCGTATCATTGAAGGTTTGACTAAAAGCGTTGCTGAATTAATCACCCAAGGAGAAAACCTCACGGATTTACCTGGTATAGGTAATGATTTAGCTAAAAAAATCACGGTGCTAGTTGAGACGGGAAAATTTCCCTTATTGAAAGAAACTGAAACTCGCATTCCTCCTGTTTTAAATGAACTATTAAAAATTGAAGGTTTGGGTCCTGCGCGAGTAAAATTGTTATATAAAAAATTAAAAATAAAAAACATCAATGATTTAAAAACCGCAATTGAAAAAGGTCGGGTACGAAAACTAGCTCGGTTTGGTGAAAAAATTGAAAAAAAAATTCTTCAAGGCATCCTACACCGCGAACAATATGTTACCCGTGCAAAATTAGTTGACACTATTTCTACTGTTACAGCACTCACCCATTATATTAAAAATATAAAAGGCGTAGAAAAAGTGGAATGCGCCGGTAGCTTTCGGCGTCACAAAGAAACGGTGGGTGATTTGGATATGGTGGTAGCGGGATCATTGGGTAAAAAAATTATTGATCACTTCATTCAATTTGAAGAAATATCAGAAGTCATTTCGCATGGTTCCACACGTTCTACTGTTCGTTTACGCTCAGGCATGCAAGTTGATTTGCGCGTGGTGCCAAAAAAAAGTTATGGCGCAGCATTATTATATTTCACCGGATCAAAAGATCATAATATTGCTTTACGTAAAATAGCCGTACGCAAAAAATTAAAAATGAACGAGTACGGCATGTTTAAATATAAAAAACAACTTGCCGGCAACACAGAAGAAGAAATGTATCGCCAAATTGGCTTGCCCTATATCGAACCGGAATTACGTGAAAATCGCGGAGAAATTGAAGCCGCACAGCAAGACAAGCTCCCTAAACTGATCACCTTAAACGATATGCGTGGTGATTTGCATTGCCATACAACAGCAACAGATGGAGCTGCTCAGTTAGAAACAATGGCAAAAATCGCTGAAGAATATGGTTATGAATACCTAGCTATCACAGACCACTCAAAACATTTAACGATCGCACATGGCCTGAATAAAAAAACCTTGTGGCAGCAGATTAAACAAATTGACAAATTAAATCATCAATTAAAAAAAATTATTATTCTCAAATCAATTGAGGTGGATATTTTAGAAAACGGATCATTTGATCTGCCTCCTGATATTCTAAAAGAATTAGATCTTCGCATCTGCTCGATACATTCAAATTTTCATTTATCTTCTGAAGAACAAACGAATCGCATCAAGCGTGCCATGGATAATCCCTTATTTAATATTCTGGCTCATCCCACTGGGCGCTTAATCAATAGGCGAGAACCATACACATTCAATATCGAGCAAGTCATGCATGCTGCAAAAGAGCGCGGTTGTATTCTAGAACTCAATGCCCAACCTGATCGACTCGATTTAAATGATCTTTATTGCAAGGCGGCTAAAGAGATCGGAGTAAAAATCGCTATTTCCTCTGATGCACATAGCACAAATCAATTTGCTTATATGCACTATGGTATTTTTCAAGCACGTCGTGGATGGCTTACGAAAAATGATGTGATTAATACGCAACCATTAAGTAATTTAAAAAAATTATTGAAACGATAAAAACCTTTAAACGCGAGTATTGTTTTAAATAGTCCTTAACCAACGAATAATATCATCACATACATCCCGTATGGATCGATGATCTGTACCCACTGTACAATCAGCAATATGTTCATAAATGGGCTCGCGTGTTTCCCATAAATGCTTCAATACTTCTTGCGGATTTTCTCCTTGTAGTAGCGGCCGTCTTTTATCCCGCTTTAAACGGTCTAATTGTGTTTCCAAGGATACTTCCATATAAATAATCAAACCGCGATGCTGCAAATAGTCACACACTTCTTTGGTTTCCACACATCCACCACCTGTAGATAATACAGTATTAGTTAATAAACTTAATTCATCAATTATCTTTTTTTCCCGTTCGCGGTACCCTTCCATTCCTTCCAAATCAAATATCCAACTGAGACTGACTCCCATTTTTTTTTCAATTTCCTCATCCGAATCATAAAAATCCTTACCGAGTTGTTTAGCTAACGCTCTTCCAATGCTAGTCTTGCCAGCACCCATTGGCCCAATGAGAAAAATGTTATGTTGCCTTGTTTTCATGTTGGTGTGATCGTTGTCGGCGTAATAAAAATTAATAATTCACGTTTATTTTCTCGCAAATGTTGCTGCTTGAATAATACCCCAACAATAGGTATCCGATCAATAAAAGGTATTCCTTCTTGGCCTTTTTCTTGATTCGATTCAAAAATACCGCCTAATACAATCGTCTGCCCTATTTTCACTAATACATTCGTAACAATCTGACGTGTACTAATAGTAGGCATGCCCAGCACCATTTTATGGCTTGGCCTATCCTGATTAATATGTAGCTGCAATAATACCTGATTGTCAGGTAAAATCTGTGGTGTTACTCTTAATCCCAATACAGCTTTTTTAAACGTAACCGCCGTACCACCGCTTTCACTCACCTCCTGATAAGGTACTTCTTCACCTGCTTCAATGGAAGCTGTTTGTTGATTGGCTGTAAATAAGCTTGGGCTAGAAATCAATTCAGCATGGCCAGAACGTTCCAAAGCAGCCAATTTGATATCTAATAAAGAACCGCCCGCTAATTTTGCAATGGCTAAACTATATTGGCCTGTTTCAGATTTGATGTTCGCTTCTTCATGATTCGATGTTGAAAACGAACTAAAATGTATTCCTAATTCACGCTCAACGTCGTTATCAACACTAGCTAATCTAGCTTTAATAAGAATTTGTTTAATGGGTACATCTAAATGTTTCACCAATTGACGAATAACTTCCAACCTCTCATGAATATCTTGCACGCAAATAGTATTAGTACGCACATCAACATATGCGTGTCCGCGCTTTGATAAAAATGATCCTTGATTATCTTGTATCAAATGGATGATATCGTTGGCATGGCCATATTTTATTTGCCATACACGAGTCACAAGTGGTGATGCATCCTCCCTTACTTCCTGCCACTTTAATTCTTCTTGTTTACGTTTAATAAACTCCTCTCGAGGGCCAATATAGTAAATATTCCCTACTTGCCATTTAACCAAGTCATGTGATATCAGAAGTAAATCGAAAACCGCCTGAGGATACGCATAATGCAAATTCACATTCGCCATACCATGAATAGATGGGCTCATCATCACATTTATCTTCAAAAATTTCGCGATGATACTAATTGCATCGCGAAGATTAGTATCGCGTAATTCGAGAGATAAATTTTCATTACCCGCATAACTCGTATAACTCAGCAACATAAATAAAATGCTCATAAATCTAAAAATAAATTTAATCACGTGCGGATTGCTCCATCTTCAAAATAATCTGCCGCTGGTGAGCAAGCAAAAAAATGATGCGTGATGGCAAGATTTTTTGAACTACACCACGTTCTATCCCAATGCGATCACCTTCATTTAAACTAAAAACAGCGCGATTTTCTGTTGATACCAATGCACGATGTTGCACACCTTGTTGCATATATCCAACCATTTTAAGTTGATCTATAGGAATAAATTGCAACATGGATACATCATAAAAATAATTCGAATCAAATAAATGAGATGTGGTACAAAACAAGTTGTGCGTTGCATCCTGATTCAACCGCGTAAGATTCCCACCATAAAAAAATTTGCTTTGAATAATGAGCAAATTTAATACGAGAGAATAGTAATCTGATTGAAGCGGTTGATAATTAAAATCCAAAATAAAAATGGGATAGGCAGAAAGCAAGCGAATAAATGAATAAATTTGTGTAAAACGACCACGAATAATAAGATGGAGCCTTCTCATATTAGCATGATGAAATAATTGGTGTGATTGATTCAACGATCGAATACGCACACCACTTTGGTGCTCTATGGTCGACAATGCCGCTAGCACATCTACTGAATGTTGTATCGCTTTCTTTGTGTGCGTATCACCCATAACAACATCTTGTGTGAAAGGATAAAATGGTTTGTTTTGTCGTTGTCGATACAATGTTAATTCTCCTAGTAACTGCTGATGATGGTTGCGTAATACAAACAAATCATGATAGATGGGTTTAATATCATAGATATAACCCATAAAAAAAATAGAGGACGTCATGATAACAACATACAACCAGCGATATTGATATTGCATAATAAGGTAAGCACCTAGGCGATTCTTGGCTTGGATAGGAGCTCTGCCGCCTTCAATTGAAAACGAATAGAGTCGTCGGATTGATAATAGATTTTCTCTACTTTCATTTCTGTAAAAAGATTTGCTCCACGCCAATGCAAAAAAAAATGAGTTAAATCTGCTATAGAGCGAGCATACCCAGTAAAATAAACCATACTTTGTTCGCGTTGAATGTTAGTAAAACAAAGATAGTATAGATTGGGTTGACCTAATGCATTCAGTAAGCTTAGGGTGCGATTTTGATAATGCATAAAATGATTCATCCTATTATTAAACAGAAGATGCTCTTTTTTAGTACGGCGAACGATATGATCTGAATCTTCCATATGTTTAACTGTTTGGTTAAGAAGAGCGACGCGCTGATTCAGCGCATTTAGTTTAGAAGATAAAAAAACATGTAGGGCTGTTAGGCTACCAAATGGCAAAAATATAGCCATGCCAATAAACCATGCAATAACTTTTTTTTCATACCGCTTCTTACATTCCCGCCAAGGGTATAAATTGATTACTACCATTTATCATTTTCTCGCATTGCTAAACCACATGCTAATAAAAAATCTGCTGCATGATATTGATCATAACAATTTCTATTGAATGGTTTAAAATGTGCAAAAATATCTGGAAAATAAACAGGTAACCCATAGTGCTGAGTAAGCGCATCCACAATAACGGAAACACACGGATGCGCACCGCAAATGATTAACTTTTGAAAATGAGTAGATGGGAAAGATGTTAAAAAAGATAAGATGTCATTATTTAATTGAAACCAATACTTCTCATCAGTCACCTCCCAACATCGATAAGCAATCATTTCAAAACCATTCAATAAAACCAATGTTACATTTAAATGAGTAAAATATAGCAGTATATTGCCTGCTTGTTGCTCGCGAGTGAATGGATGAAGAGCTACTTGCTGATGGAGGCATACACTTCTATCGTGCTGCGAAAACTGATCATAGACATACTGTATCACCCGCAGCAAAGCGTATACATCGATATCAATCGCTTTCACTCGCAATCCTGCTTGATCAACACATTCGATATAACGTGATAAATATTCTCGAGATGCAGCCACATATAATATTTCAGAACACTCATTTTTTATGAACCGGTAATAATCATGAAAAAACATTTCTTCAATCAACCCTTGCTCTTTCATATGAGCATGAATTTCTAATGCTATCTGAGCATCCGACACATCAAGCGGTAATTGTAATCGCTGCATGTTTACTAAATGGAGCGGAAGATGCAACGATACTGATCGACCCTTGATTCCCATATTCTCAACCATATCCGTTAACACTACTGTCAATTGATCCCAATATTTAATTGTCCCATGCATAAAAAAAGCATCTATACCTTTATCCCTCATCCCAATATCTCCAAGATAAAACGTATGTTTAATTTTTTTTAACCCTAACAAGCGGATGCCATTCGGTTGAATATCCAGCCCCATTTTATTGGACTGGTAAAAAAACGATTTCAAAGAAGCTCCTTTTAAATGGTTTTGAGCAATGAAAAGACTGGGATGCAAAGCTGTAAATAGGTATGTAAAAAGATAAAATAAGGAAAAGACATTGCTTTAATTGTAATGGTGGTACTATACTTAATGCCCATTAAAATGCAAGAGTTTTTTAAATGAACCGTTTTCTTCGTCTCATTCGAGCGGTTATCATCACTTCTTTACTGTTTGCTGCCGTCATTATTATAGGCGCACTTTATTATATTGAATATGAACTCCCCGATATTGATGCGCTAAACACCGTACAATTACAAGTTCCACTACAAATTTTTTCTCAAGATAAAAAATTAATTGCAACATTTGGAGAAAAACGCCGCATACCTATTCCTTACGATCAAATTCCACAACCACTGATTCAAGCCGTGCTTGCCACTGAAGATCAACGCTATTTCAAACATAAAGGCGTCGATCTACCTGGTTTGGGTCGAGCGGCACTTCGCTTGCTAAAAACGGGTAAAAAACTAGAAGGCGGCAGCACAATCACCATGCAAGTTGCCCGCAGTTTTTATCTTTCTCGCCAAAAAACGATGGGGCGTAAAATACGTGAAATTTTATTAGCCATTAAAATTGAGCATAAATTAAAAAAACAAAAAATCCTCGAACTCTATCTCAATAAAGTTTTTCTTGGCAATCGTGCTTATGGTGTTGCTGCAGCTGCAGCTGTTTATTACGGCAAATCTTTAAATGATCTCACACTTGATCAATATGCTATGCTAGCTGGATTGCCTAAAGCACCTTCTGCTTTAAATCCACTTTCTAATCCTGATGCAGCAAAAAAACGCCGCAATCATGTGCTCGCGCGTATGCACGAAGAAGGCTACATCGATGATGCCAGCTATGAAAAAGCCATTCAAGCACCGCTCAATGCTCGTTATCATGATCTAAAAACCGAAATAAAAGCACCGTATGTTGCTGAATTAGTGCGCGAGCAACTCGAACAAATGTACGGCGATAGCATTTATACCGATGGTTTTAAGGTATATACAACAGTCAATAGTCATCTACAATACGCAGCTCATTTAGCAATACGCGATAATGTATTAGCCTATGATCAACGGCACGGCTATCGCGGACCCATTCAAAATCTTGGTATGCCTTCTATAGAAACAATGGATGGTTGGATAAAAGAATTAAATAACATACCCATCATTAATAAATTAGAACCAGCAGCCGTATTTGAGATCACTACAAAAACCATCACCATCCTACAAAGAAATGGCGATCTAACCATTATTCCATGGGCGGGATTAGCCTGGGCACGCAAACAAGTGAATGCGGATTATTTAGGCCCTAAACCAAAACGAGCAGAACAAATTGTGAAATTGGGTGATGTAGTTTACATCAATGCAACCTCTCAAGGTTATCAGCTTGCACAAATACCTCGGGTAGAATCTGGTTTAGTAGCTCTTCATCCCCAAAACGGAGCTATTCTCGCTATGGTAGGTGGTTTTGATTATCAAATAAGTAAATTTAATGTTATTACGAGCGCGAATCGTCAACCTGGGTCAAGCTTCAAACCATTTGTTTATTCGGCTGCACTTGAAAAAGGCTATACACTAGCAACCGTTATTAACGATGCACCCATCGTTATTGAGCAAATGGATAATAGTCTCTGGCGCCCACAAAACGAAACCCATAAATTTTATGGCCCTACTCGTTTGCGCACTGCTATTATGCAATCACGTAATTTGGTTTCTATTCGTTTATTAGCATTAATGGGCTTATCTTATACCACTGATTATCTCAAACGTTTTGGTTTCTCTGCTATGCAATTACCGCCAGGGTTATCACTTGCATTAGGAACAGCTACCGTCACACCACTGCAAATGGCACAGGCTTATGCGATATTTGCCAATAGTGGACAAAAAGTTGTTCCTTATATCATCGATACCATCCGCGATACCCAAGACCAAATTATCTATCAAGCAAGACCCTTAGTTGCTTGTGAAGAAAATTGTCCTTATGAAGTGGTTTCTGCCCAACGTGTGCTTTCCAAACAAAACGCTTTTCTCATGACATCGGCTTTGCACGATGTCATTCAACGCGGTACTGCAACCTTAGCAAAAACTATAGGACGTAATGATATTGCTGGAAAAACTGGCACCACTCAAAATCAAGTCGATGCTTGGTTTGCAGGATTCACACCTGATTTGGTTGCGGTCGCCTGGATGGGTTTTCCACAACCTCAATCTTTACATGAATACGGCGCACAAGCTGCACTTCCTGTGTGGATTCAATTCATGCAATCCGCTTTGAAAGGTAAACGAGAACATGTTATTGAACAACCGAGTGGCGTTATCAGTATTCGCATTGATCCCTCAACAGGTAAACGTACATCAGCAAACGATGTAAATGCTATGTTCGAATATTTTATGTTACCTTTCGTACCAGATAAAGAAAGTAGTACAGATACTGTTGCTGCAGATAGCGGAGAAAAACCAGCGGAAGGATTGTATTAACGTCACTCACGTAACCATTAGATGTTAACTTTATTTTGACTTCAAAGATTGTATTACTCGGGGTTCACCAGCTTAAAACATGCTGGTGCAGGCTTAGCTGCAGGTATCCCACCGTGCTCGTACCTGCGCGCGGTGGGAGCCCTCCTTCCGCGACACCCCTCGTTAATTCGCTTCTAGAAAAAGTAGAAGTCAAATACTGAACAGTCATTGGTAAGCCACCCCTATTTTTTGAATAGCAGTGT
>MGXW01000082.1 GCA_001801495.1 Gammaproteobacteria bacterium RIFCSPHIGHO2_12_FULL_37_34
CCAATGGATTGGCGTATTCCAAGAATGGTATCAATTTCAATATTTGCGGTGCTATCCGTAAATTTTACATTGGATCCCCATGCATTTAAATAAATCCCGATGGGAAAGGTATAGGTTAAGCCACCTTGTACAGCTGGTAAATTGGAGGTTTGGCTAATGCCACGGAAAACATAATTAGTAGTAAACGCTAAACTACCACTGACTCGTTCAAAAAAATTGAAATTGGGATCACCAGTGATGGGTTTGGGTTGTGCGGCTAGATTCATTTCTTTAGATGGTGCTGTGCGCTTCACACAACAAGCATCGTGTTTTATGCAACAGGTTTTCCATTTTTTATGATATTTTTTACAACACGTTGCAGCTTCTGTTGATAAAGCAATACTAGTTAGAATGCCAATGGATAATAGAGCAAATGCTTTTTTCATAGGTTAGTCCCTTAAAATAAAATTTCAATTAGCTTTGTACAATTGTATCCTGTGTTTCCCCACTTTTAGTAAATTGTAAAGCTATTTTGTTCGCTGGTAACGGACGGCTTAAAAAATAGCCTTGGATTAAATCACAATTGTGATCTGTCAAGTATTGTACTTGCTCTGCTGTTTCAACGCCTTCTGCTACAATTTTAAGTCCAAGGTTATGACCAAGCGCAATTACGGCACTTGTAATTGCTAAATCATTCTGGTTATAAGGAATGCCTTTAATAAATTGCTGGTCAATCTTCAAAACATTCACTGGAAATTGTTTTAAATAACTGATGGATGTATAACCTGTACCAAAATCGTCAATTGAAATGTGCACACCCATGTTATGAATGTTTTTCAAGCGGTCAATTGCAATATCAACATCGTCCATGACAGCTGTTTCAGTAATTTCTACCTCAAGATATTTAGGATTTAATTCAACTTCTTTTAAAGCAGTTGAAATAATTTCAGCGATATCTTGATGGCGAAATTGTTTGGGAGAAATATTGACTGCAACTGCAACAGGGTCGTATCCGGCATGTTGCCATGCTTTATTAATGCGACAAGCTTCACGAATAGCCCATTCACCAATGGGTAGAATTAAGCCAGTTTCTTCTGCTAAAGGAATAAATCTTGCTGGGCTAATCATGCCAAGTTCGGGATGTTCCCAACGAATAAGTGCTTCTACACATTCAATCACGCCCGTTTTTAAATTTAATTGGGGTTGGAAATGCAAAACAAATTCTTGGTTTTGTATGGCCTTACGTATAGCTGCCTCCAG
This sequence comes from Gammaproteobacteria bacterium RIFCSPHIGHO2_12_FULL_37_34, assembly GCA_001801495.1. GTDB lineage: Bacteria > Pseudomonadota > Gammaproteobacteria > DSM-16500 > DSM-16500 > Aquicella. The sequence goes on from MGXW01000082.1 coordinate 1,240, forward strand.
TTTAATGTGTTCGTGAGCAGCGATATCCATTTCTTGTGTATAATATTGATAAATGCCACCCCCTGATCGTTTTGCTTTATACATAGCCATATCAGCATTTTTATGTAAATCCTCGAGGGAATTGCCATCATTAGGAAACACGCAAATACCAATGCTTGCTGTAATAAAAAATTCATGGGAATCAATTTTTACTGGTTGTGCGCAAACACCAAGGAGTTTTTCAGCCACGGGACCTGCGAATTTAGGATGACCAATGTCATTTAACAAAATAATAAATTCATCGCCACCTAAGCGTGCTAAAATGTCACCTGCTCGCAATATGCTTGCGAATCGATTACCCATTTCTTTCAATACTAAATCACCAATAGGATGACCAAGCGCGTCGTTGATATTTTTAAAACGATCCAAATCAATAAATAAAACAGCTAACACCTTGTTGTGACGTTTTGCATGATTAATAGCTTTATTCAAGATCTCATTAAAAAAGACACGATTAGGTAATGCCGTTAAATTATCATAATGGGCAAGGCGCACTAAATGTTCTTTATGGATAACTAATTCTCGTTCAACTGATTTGCGCTCAGTGATTTCTTGTTGTAATTGAATGTTTGTTTTTTGTAATTCTTGTGTGCGTTCTTGAACACGATGCTCTAATTGGTCGTGTGATGCTTGAATAATATCTAACATATTATTGATTTCAGAAGATACAGATGATAACTCATCGCGGCCGCTCGCATCGACGCGTTGGTGAATAGCATTTTTAGCACCGATATCTGCTACTTGTGTATCTAATTTTTCTAAGCGTCTTACAATTAAAATGCGTAACAACCATAACATGAGAATAGAAAATAATATACCAAGTACAAGAAATGTAGCGAGATAATAATTAACTGCTTTTTGTCCACTGAGATAAATTGCGCGTGGCGTGCTCATACGAAACATGCCGATCGGTCGATTGTAAACATCTTTAATAACAGTGTATCCCTCTAACAAATGATTAGAAATAGGTGTGCTGTAATGACCTTTTTCAGACTGTGAAATGAGATTGAAATAATTTTGTAAAGAGGAGGAATTTGCAATGTCAGTGGGTAAAAATAATTTCACATCTACTTTTGTTGTATCAGCAATTTGTTTTACCAGGCTTGCGTCTAAGTTACGTCCAAAGATGCTGACACCTAAGGGGGGAAGTAATTTGTCGCCATCTGTTACCGCAGCAGATGCAATTAACATAATACCGGATGAAACAAGAATGAAACCGCGAATGTCTTTATTAATATCTTTATGATTGAACAATAAGCTGCCTGGATAAAGATAGTTATCTAATCCCTTTGGATAAGCGACCAGTTTTTGTTGGTCCGTATCAACAGCGGCACCAACAACAATTTTATCTTGATTATCCCAGTAGCTGACTAGGTTAATATGAGAATTAACGAAAGCAGTCATGTTTAAATTATCAGGTACAAATTCGGGTTTTTTCCCTTGCATAAAATCATATAAATCATTCCAATGCGACCAATCGGCTGTATAAGTGTAGAGGGCATAATTGACTTGATCGATTGCTTGATCAACGCGTGCAAGATCTCTATCTGCTCGATCTTGCTCAAGGTTTAAAAAGCTTTGAATAAGGAAAAAACGTGATCCTAAATAGGTTAATCCCAGGAAGACTAGCCAAGCTAAACTGATGGCTATTAATATTTTATTTCTAAGTTTCATCCGCCCTCCTGGCGGTGCCTTAGGTACTACCAAAATATTCTATACGGATGTTGCTCATATTGCTACATCAAATTGCTGAATCATTTAAATTTTTTAATAATTCACGCATCTTTGCTTTAATCATATCAATTGCGATTCGATTACCGCCACCACGTGGCACAATGAGATCCGCGTAGCGTTTAGAAGGGTCAATAAATTGAAGATACATGGGCCTTACGGTTTCTTCATATTGCTTTAATATGGAATCTAATGTTCTTCCTCGTTCTTTAATATCGCGTTTTAATCGTCTGATTAAGCAAATATCTAAAGCGGTTTCCATGAATATACGAATATCCATCAGATCACGCAGCGATTGTTCGACAAATAATAATATTCCTTCTAGCACGATAATCGTATGAGGACCGATTTTTCGGCTGGTTTTTTCGCGTATATGTAATGAATGGTTATAGATAGGAACATCTACGCATTTGCCTTGTTGGAGTAATAATAAATGTTGATAAAGGAGTTCATGATCAATGGAATCAGGATGGTCGTAATTGATTTTTGCACGTTCTTCAAAAGGGAGATTGTTATGATCTTTATAATAAGAATCCTCAGATACCACAATGACTTGATCGGAACCGAGTTCTTTCACAATGGTATTGGCTAGTAAACTTTTCCCAGAGGCCGATGCACCCGAAATCCCAATAATAATCGCGCTTTTTTTACTCAATCAATCGTCTCCTCGATATGTTTTTAAGCAAAACCACCGTTGCGCCCCCGCCTCCTTGGGCTGGTGGTGCGGCACTAAATGCTAATACGATAGTTAAATGGCGCAACCAATGATTCAGTTTATTTTTTAATATAGGGGGTTTCGAATGATGACGACCTTTACCGTGAATAATAAGCACAACGCGCTGTTCCTGGTTTAAGCAATCTTGCAGGAAGTGAGTGATCGCTATCCTTGCTTTTTCTACTGACATACCATGCAAATCCAATACGGCTTCTACATTATATTGGCCTTTTTTTAATTTGCGAAGCCTTTTATGCGATATACTGCTATGTTTGTATATGATAGAGGCTTCCCCGCTGACTGATTGAATAGTGGATGGTTCATCAAGAATAATGTCTTCTAAATCGTTGTGAATATTGTGTTTTTTAGAGGGATGAGTAGAATGTGTGGTTAATCGCACTTTTTTCTGGATAAGCAATCGTGTTCCTTTTACCGCTTTTTGAAAGGCATCGATGTCTTGCTGAGTGGTGTTAATTTTTTTTGGCATCAGTTTATTCTACCTGATATTAGAGAATGTTCATTAAACTGTGTCATTGCTTATGTGACTCGGGAACGTACATCCCTGTACTCGGCGCTTATCACCATCCATGGTCGCGACGTCCCTCGTCTACATAAGCAATGACACAGTGTAATGAACATTCTCTGATATCATTAACCATTGAGGTATAGCATGCAGTTTTTATATGAAATTCTACCGGTATTTTTGTTTTTTTTAGCATTTAAATTTTATGATATTTATGTAGCGACTATTGTCGGTATGCTAGCTACCGCCATACAAGTTGCTATTCATCGTTTATGGTTTAATCGGTGGGATAAAAAACAATTAATCACACTCACCGTATTTGTATTTTTTGGTAGTATGACATTATATTTTCATAATCCGATTTTTGTAAAATGGAAACCAACCATTGTATTTTGGGTGTTTGCTCTTATTCTGATAGGTAGTCAATGGTTTACGACTAAACCTTTCATGCAACGTTTAATGGAGGGAATGTTACAAGATAAAGGGAGCATACCGCTTCTCGTTTGGAAGCGTGTCAATCTGATGTGGATTGTGTTTTTTATATGTCTTGGTGGGCTCAATTTGTATATTGCCTATTATGCCAGTGATGATGTTTGGGTGAACTTTAAATTTTATGGTATGACGGGAGCATTATTTATATTTAGTTTAATTCAAACTATTTATCTTGCTCGTTATCTTCATGAGATAAAGACAAGCAAATGAATCGTACGGATGTAATACGCAAACGCTTATTACAAGCGTTTGCTCCCACTTATCTTGAAGTGATTGATGAAAGTGATCAGCATCTTGGGCATGCTGGTTATCAAGGCGGTGGCAGACATTTTGCCATTCTAATTGCAGCAGAAGCGTTTAAAGGCCTTTCTCGCATTGATAGTCATCGTAAAATTTATGCGGTGTTAAACGATATGATGCTTGAGCACATTCATGCGCTTAAAGTGAAAATCATTTTATGATGGCTTATCCTATAAAAAGCATGTATACTTATAACTAGTCAGACCAGTTATAAGGAGAGTGCCATGCGAAACTGGCAACTTCAAGAAGCTAAAGCCCAATTAAGTTTAGTAGTGAAAGAAGCGATGAGAGATGGTCCCCAACGTATTTCACTTCGTGGTGAGCCAGCAGTAATTGTTCTTTCTATAAAAGAATACGATAAACTAACTCAACCGAAGTTATCGTTTATTAAATTTATACGTCAATCTCCTTTAATGGGCATCAAATTACGCTTAAAACGGCATTCGTCATTAACGAGAGATATTGATTTGTGAGCTATTTATTAGATACGAATGTTCTTTCGGAATTAGTTAAATCCAAGCCACATCCCAATGTATTAAAGTGGTTTGAATGGGTGCCAAACGAAAGCTTATATTTAAGCGTATTAACATTCGGAGAGATTCGTAAAGGTGTGGAGGGAATAAAAGACAATAAGCATAAGGAAAAATTAAGATTATGGCTGGAAATCGAATTACTAGCTTGGTTTAATGATCGAATTTTGCCAATTGACAGATTCATTGCAGATCGATGGGGACGTTTGCAATATGAAATGAAACGGCCTATTCCTGCTATCGATAGCTTGCTTGCAGCAACCGCGCTACATTATGATTTTAGTTTGGTGACACGAAATGAACGTGATTATCATTATCCCGCTCTACAAACGATTAATCCTTGGATAAAACAGTAGTATTCAGCACAAATTCAAACCGAATTCGTGATTACGGATTGAATATTGATTACAATAAAAATGATCCACTCTTTTCTTATCAATTAGGCGC
>MGXW01000083.1 GCA_001801495.1 Gammaproteobacteria bacterium RIFCSPHIGHO2_12_FULL_37_34
ATTCACACCGCGTATCAACATAGATGGATTTTGCTTAATTTCATAGGATAATTCAGCGAGCGTACGCGTCATATCATCCATATTAACTAGTAAACGATAGGCTTCTGGTAAGGTCTGCGTTTCAAGCAGCTTCATGGTGCCAACACTTGAATTCAATAATGGCGTAAACTGTTTGCTCGCCTCCGAAGTATTGGTAATGATTATATTGACGCGTTGACTATTGCGCGCCAAATTGGTAGTGATGTGATCGAGATTATATAAAGTAGACTTAATCGATTGTAAATTTTCTTTATTCAAAAGCGACTGAATGGATTCATTAATTTGTCTAAAATTATTTGTTAATAAATTTAAAGCTGCATCTAATCGTAGAAAAATAGATGGCGCTGTTTTAATGATAGGATATTTCTGTCCAGGCTCAATCGGCAAAGGTCGCAAATCATCGCTTCTATCTTTAAGTGCTACATAAGAAATTCCCGTGATTCCTCTACTAGCCAACATTGCAACGGTGCCACGAGTAACCGGTGTGCTATTTTTAATGCTGAGTAACAATGTAACAAGCTTGGGGTGTTGGTGATTCAGCTTAATATCTTGCACTTTTCCTACTTCCACCCCATTAAATTCTACGGAAGAATCGATATTAATACCGGTCACCGATTCCTGCATATATACTAAATAAATAGAGTATCTAGCAAAACTAGAACCAGAAGATATTAAAATAATTCCTAAAACAACAACTGCAAATAGCACAATCACTATTCCACCAACTAATGAATATCTAGTGCTTGTTATCATTATGTTGAATATTCCTTCCTCTTGGGCCTAAAAAGAAATTGCGAATAAGTGGATGTGGATTTTTCACTAAATTTTGCATTGTATCAACACCCAATACCACTCCCTCACCTAAAAATGCAACACGATCTGTCACTCGCCATAAACTATCTAAATCATGCGTAATAATTACCACCGTCAATCCCATCGTGCGTTGTAAATTAAGAATCATCTCATCAAATCCAGCAGCTGTATCAGGATCAAGGCCTGAGGTTGGCTCATCCAGAAAAATAAGCTCAGGATCAAGCACAATTGCACGAGCAAGCCCAGCTCGTTTTTGCATACCGCCACTTAATTCTGCTGGGTATTTAATAGCAGCTTCAATAGGTAAGCCTGCCATCAAAATTTTTAATAATGCTAGCTCCTGCACGCTCACTTGATCTAAACAAGTGTGTTCAAATAAAGGAAACGATACATTTTCTAACAAGGTCAATGAACTAAATAATGCGTTTTGCTGAAATAACACACCCCAACGTTTTTGTATGGTAAGTAAAATATCCGGTGATGCCGCTGTTAATTCATGATTAAAGATATGTATCGTACCAGATGTTGGTTTAATCAATCCCAATATTTCATACATGAGTGTTGTCTTCCCAGACCCACTGCCGCCTACAATACCCAAAATTTCACCTCGTTTTATCGATAAATCAATGTGTTTATGTACATCCGTACCTCCTAAATGCGTCCTTAATTTTTTGATTTCAATAATACAGTCAGAGGATGTTGTCATAGTTTTAATTTACTAAAAATAATGGAGAAGGCAGCATCGGCTACAATGATAAAAAAAATGGCTAACACAACACTTCGCGTCGTATTTCTTCCGACACTATCTGCATTTCGTTCAACCGACATTCCTTGAAAACAACCAATGCTTGCTATAATAAGTGCAAATACTGGGGCCTTGCCTATACCAATTAAAAATGTTCTAAGAGGAATAACGTTAGGAAATCGACTTAAAAAATCATGCCAAGTAATATTTAGCATACTGTTTGCCATAACCATGCCACCTAACACGCCAAAAATATCAGCCCACATAGTAAGAAGTGGTAAACAAATAAAAAGACCAATTATCCTTGGTAAAATTAATAATTCGCCAGGCGTCACGCCCATGGTATCAAGTGCGTCAATTTCTTGATTGATAGTCATCATACCTAATTGTGCAGTAAATGATGATCCTGTACGTCCAGCTACCATAATAGCAGTTAATAAAGGAGAAAATTCTCGTAAGATAGATAACCCTAACAAATCGATGATATAAACGTTGGCACCATAGTTTCGTAATTGCAAACCCAATTGATAAGTAATGACCACTCCAATCATGAAAGCTAACAAAGCAATAATGGGTAAGGCTTGGTAACCATTTCGATAAATTACACTAGAAAGAGAAGTAAGGCGCCAATGTGCCGGTGCACGAATAAGCCGTAGCATCTCAAGACATAAACTACCCACAAAACTAAGATAAGCAAATAATTCATGCCATTGCTGTAAAGTGTTTTTTCCAAGTGTGGCAAGTGAAGATAATAGTTGGATTTTAGGGAGTTGCGTTTTATCTTTGAGGCGTTTTTGAATAATCTGAAGAAGCGTTTGTTGCGCTTCAGAAAAATGTTGAAACAACAAATCCACATTATGTTTTTTCAATTCATCTTGTTTAGCTATTAATAGCCAAGCGCCAGAACTATCCATTTTTTTGATCGCACTACCATCTACTATTAACTTACCACTCTTTGGCCAAGCAATTTTAGTTAATAAGTATTTTAAATGCGGAAAATGTGTAAGATCCCATTCGCCTTGGCAAATTAACTGCTGTGTTTCTTGGTCATAAATGACATTTTCTTGAGCGCTCATAAACTATATCATAATGAAATAGCCGAATATCGTCGAGAGCTAAAAAAAATATCACCCTCTTCCAAATCATCATTTGGGAGAGGGTGAATAAAGTTTACTTCCATGTTTCTTTGTCTTTCTCTTTACTTCCTTGTGTTGTTGTTGTCGTCTTAGCCGTCAAACTAAGCGTTGTTCCCTCATTTGCAGCCACCCAGGCACCTTGCGCGCCATTAAATAATGCACAAATTTGATGGCCTCTATATTTATCATCTAATTGAATGATTCCACTTTGATCTGTCGTTAAAGTAACAAAGCCACTTTCCTTCCCTCTGATCTGCAATTGAAGCTTAGCATTCACAAGAGGTCGTTTTGTGGCAGTATCTACAACCGTGATCTTCATAACTACGCTCCTTTGTGTAATACACATTTAAATTATAGTTAAGATTGTGGATAATTTTGTTAAACAACCCTGATTTTTAAAATGAATTGTATAAAATTTAATTATTTTTATTTTTTTGGCTATTTTATGATCCTAATTTCTGGCCTATATGAGAAGTTATTGGATCTTCATCAATTTTATTTTCATCGGAATTAATATCAGTAACATTAGTAGGCTGCTCTGTAGCCAACAAATAGAGCTCCGGCTCTGAATAGGGTGGACTATTAGTATGAGACTCTGGAGTAATCTTTAAAGCAGAGCAAATTGTTCCATAAGATGAATCTTGGGTGCCCGATGTAGCAGCTACCGTCTCCTTATCAACAGATACAGCATCCGCTGTTTGACTACCTACTGGTTTTTGATATTGCTCTATTAAATCTCTTATAATATTCGCTGGCACCATGACTGTTGCATATATTAGTGCTCCGGCTTCAACAACACTACCTACAGCGAGAGTAATTACTGTGAGAGGCAACGTAATGGGTAGTGAACAGAATCCAAAAATATTTATAAGTATGCCATAACCCCCAGTCATCCGATAATGTGAAAACATGCTCTCTAAAGAGAGCATTAATGGTAATATCGCTAACCCTGCGGTAATAACCATAAAATCTCCGATATTAGTAAGGGCTTCTTTCGTTCTAGCCATCCGAGAGTGAGTAGATGGCTGCTCTTTTTTTTGTTGAAATTCTTTATTGTGTTTTCTTTCATTTCTTGATTTCATAATCTTATTTCCCCGTTTATTTTAAAAATAATAGTTAATAATTCAACCTGACGCAACACGCCACCATGTTTGGGTGCGGCCAAATAATGGCAAGCCAATATAACCCCTTACACGCAATTGCTGGCCATTGCTGGCTAATGTTAAAGTAGAATGATAAATTTTTCCAGTTCTCGGATCTAAAATTTTGCCACTTGCCCATTGCAAAGCAACATCTTTGTTTTTTTTGTGGCCATATAAAAAAATCATCCCTAAAATAGGTTGATTATGTTTATCTCCTTTACAAGCTGTGCAAAGAGTGTGTGGACTATCCCCTGGATGAGGAAAAATTTTAACAATACGCCCTGATAATGATTTGTTTTGAGTTTCAGAAATGTATACTATTGCTTTTGGTCGCTGCGTAACATCATCAATTGTTTTCCAATACCCTATTGGAGAATGTTCACTGGGCGCTGCATAGATTAGATTTGCAAACATTAATAATAACAAGATAATATTTTTCATGTTGATATTCCCTGAAGTATGTTGTGATGAATCTCCTCAACTGAAGCATAACCATTTACTTTAATATAGGTTGGCTTTCGTATGCCTTCAATTTCTTTAAAATGCTGGTAGTATTCACGCAACGGTTGTGTTTCCTGTTGATAAACAGCTAATCGTTTCTTAATTGTTTCTTCTTGATCATCAAGACGTTGTACCAAAGGCTCGCCTGTTACATCATCTTGATTGGGTACGACTGGAGGATGATAAAGAATATGATAAGTCCGGCCAGATGCAAGATGCGTTCGTCTCCCACTTAATCGTTTGATTAATTCATTTTCTGGTACATCAATATCAATCACATAATCAATTGCCGTATCACAATGTAATGCTTGTGCTTGTACTACTGTCCGTGGAAAACCATCTAGCAAAAATCCTCGTTCACAATCTGCCTGTTTAAGACGATTTTTTACCAATTGAATAACTATTTCATCTGGAACTAAACGACCGCTTTCAACTATTTCCTTAACTTTTTCACCTAACGGTGTATGTTGTTGAATAGCAGATCGTAATATATCCCCTGTGGAAATTTGCGGAATATGATATTTTTCTGCGATCAATTTAGCTTGCGTTCCTTTGCCTGCACCTGGACACCCCAGCAAAATTAAACGCATTTGACGCCACTCCCATTTATTTCAACCAACGTTATTCTAGTGGGGGGGGATAATGAACGTCAAATGTTTATTTTTTAAGTGGCATCGCTTTAGTATAATCGTAAAGCGCTTGTCGTGCTCGCTTACTACCCAATTCATTCCATTGTTCATATGCTTCTAATGGAAGTAAATCAGAATAAGGGCGTATGGATTGCAAGACATCCATTAACACTACAAATTGCAATGCTAACGATCCATATAAATCATTGGTTGTATGTGAAATAGCAGCATAAGCCGACCGACCAATATCAACAAAATAATTGATTTTGACATGTCGCCTTTCAGCAATACGTGGAAATAATCCTGTAAACAATAAACATTGATCCCCAACGCGTTGTAATGTTACCTGCCGTTCAGCATGATGTTGATGCAGGGCATTCAGAAACGCTGTTGCGGCAATGTGCTTAGCAGCTTCTGGTTGGTTGGTATAACGCATTAAGAGAGAAATAAGATACACTTCTAATTCGTCTTTCAGTGTAATAGAACAACGATTTTCCGCATTTTTTATGACATCCTGCCACAAATTTAACGGGGTCGTGCTGGTTAATAAGTCCATAGGTCACCTCATAATCATCCAGCTTCTTTTATTATAGAATAAGATCACCTAATAAAAACAGGGTAGTATTTTCTTCTAAGCTAGTGTAAAATAAGCATAAAAATATTTTTCTGAAAAAATGACTATGCCTATTCCTCAAAAAACCTTGTTTATATCTGATGTGCACTTAGAACAAAGCCGCCCAGATATCATTCAACAATTTGTTCAATTATTAAAAAGCTGTGATGCATCAATCGATGCACTTTATATTCTTGGTGATTTATTTGAAGCCTGGATAGGAGATGACGATCGCTCTTCTTTTCATGATACCATTATTGCAACCCTTCAATCGGTCACACAAAAAGGCATACCTGTTTATTTTATGCCTGGAAACAGAGATTTTTTAATTGGAAAAAAATTTTTACATGCTACGGGTTGTCACCTGTTGCCGGATGAAAAAAAAATAATGTTGTATGGTCGCCCCGTATTGTTGATGCATGGCGATACGTTATGCACACAAGATATTGCTTACTTAAAATGGCGCAAAAAAGCGCGTCATCCTATTTTACATACTTTATTATTCTTAATTTTACCTTTAAATATACGTCGTCGCTTCGCTCATAGCATGCGAATGAAAAGCGCACAACATACACAATCTACTACGAAAGAAATCATGGATGTCACACAAGAAGAAGTTGTGCGTATCATGCAAAAGCATCGCGTACACATACTGATTCATGGGCACACCCACCGGCCTAATGTTCACCATTTTTTAATTGACCACACTCCTTCTACACGCATTGTTTTAGCTGCTTGGCATGATCATGGTAGCGTGCTCATCTGGGATGAAAGTGGGAAGCAGTATACTGAAATGCTTCATCACATTGTGAGTGGTTTATAGCTCACTACGACTCCTCGGATATGCAGATGATTAGCTAAATGCTCTACTAAAGCAAAAGCAGAATCTTGCTGATATTCTGGGCCAACAAATACACGTATACTATTACCAAATGATGTCGACACTTGTTGAATAAAAGCTCTGTACCCGTTTGATCGCAGCCGATTCGTCAATCGAAGTGCATCAGCTTTATTTTTAAAACTACCTAACTGAATGACCCAAACCGCGCCCTTAAAATGAACAAGCCCATTGTTTTCAAGAGGTAATGACCTTGCCATATTCAGAGAATAACTATTTATAGAAGGTGTTTTTTTCTTCGTTGAAACATGCTTATCCGATTTTTTCTTACCTTGAATAACTGAATGATCTTTCTTCGATTTCGCATGGTTTCCTAGCGTAGCCGTTGATAACTCGTTGCTCGTTAAAGGAATAACCTCCGAAGCCTGATCTACCGTTGAAGTAACTGGTTGTAATGCATGATTTGCTTCAGGCGTGCTGGGTGTGGAGTTCACTTGATCAGTTTGTTTTGAAATAGCATCACTCTGATTGGGCTGCTGAGATGGATGTTGAGTAGCTGCAAATTGGTCATCAAAAGAACGTGGCTCTATCGTTTCATGTTCTTGTGTAGATAGATCAGGAAATGGCGGTGTTTTTACTAAAGCGATTTCTGTTGATGATTCTTTTTCACTTTGAAAAAAGGGTAAAGCCATTACCACCAAGCTAATAACAATTAAAACTCCTAATAACCTATATTTTGATTTTTTTTCCATATGCCACCTTTATTTTAATAATAAAAAAATTAATCAATTGGGAATATATTACACATCAGCAACCATCTTTTGCTTAGTTAACTTAGCTAAAAGACGCGCTATTCCTCCGCGAATTTCACTACGATGCAATATCATATCAATCGCACCGTGCTTTAATAAAAACTCACTGCGTTGAAAACCATCGGGAAGCTTTTCTCGTATTGTCTGTTCAATCACACGAGGTCCAGCAAAACCAATCAACGCATTGGGTTCGGCAATAATAATATCCCCTAGCATAGCAAGACTAGCTGATACACCTCCCATCGTTGGATCGGTTAATACAGAAATAAACGGTATACCTTGTTCAGAAAGTTTTGCTAACGCAGCGCTTACTTTAGCCATTTGCAATAATGATATCAATGCTTCTTGCATACGAGCGCCGCCGCTTGCTGAAAAACTCACGAGTGGAATACGATATTCTATAGCTGTGTTCACAGCGCGTACAAAACGCTCCCCAACGGCTGCGCCCATAGAGCCGCCAATAAATCCATATTCAAACGCAACTACTACCACCATTAAATGGCATAATTCCCCACGCATCACAATGAGCGCTTCCTTTTCGCCCGTCTCTTTTTGAGCAGCAGCTAAACGATCTTTATATTTTTTTAAATCACGAAATCTTAGCCTATCTTCTGGACCAACATCAGCAGCAATTTCAACACTTGAATCAGGATCTAAGAAATAATTTAACCGTTTCCGAGCCGAAATTCGCATATGATAATCACATTTCGGACAAACTTCTAGATTTCGCTCGAGCTCAGAACGATAAAGGACTGAATGACAACTATCACACTTAGACCATAATCCTTCCGGAATGCCTTTCTTTGAACTTGCTCCCGTCCGAATTCTGGAAGGTAATAATTTTTTGAACCAGTTCATAACCTTAACCTTTAATATTAATGTAAAATATTATATCAGAAAGAAAGGCTCGGGAGGTGGAAAAATATAAGGATCAGGATAGCGTACATGAATTAAATATAACCCTTCGGGGGAAGCAGTTTCCGCTGCTACACGACGATTTTTTGCCTGTAATACTTCTTTCATCCATTCAGGATCTTTAGAACCAGCACCAATTTTCATAAGCACTCCAGCAATATTTCGTACCATATGATGCAAAAAAGCATTCGCTTCAATTTCAAATACAATTAAATGATGATGACGTTCAATAGTAAAGGCCATCACATGACGCATGGATGATTTCGAATGGCATTGTGAAGATCGAAATGAAGCGAAATCCTGCTCGCCAATTAAATAAGTAGCGGCTTGCTGCATGCGTAAAATATCAAGAGGATAATAATGCCACACCACTTGATGAGATAAAATAGCTGGTCGCACAGGATGATTAAAAATAATGTAACGATAACGACGTGATAAAGCAGAAAATCGTGCATGAAAGCTATAATCAACTGCTTTTGCCCATTTTACAATAATAGATGGTGGTAAGTAAGCATTCGTTCCCCAAATCCAAGCATCAATATGGCGTTTTGCTTGCGTATCAAAATGAACGACTTGCCCTGTCGCATGAACATTGGCATCTGTACGACCTGCACAATAGAGATAAATAGGCTCATTTGCAACGTGAGATAATGCATCTTGCAAACTACTTTGAATAGTCGCTACATGAGGTTGCACTTGCCAACCATAAAAACCACAGCCATTGTATTCAATACCAAGCGCAATACGCATTTTTATAATTTTAATAAACCCATCAATTCCTTAGCTTCTCGTTGTTGTATATCATTTCCTCGATGCAGAATATGATCCAACATTTTTTTAGCGAGTTGTGTTTTTCCAACTTCGATATAAGCCCGTACTAAATCAAGTTGCGTAGATAGTTCATCACCACCAGCAATAGCGCGAATATCAGTAGATGTGATTTGAGATTTACTAGTTAATACACTTTTGCTCATCATTTGAGAATGAGAAATGTGGCGGGGCATGTTAAATAATTTTATGATCAACCATATGCCTACAATAAATAGGAAAATAGATCCGACGCCTACGGTAATAAAAAGAGATAGATAACTTTTAACGAATAATAATAGCATGGCTTCACCCTGCAGCATATTTCATAAATAATTCTTGACTAGATACTCCGCCACTTGTAGGGCATTTAACGCAGCACCTTTACGCAAATTATCAGCAACAACCCAAAGATTCAACCCATAGGGATGAGAAATATCTTCACGTACCCGACCAATGTATACATCATCTTGACCAGCAGCATCTTTAAGTGGAGTAGGATAAGGATATTGCCCTGTTATCAGACGAACACCCTTTGCCTTTGAAAGTAATTCGATAGCCTGAAGAACAGTTATTTTAGATTTCGTTTCAAGATGAACAGATGCTGCATGACCACAAAAGACTGGCACCCGAACAGCGGTTGGATTAATTGCGATTGTTTGATCATCATAGATTTTTTGAATTTCCCATACCATTTTCATTTCCTCACGCGTATAACCATTATCTTGAAAATCATCAATGTGTGGTAATACATTGAACGCGATTTGTTGTGAATACACTTTAGATTGAATCACCTCATTTGCCACCCATCGCCTAGTTTGATCTGCTAATTCATTCATCGCTTCTTTGCCTGTTCCTGAAACCGATTGATAAGTGGCAATGTTCATTCGCCGAATGCCTACTGCATCATAAATAGGTTTTATACCTACTGCGATAGGAATCGTATTGCAATTAGGATTAGCAATAATATTCATTTTCCGATAACCTGCTAATGCATGAATATTAACTTCTGGAATAATTAAAGGTACATCCGGATGATTGCGATAAAAATAACTTTTATCAATCACAACACAACCTGCTGCTGTTGCTTGCGGAATATATTCAGCTGCTAAATCATTACTCACACAGAAAAAAGCGATATCCACAAGATGAAAGTCAAATGTTGCAAGATCTGTGACAGGATAGGTTTTGTTACAACATGTTAATATTTTTCCAACTGATTGCTGACTGGCAACAAGATGCAAATGCCGAATGGGAAACGCTCTTTCCTCAAGGAGTGATAATAAAGTCGTACCAACTAAACCTGTTGCTCCCACAACAGCGATTGAATATGCTGACATACCTAGCCTTTTTGTTCTACTCCCTGTAACCAAACGCTCATTGCTTCACCCATCAATTGCGGATGAGTTTCCTGAGCAAGATGTAATTCCTCTCCAAGATCGATAATCTCTATATGAGGTAGATGCTCTTTTGCCCACATCACAGTAGCTATTGTCGTAATAAATCCAGGAACAGAATAAAGCAACAACTTAGGCAAAGGCGAATGCGTTAATTTTTTTGAATAATGGATAATCAATTTATTCATTTTACTTTTACTATCTCGATTCGATAATTCTTTAAGATATTGCACAATAGGCTTTGCTGTCCCATTTTGCATAAAGGGTTGGCGATAGCAATTCATGATTGCAACTGTTAGTGGTTGCATCACAACTTGTGGCATCATTTTATCAATAAAAGAAATGCCATTTCTCATGAGATCCTGCTCCCCTTCTTGCTCTATTAACACAGAAAGCTGCTCCTCTAACGGGAGTGACATGTCTTGATTATTCAAAGCACGTAAAAAAGCTTCGTACAGAACCAATCCCGTACAATTTTTTTCATGATGCATGGCATAATGCAACCCAATCACTGATCCCAAACCATGCATGACTAATTTGATTTTTTTAAGATTTAATGTATCAATAAAACCTTCCATATAATAAATGTGATCATCAATAGAATAGTCAATATCCGGTTTATCTGAATATCCAAAACCAATTAAATCTGGAGCAATACAATGCCCTAATGGCGCAAGATAAGGAAGAATATTGCGCCACACATAAGAAGAAGTTGGAACACCATGAAGAAATAAAATAGGATCGCCCTGACCCAATTCAATATAATGTATTTTTGATCCGTCAATCTCAACATAGTGTGAAGGGTACACTCCTTCCTCCCTATTTCTAATCTTTGTCATCGTTATCCTTTTTATGCCATTTGCGCAAAGTCAAATAATTCTCTTAATACAACCGAATAAGTAACAAAGGCAATAGTATCACTCGTTTTAATATCAGCAAGTAATTTCTGCCAACGTTCCATCAAAAATTGATACCGATTGATCCAAATATCAATCCGCTGCTCCATACTCATCTCTTTCGCATTTTTTCCTTTCATACTCAATACTCTGATACTCAGTTTGCGTTGAACGCGATCAAGATCATCACGAAAACCGGCTCTTGCTAATTCATCCCATTGTGTATCAACAACATAAGCATTAATTAATCCTCTCAACCAATTGAGCTCCAATCGATTACCCAAAATATAATAGGCTCTAGCCACATCCGCTAAAGCAAGCTCATATTTTTTGGCAGCTTCAATAATATCGAGCGAAGTGAATAAAGTGTTATAAGTCACCATGTGCTTTGCTAATTTTGCAGGAACATGTTGTTCTACCAAATATTGGACCGCTACATGAAATAGTTCTTTATCCGGGTCATCTAATAATTGGGGCAGCTCCTTAACAAGATGTGTAACAGCAGGTGAAAAACTATTAATGGTTTCCTGAATATCAATAGAAGATTTACGATTACGTAAAAACCATCGTGTTGCACGACGAATGAGATAATAAATTTGCAGCATCATTTGATATTGAACATGAGGATCAATTTTATAATCTAACGCGATGATTTGATTCCATAAATCCTCCATGGAAAAAATGCTTTCGGTAATAGCAAAGGAACGAATAATAAACGCTAACGAGGCGCCCGTTTCGCGTTGCAAGCGATCAACAAAATTAATGCCCATGCGATCCGTCATACTTTTGCATAATTGAGTTGCAACAATTTCGCGACGCAAACTATGTTCTTTCATTAACGTAGGATATTTTTCTCGTAATGGCTTGGGAAATGCGGTTAATAAATATTGATCAAAATAAGAATCTTCTGGAACATCTGTTTTTAAAATATCTTGTTTCAAATACATTTTACAGTATGCCATCAACATAGCAATTTCTGGACGAGTCAGTGGTTTATTATTTGTTTTACGCTCGATTAAAGTTTTATCATCCGGTAAAGAAGCTAGCTTTCGATCAAGACGCCCCAATCGCTCCAAATCATTAATATAATAACGTAACAAATCCATTGTTTGCTGCGCCACTGATGTTTCCAAGCTGAGCATTTGAGTTTGTTCATAATTATCTAACAATACGAGCTCAGCAACTTCGTTTGTCATTCTTTCTAAAAGTTTATCGCGTTGCTCCTTTGTCATATCCCCTTTCGTAACCAACCCATTCAGTAAAATTTTAATGTTCACTTCATGGTCTGAGCAATCCACACCTGCAGAATTATCAATAAAATCGGTGTTCACAATACCGCCCTGAAGAGAATATTCAATACGTGCAAATTGCGTCATACCTAAATTTCCACCTTCTGCAATGACTTTAGCGCTCAATTCAGTAGCATCGATACGAATACTATCGTTTGTACGATCGCTAACATCAGCATGTGATTCATAAGTTGCTTTCACAAATGTTCCAATCCCGCCATTCCATATTAAATCAACTGGTGCTTTTAATATGGCCCGAATAAGCTCGTTTGGAATAATCGTATCTTTCTTGAGATTTAAAATTTGCTTCACTTCTGGTGAAAGTTTAATTGATTTTGCTGAACGACTAAACACACCACCGCCTGATGAAATCAATTCAGGGTTATAATCCATCCACGTTGATCGAGGCATGTTGAATAAACGTTCGCGTTCTGCGTAACTTTGCTGAGCATCTGGATTTGGATCCAAGAAAATATGCGCGTGATTAAATGCAGCAAGTAATTTGATATGTTTAGAAAGCAACATGCCATTACCAAAAACATCACCGCCCATATCACCAATACCAACCACTGTAAAATCATTTTGTTCTGGATGAATACCTAGCTCGCGAAAATGCCGTTTAACTGAAACCCACACACCGCGAGAAGTAATGCCAATTTTTTTATGGTCATATCCAGTCGATCCACCAGATGCAAATGCATCATCTAACCAAAAACCATATTGTTGAGCAATGCCATTAGCAATATCTGAGAAAGTTGCTGTTCCTTTATCAGCAGCCACCACAAGATAAGGATCATCGTCATCATATCTCACAACATCTTGGGGTGGCACCACGATGCCGTTTTTTAGATTGTCTGTGATATCTAATAAACCATTGATAAACGTTGAATAACAGCAGACAACCTCTTTCATATATTCATCACGTCCCATCTCAGATGTTTGAGATTGTTTTACTACAAAACCACCTTTTGCCCCCTCAGGAACAATCACTGTGTTTTTCACTTGCTGCGCCTTCATTAAACCTAATACTTCTGTACGAAAATCTTCTCGACGATCAGACCAGCGCAATCCGCCACGCGCTACTTTACCAGCACGTAAATGTATCCCCTCAACACGTGGGGAATAAACAAAAATTTCATATTTAGGTCTTGGTAGGGGTAAATCAGAAATCAAAGTAGGGTCCAATTTAAACGAGAGATAAGATTTCACTTTATCTTGATCACTTTTCTGAAAATAATTCGTGCGTATAGTCGCCTGTATCATTTCCAATAAACGGCGCACTATTCTATCTTCATCCAGGCTAACAACTGCATCCAACCGTTGTTCTATTTCAACAATAAGTGTTGCAACATCTGTGCGTTGATGTTTAGGATCAAAGCGAAGTATAAACAACTGAACCAATAATCGAGTAATTTCAGTATTATTGACTAATGCTGCTTCAATATAATTTTGGCTAAACGTAAAACCAATTTGCTTAAGATATTTAGTATAACCACGTAACATGGCCGTTTCTTGCCAACTCAGTTTCGATTGAAGCACTAATCGATTAAACCCATCATTTTCAGCTTCCCCAAACCAAACTTTACTAAAGGCTTCTTGAAAAATAGCTTTGATTTCATCAATATTAATTTCTTGATTGATTGCATAAGTCATATCAAAATCATTGATCCAAATTAATTGCTTATCTTTTAATTTTACCTCGTGTTGTCTTTCTCCAATAATACGCAAGCCCATGTTTTCTAATATGGGTAACACATCCGACAAAATAATTGTTTCTTCTGCGTGGAAAAGTTTTAAATTTAAAATGTTACTTCCATTTAAGCGATTAATCAGCATGCCTAATTGATTTTTTTCGTTCAGTGTTTCAATAATTTCGATATCACCTAATGCATCATGAGCGGAGGAATGCTCGGTATAACTCGCAGAGAAGGCTTTTTTATACTTCATGTAATACTTTAATCCATCTGCTTCGCCATAAAAATTAATTAATTGTTCTTTTAATTCATCCGACCATGATCGCGCAATGGCTATTAATTTTTTCTCGATGTGGGAAATATTATATTCAATAGAAACTTTAGGATTCACACGCACAAGAAAATGAATGCGCGCCAATGCTGAATCGGAAAAATAAGTAGTAAATGAACTTTCTGTACCCTTGAATGCCTCTAGTAACACCTCTTGCATAGCATGTGCTAAATCAGTAGTAAAAACTTCACGTGGCACAAATATCAAGCAAGAAAAATAGCGATAAAATGCATCACGACGAACTAATAACCGAACACGTTTGCGCTCTTTTAATTGAATAATACCCAAGGTTAAATCAAATAATTCTTCATAACTTGCTTGGAATAAATCATCTCGTGGTAAGGTTTCCAAAATATGAACAGCTTCTTTGCCATCGTGACTATCCGGTGGGAAACCTAATCCTTGCAACACTTGATCCACCTTGTGTCGCAAGAATGGAATTTGCCTGGGGCTAGAATGGTAAGCAACCGATGTATATAAGCCAATAAATCGGCGCTCACCTATTAATTCACTTTTCTCATTAAAACGTTTAATACCTACGTAATCCGTATACGCTTCACGATGCACGGTAGATATGGTATTTGTTTTTGCAATAATTAAAATATTTTTAGAAAGAGCCATTTTTCTAGCTTGAGGAGGAAGTTCCGAATAACTTTTAGAAGATGCTATTGAAATTTCATCGCGCAATACGCCCAACCCCGATCCAGGAATGGCTTGTAACGCACGATTGATGCCATCACCGATTAATTTATAATCGCGTGCACCTAAAAATGTAAAATTATTATTGATCAGCCAACGCAAAAAATCACGCGATTCTACAATTTCAGCAGAATCAAGTGTAGGTGGTCGATGATCTAAATCATTCAAGCATTCCTCCACTCGATCGACCATTTTACGCCAATCAAGAACGGAGAGACGCACGTCACTAAGTACACGATCGATATCAGATTTTAAAGTTCGCGTTGCTTCATCATCCATTAAACGATCGATTTCAATATAAATCGGAGCTTCTGATAATGCATCTTTTTCTAGTGAGCGGGGTGGTAAAATGTGAGTAATATGATGGTGGTGATCTCGCTTCAATCTTAACCCACCAAAATGAATAATAAAATGAGTTTGATAACCATAACGATTGATTACCATGCGGGTTGAATCAACTAAAAAAGGAAGATCATCATGAGAAATTTGAACAATCGTATGTTTGGATTCCCAACCATCTTTTTCTAAAGTAGGATTAAAAACACATATTTTTACTTCATCCACTAAGCGTTTATTGATTAACTTCCAATGAGAATACAGCATGGCAAAAAGCTCTTCTGTGGAACGCTCTTGCAAGTCTTCTACTGATGAAGAAGAAAAATAACGTTCTGCAAAAGTCTCGAGCAAATTCGCTTCTTTAGATCCTGCATGATGTTTAATATAAGCTTGCAGTTTTTTAATGATACTGTGATGTTCACCATTATTAGTATCTGTCATATCAACTCTCTTATATTCAAATTAAATAGCATGGGAGAGCTTGTGCTCCTGCTAACCAATCTCCCCGAGCAAATTTAATCTGCGCTAATATTAATATAGCATGAGCACTTAGGTTAAGTGATGAATTAATTGCTTTTAATCCAATACTGCTAGTTTTTGTTGATGCGTCACAATCATGATGCCACCCATTTCCAACCCCATACCAATCTGCTCTAGCAGATGGTAGTTGATCGGAAGGAAGGATTTTTTCATCCCCAATAAGCTCCACATACCCTTCAGCATTGACTTCATAAGTAGCAAAATAAATTTGATTGGATCTCGCATCTACAGCAATTAATAATTTTTCCCATCGATGTGTGAGGAAAGCTGTTTGTGCCAACGCGGCCAACGAGGATACAGCAATCACAGGTAGCCCAGTAACAAACCCTAAACCTTGCGCAACACTGCTTGCAATACGAAGACCAGTAAAACTGCCCGGACCACAACCATAAGCAATAGCATCTAACTGAGAAAGTGTAAGAGAAGAAGACTCGAGAAGTTCTTGAATCATGGGTAAAATACACATAGCTTGTTGCATAGGATGAGCCTGATTACGCAATCGAATATGATCGCCATCTTGTAAGGCAACTGAGCAAACATAGGTTGATGTATCAAAAGCTAAGATTTTCACAAAGGTTTGTATATAAATTCTATTAAATTAGTCTCTCAGTACACGGCAAAATTTCCATTGACCCTTCGAGACGATCGATTTTGTTTTCCGTTCGTGCTGAGGGTCGCGCGCAGCGCGACGTCGAAGCACGATCGGAAACAAAATCGATCTCCTCAGGGCAAACGGAAATTTTGTCGTGTACTGAGAATTAGTCTACTTTTCTGGCCACTCTTTTTCAAGATATTCTAGCTTTTGATCAACTTTAGCCCATTCATCCGCATCAGGAGGGGGGTCTTTAAGACGTGTAATCACTGGCCATTTCGCAGCAAGTTCAGCATTTAGTTGTAAAAATGGCTGATATTTTTCTGGTAAATCATCCTCAGAATAAATTGCATCTACTGGGCACTCAGGCTCGCATAATGCGCAATCAATGCATTCATCTGGGTTAATAGCAAGAAAATTTGGACCTTCATAAAAGCAGTCAACAGGACAAACTTCAACGCAGTCCGTATACTTACAACGAATACATTTTTCAGTAACAACAAAAGTCATAGTATGATGTATGTTTAAAAAAAATTGTGCCCGAGGCCGGAATCGAACCGGCACGGGATTTGGTCCCGAGGGATTTTAAGTCCCTTGCGTCTACCAGTTCCGCCACCCGGGCAATATACTTAAAGGCTGGGGTCGGGATCGAACCGGCGTCCACGGCTTTGCAGGCCGCTGCATAACCACTCTGCCACCCAGCCATTGATCTTGCAACAGTTTAATAGACAGTAGAAATAAAAATAAAGCGGGAAACGAGACTCGAACTCGCGACCCCAACCTTGGCAAGGTTGTGCTCTACCAACTGAGCTATTCCCGCAAAACCAGATGAACACCTAACGTCGAGTCATTTTATCTTTGCACTATGGTATGTCAAGAGGTTTAGGAATTGACGGGTTAAAGCATGTTAGTGACACATAGATTTGTCTTCTCATTTAAGTATATGAAACCTATGTAATAACGGACTATATAATGTATAATGCGGGGGCAGATTTAACCAATATAAGAGAGTATTAAAAATGCATAGCACGTCAATTTTCCAATTACCGAAACAAGGTGAGATTTGCATACACTTAGAAAAAATCTCTAAGAAGGCTATAGATGAACAAAAAGCAAGAGAAATGTTAAAAAATTCTAAATGCCCAAACCAATTTATTATTGGCAATGAGATAAAATCATCTCCACCTGAGCAAAATCGGTATTTTCAAATATATTTTGAAGATGTCCGTATGGATGAATCTTATTTTCAAATTACCCCATCAGTTGTTTTCATGAAAGGAATTATAAAAATCAGTAAACAAGGTGAATTATCTGTATCGGATGAGCGTTACTTCACAAACGTCAATGCAAAATTTTTATTTGATAATAATGCATTAAAAATGGATAGCAATTTAGAGTTGCTGGAAAAACAAAATAACAACTGCATTATTCTTTAATTATTCTGTAACTTGAAGGCTGTGTTTAGAAATGGTAATGCCAGTAACCATCAAAAGTATTTTTGATAAGCTTGATAAAAAATACACAAAAGCTGGTGTATTATTAAAAGGCTTAAGATTGCGTGAAGATTTGTCACAAGTTGAATTCGCTAGAAAAATTAATGTTACGCAAGCGAACTTATCCAATATGGAACATGGACGAAGATCGATCGGAAAAATTATTGCTCCTGACTTCAGCATATTTCAGTGGTTATTTAACTTTAAATTCATTTTATCAAGTAGTTGGATTAAATTATGTAGTGCGGTCCGTTCAGACCCTGAGGAGCGCGAAGCGCGTCTCGAAGGGTGAACAGATATTTTCGAGAAGGATGAATAATGTTTTGGGTTTATATTCTCA
>MGXW01000084.1 GCA_001801495.1 Gammaproteobacteria bacterium RIFCSPHIGHO2_12_FULL_37_34
TGATAGTGTGGATTCATCCATGCCAAAGTCGGTCATCGCCAGGCTTTTATCCCTAAAACCCCTGCCTAATAAAAATTAGCAGGGTTTTTTTTTAGCACGAGAATAGAGTCATTTTTTCAAAAACACTTGCAGAACAACTAGCACTTTAAGCTAGAATAACCGAGAATGTTCAATGAATATTCTCATAAATAGGGGCAGCTAGCATGAATATGCAGGTGAAAGAACAAGCAACAAAAAAAACACTTATTTCGCGTACTGGTACCAATAGTAATATGGAAATCAAACGATTAATCAATGAAAACCAGGTGGAATTTGTTGATTTGCGTTTCACTGATTTGCGTGGTAAAGAGCATCATGTGACTATCCCCGAGAACAAAGTAGATGATAATTTTTTTAAATATGGCAAAGCTTTCGATGGTTCTTCTTTATGTGGTTGGCAAGAGATTAATGAATCTGATCTTTTGCTTATGCCTGATACAAGCACTGCTATTATGGATCCTTTCTGCGAAGCTCCAACGCTGATTATTCGCTGTGATATCTATGATCCTAGTACACAAGCTTCTTATATTTGTGATCCTCGAGCGGTTGCCCGTCGAGTGGAGGCTTATATTAAGGCTAGTGGTATTGCTGAGACATGCAATTTTGGTCAAGAAGTAGAATTTTTTATATTTGATGATGTTCGTTGGGATGTGCAAATGAATGGTTGCTTTTATAAAGTAGATTCTGAAGAAGCAAGCTGGAATACAGGCACCTTAATGGAAAATGGCAATTTGGGCCATAGACCACGCATTAAAGGTGGTTATTTCCCAGTTCCTCCTGTTGACTCTTCGCACGATTTACGTAGTGCTATGTGTCACAGTTTAGAAGCAATGGGATTAGTGCCTGAGGTTCATCATCATGAAGTGGCTACTTGTGGACAGAATGAAATTACAACTCGTTATAGTACTTTGCTGCGTAAATGTGATGAAATGTTAATTTTCAAATATGTTGTGCAAAATGTTGCGCATAATCATAATAAATCAGTTACTTTTATGCCTAAACCATTGGTTGGTGATAATGGTAGTGGTTTGCATTGTCATCAATCTCTTTCATCAAAAGAAGGTAAAAATCTTTTTGCAGGTAAGGAGTATGCTGGTTTATCTGACATGGCACTCTATTATATCGGCGGTATTATTAAACACGCTCGTGCTTTAAACGCTTTTACTAACCCGAGTACCAATAGTTATAAACGTCTTGTTCCTGGTTTTGAAGCGCCAGTGACCATGGTTTATTCTGAAGGAAATCGCTCAGCTGGTATTCGTATTCCTCATGTGTTTAATGAAAAAGAAAAACGCATTGAAGCGCGTTTTCCTGATGCGATGGCGAATCCTTATTTGGCTTTTTCAGCGATGGTGATGGCAGGATTAGATGGTATTAAAAATAAAATTCATCCTGGTAAAGCGATAGATGAAAATTTATATGATTTACCACCCGCAAAAGTAAAATCTTTTCCGAACTTGTGTTCTTCATTAGAACAAGCTTTAGATCATCTTGAAAAAGATCAAGTTTTTTTACTAGAAAGTGGTGTATTTAATAAAAAATTAATTCAATCATATGTTGCAATTAAGCGTGAAGAAGTCACTCGTTTAAACATGACCACGCACCCCATTGAATTTGATCTTTACTATAGTTTGTAAAAAGCGATGACTTTTAAAATTGCGACGTGGAATGTGAATTCATTGCGGGTACGTTTGCCGCACGTGCTAACCTGGTTGCAAGATATGCAGCCAGATGTGTTGGCGTTGCAAGAAATTAAATTACCTGATTCTGAATTTCCATTTGAAGCAATTCAAGAAGCAGGTTACACAGCAGTGTGCTCGGGTCAACGCACGTATAACGGTGTTGCGATTATTAGTCGTCAAGCAGTCAGTGAAGTCATGACTGATTTTCCAGGATATGAAGATCAGCAACGCCGTGTTTTAGGGGTTACATTGAATGATATCCGAATATTAAATATCTATATTCCAAATGGCGAGAGTATTCTATCGGAAAAATACCAATATAAACTACGCTGGTTAAAAAATTTTGATAACTTTCTTAAAAATGAATTAAGAAAATATCCTAAATTAATTGTAGTAGGTGACTTTAATATTGCACCTGATGAAATCGATGTACATGATCCTAAACTTTGGCAAGGGCAAGTATTATTTAGTGACTTAGAAAGACAAGCATTTCGCGAGATGTTGCAAGCAGGTTTTAGTGATTGCTTTCGTCAAATGAATAGGACAGAGAAAAAATTTTCTTGGTGGGATTATCGTTTAAATGCTTATCGACGTAATCTTGGATTACGTATTGATCATATCTTAGCAAGTACGGCGCTCTCATTAAAATGCCATCATTGTTCAATTGATACTGCTCCCCGTGCTTGGGAGCGCCCTTCTGATCATGCGCCGGTTGTTGCGGAGTTTAAGTGATTTTTCAACTTACATTTTTTATCAAATGATGAAGATTAACAAGTTGCACAATTAAATGACCATATTTTTTCTGGAAGGAAGTTGAAATGTCAGAGGCAACAACATAGTTATTTCCTTCAGGATATTGATCACGAAAAATCTTTAAATTCCCAGGATCAAATTGATTACTTACCCATTTACATTCAATGACTGTTAATGCTTGAGAACGAGCTTTTCTTAAAATAAAATCGATTTCGTGTTTTTGTTTATCACGCCAATAATATATTTTTTTTGTTTGTAAATGTGCTTGCAGTTCATTTAACACATAATGTTCCCATAGTAATCCAAGATCCTCACGTCGTAGCATTAACCAACCCTTTGCAAAGCAAATAAAGCCCGTATCAAATCCATATACTTTAGGTGCAGAAATAATTTCAGTTTGACGATGTGTATTAAATGGTTTAATGATGTGGACCACATAAGTTGCTTCGAGTACATGTAGATAGTTAATGATGGTTTGCCTGCTTGCTTCACAAGGGATTGTAAATTTGGTTGCCTCAAAAATACCCCCGCTTTGCGCAAGCAATAATTCAGTAAATTTTTGGAAAGAAAATCTCTTTTCTAAGCGAAATAATTCTTGAATGTCTTTTGCCCAATAAGCATCAATCCATGATTGATATTCTTTTTCTAGTAATTTGTTACTCATGAAAAATGGTGGTAATCCGCCATGTAATAAACGATGTTGCAAATCAGTATTTTTAAACAATTTGTTTTCTTCATCGATCATTGGTGTAAGCCAGATATCAGATTTGCGCCCAGTAAGTGTGTCACCAAATTTGCTTGATGCACCTAACATGGAAGAGCCAGTTGCTAAGATATGGATGTTGGAATAATGATCAGCAGCCACTTTCAGAATTTCAGATGGGTTAGGTAATCGATGTATTTCATCCAAAACGATCCGCTTTGTTTTACGAGTTTCAAAGAAGCTTTCACAATCATTAAGTTGTTGACGAACTCGTGGTAACTCACAATCAAAA
Source organism: Gammaproteobacteria bacterium RIFCSPHIGHO2_12_FULL_37_34 (assembly GCA_001801495.1). Lineage (GTDB taxonomy): Bacteria > Pseudomonadota > Gammaproteobacteria > DSM-16500 > DSM-16500 > Aquicella. Next base: position 3,470 of record MGXW01000084.1, read on the forward strand.
TACTCCATGCCAGGTAAGCTACGGCATAGGTGTGTTTTTCCAACACGTCGTACACCAGATAACCAGATGACGGAATGCTGTTGCCAAGCTTGTTCAAGTAGTTGTGACCAAAATATCCGTTTTATCATAAGCCATCATAATAGCGTTTAGTATTACCAAACGCTATTATGATGGCTTATGGTTAAAAATTCAAGCGAAAAATGATATACCATTACATTGCTAGAATGACAATCCAGTAAATTTTGGGTACAAAATCAGTCCAGTAATTCTCGGCAAGAATTAATAGGGTTTAGATCTGTAATGAACTTGATAATCGTCAATGTTTATTTTTCTTGTTGAGTTTGAGCGAGCACTTTTTGCCGAATGAAAAAATAAAGTATGATTAAACACATCATCAGTTGCAGACTGCTTTTTTAAGGAAGCAACAAAAGTTGTTGAGCAAGGAACTTCTTGAGTTGCGCAACGTATGGATCCACCTGAGCGATGAAAAGCATCAAATTCAACTTCTTCAATTGCAATCCCATGTATTTTTTGTTTAATTTGGTTAATAGTAGATAAGGTAAGAGAATGAGCTGGAATAAACATAATATCTTGGCGGGCCTCATTGGTAACAAGAACAGCATTTGCACCAAATGCAGCAGCTTCTTTTTCAGTAATTAGAATTAAGTGATCTGCATCATATAATTGCCTAATCCTTTTCCTACTGGATATTGTCATGGTAGCCGTTTCATGAATCAGGGCTGGCCACTCTAGTGATGTAGGGTCGTTGGGATCGCTTTTTTCGATAATACGATCACCCTGTTTATTAGTTTGATATTCTCCTTCATAGACCAAAGCGAAATCATGAAATAAAGGTAAAAAGCAACAATCTAGGTGATAATATCTTGGTTGCAATAACTCGATAGGCACAACAATGAATTGTTCGCCAATTAAATTATGAATGCTTTGAGCAGCAGATGGGTCATTGCGATGACCATATCCAACAAAAAATAATTTTCTACCAGGTGCTTGTCTAATATCGCCGCCTTCAAATTTTAATGGTTGATTATTTGATGATATGTGTTTTATGTTCGCTTGTAAAATTCCTATGGCTTGTGTTATTGCAAGGCGTTCTTCACCATGACGCTGTTTATTGACAAAATTCCCGGGAATAAAATTTAATTTCGTATCAAAGAAAAACTGGCCGGTATCAGTAGCAAAAACCTCGTCTGTTTTATGACCAATCATTCCATTATCTAATATACCTTTTTCAAAGAGTAAGGTAAAACAAGGGATGTTATATTTGCGATAGGCATTCACTAATTTTTTGTGCTGTTCAATGGCTAGGCGCTTAAGTTCCGCTTTTTTGGTATTAAAATAGTCATCAATATATTTTTTTTTAATATTTCCCAAGCAGCTGGGTTTATCTGATTATTTTCGTATGTCTGATGAATACAATCTTCAGCAGACCTTTCCCAATAATGAATGGTCTCAGCCATATAGGGATTGTCAATTGTATCCACCGAAAAGTAAGTTGGATTTCTTACAATCACAATACGATTCACTTCAGACTTTTTAATTGAATGAAATTTTAGTGGCGGTGTTTGGTGATGAGCTGTATTAACTTGTGTTAGGCTGTTTTTGAAATCTTTGTTTTTTATTATATTTTTGCGTTGCATTTGTTTTTGCTCTCAAAAAGTTCGGGTAAAGTCCCGCTCACATTTAATTAGCACTCTGTTTTTCAATAGTTTTTATTAAAGAGCGGCCGGTTTTTACACAAGCCCTTGTCAATGCACAGATTGATTAATCATCTCAGCATCAGTCAATTTTATTCGGTTAGTTATATATTGATATAAGTAAAAATATAATATGGGTGAAATCATTAATATCATTGCTCCACCAAAAATAACATGATAAGGCACAGTCGTACCAATATTAATGTTGGCAGGCTGAAAGAATCCAACAATAAGCGCAATTGAACAACCTAACAATCCTAACAAACAAGCAAACTGATATCCTAATGTGCCGCCAGGAATTTTAAAGGCGCTAGGAATGTGATGAACGTGGTAAGTAAGTGCAAGTGCAGCAACAAACATTAATACATACATGAGAACATACAATTGGGTACTAAGATCAGTAAGTAACCAATAAGTACTGTTGATGCTTGGAACAAGTAAGAATAAAAGGCTCAAAATGAACGTAAAAAATGCTTGCGTATACAACAAATTTATGGGTGCTCCATGACGATTAGTTTTGGCGAAAAACGGTGGTAGGAACCCGAATTCAACAGCTTGTAATAATCCTCTTGTTGGTGAAATAATCCAACTAATAATGCCACCAAAACAGCCAATTAATAACATCAAAATTACAACGGGTAATAAGCTATCCAAATGAAATGCTTTAAGAAAATAAGAAAACGTTTCAGCAATTCCATTCACTAGACCAATCTGATTAGTTTGTAATACAAATGCAATGGTTAAAGCACCAAAAAATATGGTTGTCATGACGATGATGACTGAAATAGCTAAAGCTTTAGGAAAAGTACGTTGTGGATGATGTACATCACGAATATGAACAGTAGCTAATTCTGTTCCCAGAAAGGATGTGACAATAGCTGTTAATGATATCCAGCTACTGGTTTTAGAAAAATGTGGGATGATATCAGACCATGTTAAATGCAATTGCAATGGCTTGCCAGATATTAGCCAAATCAACCCCAATATAATAATAAAAACAATAGGAATCATTGTGCCGATAATTGCACATAAACTACTGATACGTGCTGATACATGTATTCCTTTTGAATTAATCCAGGTCAACAATACATTTAAGAAAAGCATAACCGAAATAAGATAGAATTTATTTGTTGCCAATTCAGAGTTAATTAAATAAGCAGAGGTTCCAGCAAGGAAAGATAAAATGGTTGGTAGCCATATTAATGTGTTTATCCATTGTAGCCAGATTGCTAAAAATGCAATTTTTTCACCGAATGCACGTTTAACCCAAGAGTAAACACCACCATGCTGGGGCCAGCAGGCAGACAGGGTGGCTGAAATAAGTGCAATTGGAATTAAAAACAGAATTGCTGATACGACAAAAAAGAAAAATAGTGAGTTTCCGAATAAAGCTGTTGCAGGTAAATTTCTTATGCTATCAATTGCACCAGTAATAAGAAAAATGAGTGTGATAGTTCTTATTCCTTTTGTTTCCATAGGTGCCTCAAACCATCTCGCCAAAAAAATTTTGTGAAATGGATTCTATAGAGTCGTATTACCGAAGTCAAATTTCATGCTACATTAACTCGGGTATATGCTGATTAACAATCAAATGCAAAGGGATAGAGATCTAATATGAAATCGAATCAATTATTATTTGCCAATAGACAATCGTTAACTTGTGGGGCGGCTATGCCTCTACATGCTGACACATGCATCTATAAACATGTCAATGTATTTAGCAATCAACCATTATGTGGAAATAGTTTGGCAGTGTTTTATCTTGGCCAATTTCCTGACGAAAGCCTCATGCTCCGGCTGACACAGGAAATGAAGCACTATGAATCGATTTTTTTAACTAGAGAGTTACTTACTAACACCTTCAACGTGCGAATTTATAGTAAAGAAGAAGAGCTTGAATTTGCAGGTCACCCTATTCTTGGGGCAGCAAGTGCATTACATGATTGGCTTATGCCCATGACAGATAGTAAGCAGGCATGGCGATTTTTACTTAGAAAAGTATCTATTCAAGTGACCACCTCCTATCTGAATGATTGTTATCGTGCTGAAATGGATCAAGGTATACCTCATTTTGGAAAAATATTAACTAGCAATGAGTATCTACCGATTTTACATTTGTTAAATTTAAATGAAACAAACTTATACAAAGGATTACCTGTAACAGTAGTATCAACAGGATTTCCTTATTTAATTATTCCTCTTAAACAGGGATTAGAAAATGCTAAAATTCTTACTGAGGGTTTAGAAGAATTGTTAAAATTATATGCTGCAAAAGAAGTTTATGTATTTGATGTACAAAACCGTGAAGGAAGAAATTGGAATAATCATGTGGGTACCGTTGAAGATAGTGCGACTGGGAGTGCAGCAGGAATTGTTGGCGCATATCTTGTTAAATATGGACAAGGAAAAATGAATACGCCTATTGTCATTCACCAGGGTCGCTTTGTAAATCGACCAAGCGTGATGAGCGCGGTTGTTTTTGGCGATGAAAATAATATTTCATCTGTTCATGTATCGGGTGATAATTGTATCATTGCTGATGGAAAATTAGATGCGCGATTATTTCAAAAATATTTTATAAATAAAAAATTACAATTTTAGTAATTTAATAAATAATAATTAATAAATGTTTGACATTTTTTTTTAATCTGCTATAACAGCCTTGCGGTCTTACCAGCAAGAATTAACCTTAAGCCATGGCGGCTAAAATTAACTCAACTTAAAGGAGAAATAATATGGATACCATTAAATAGTCATTGAAAAACATTACTCGGTTCATTGGCTCAACTGCTTGTGACATAAGACTATAGAATCCATATGGAAGTTTACTAATGATTGAAAAAATAGATATCAATTCTTATTCAAAAGAAATTAATGGGTTGCTAGAGAAAGAAATCAACCTGTTTTTTTCAACCATTCCTTATGCAAAACATTTAGCTGCTTCTGATGAACCGCTTAATGAGGCTTATTATATCCGCCATCGTATTGAAACAATTAAACGTATTCGTTTAACAGCTAAAACAGATGCGCTTGCTTTGTCGAAAATGATTGATGAAAATTATGAATTAGCACGCAGATGGGGTAAATACACCATACAAGAATTAAATCATGACAAAATGTTTTTAGCTGATCTTAAGGCGCATCACATTGCTGAGGCTCAAGTATTTACTACGCCGCTTTTTTTTGCAACACAAAATTTAATTACATATTTGGAAGAATCGATTCATCAATACGGCTCATTACCGGCCGTTTATTATTCATTATTCGTAGAATGGAATGCAGATCGTTATTCGAAGAATGTTGTGGAAAAAGCAAAAATTCAATATTCTTCAGATCATGTTAAAGGAGCAGAAGCGCATGTCAATTTCGATGATGTGCACGACCATTATCAAATAATTTTAGAAATTGCTCATAAACTGAGTCATGGAGATAAAACCACATTTTTTATATTATGCGATATCTCTAAGCTATTTAGAGATTATTTCAATGAATTATATTGCCAAACTGTTTTACCAAGTTTACCCATACAAGAAGCTATATAAATAACGTGAGCATCGTCTAAGCCAAGAGCAAGCTATTGATTTTTTTGTTGATAAAAAGCGGACAGGATGTCCGCTTTAACAAAAAATCCGAAAGGGATAAGTTTTTTGTGGTTATCAACAAAAAAATCAATAGCTTGCTCTTGGCTTAGACGATGCTCACGTTAAATAGTCATGTTGTTTAAAAGCGGAAAAAATTATGGAATATAATAGAAAGCGTTATAGATTTGATCAATCTATCCAACAGGAACTTATTCCACTCAGAGAACTAGATAATTGGCATTGTATCATCGGCACACTATATGATTATGCTATCATAGCCATTGCTATTCTGTTATTTTACTTACAGCCTTGGTGCTATCTGCTCAGCGTTATTTTAATTGGTTCCAGGCAGCGTGCGTTAGCCACATTATTGCACGAAGCCGCGCATCTTTGTTTGGCAAAACACCGTCATTTGAATCGATTCGTTGGTACGTACTTATCAGGCTATTTAATTTTACAAGAATTTGATACATACCGGGATTCACACGTTAAATTACACCATGCTTATTTAGGTGACCCAAGTAAAGATCCTGATTATCAATATCATATTCAACAAAAATTATATAATTATACAGGAAGCCTTGGTTTCTTTAGGCGTTATATTCTTAAACCATTATTTCTTTGTCAATCAGGGTCTTACTGCTATTACTTAATTAAACATCGCTTAATACCAAAGCGTAAACATTTGAAAAATTTTTTAGAAATGCTGGTTTTATGGTGTGTTATAATAGCTGTTTGCTATTATTTTGATGTGCTTAACTATTTGTTATTACTCTGGTTTATACCTTTGGTCAGCACTTCTGTCGTTTTTGGTTGGTTTAATGAGTTAGCGGAACATTATCCAATGATACGTATCAATAATAATGAGTTATATATGTCTCGTAATCGATTTAGCCACTGGTTAGAACATTTCCTGTTTAATACTCATAATGAGAATTATCATTTAGTTCATCATTTGCAAGCAAGCATGCCTTACTGGAATTTGAAAAAAGCTCATCAAATAATGCGTCATGATCAACAATATGCAAAATGGAATGAAAATATGGGCGGAATATTTGCGTCTAGCAATAATCAATTATCATTAGTTAAAAGATTTTTAATGAATCCTGTTGTTAACAAACAGGGGGATATCCAATATGAATAGCGGTGTATTATATGCGTTATTAGCAGCAATTTTAAACGCATTTGTTGGTGTATTTAGTTTAGGTGCTTTTGCAGCGGGTCTTTCAGCGGGTGGCGTAGCCTTTTACAAGTGTTTAATTGCTTTTATAGCACTTTCCATCTGGATAATGTTTTATCTTGACCAACGCCAAGCATGCATTAATTTACTACCACATACTGCTAAAATAGCTTTAATTGCATTTTGTGGAATATTTCTCTTATATTTTTTTGAAACTAGAGCATATCTTTACAATAATATTTCAGTCGTTACCTTTAGCGTGCTTGGTATGTCAACCATAACAACATTCGTTGCCTCTCAACTCATATTAAAAAAAAGACATACGTTAATTTCTTCATTGGGTATGTTATTAGCAATAATAGGTTTATTTGTTTTTCATACGACAAGCAATAGCCATTTTGATTTTAATGCAGGGTTTGTGTTTGCTTTAATTGCTGGATGTGGATATGGGTTGTTTTTAGTATTAAATAAAAAGAACCCGGCAAATTTTCATGGTCTTGCCATGTTATGGTGGTTGCTCTTGTTTGGCAGCTTGTTTCTATTTCTTTCCTGCTTGATTTTTGGTTTAGAAATACCTTCCTTAAATAGCTTGGGTTATATTGCATTATTAGGCGTAGCATCTACAATAGGCGGCTTTTATTGCACGACAAAAGCACTATCACTTACAAGTGCGACAACCGTGCAGCTATTCGAATTAAACGAGCCGTTGTTTGCTTCTATATTAGCATTAATTTTTTATAAACAATGGTTAACGAGTGCCGAGGTGATTGGTGCTTTATTAATTCTTTCTGGTATATTTATTTCAAGCAAGGAAAAACAACCTATTAAGGTGCTTTCTCAACCTCGGGCGCAGAACTCATGAAGCGATTACTTATTATACTCAACCAAGATATTAAACCATTCGGCAAAGTCTTAAATGCAATTGGTCATATGGCAATTGGAATTGCTCCCCGGTTTCCGCATGGCAAACTACCCATCATTCAACTTTATACCGCACCCACTTCTTTGTTACATGATTTTAGGCATGCGGTTTCTAAACTACATCAGCAGTTATCAGATCAGTCTTGCGTAGTTGCTGATTTTGCACACACAACAACAGATGGAACTGCTAAAGATCATGAAATTCAAACAAAGCTTACCAAAGAATCTGAAATTTGTTATTTTGCAGTTTGCGCTTGCGCACAAGATCAAGATCTTATCTTCCTTGATAAACAATTGATTGGCAATGTAGGCTATCAACAATTAGCGATTTCAGAGTCAATTTCTAGTCAACAACAAGCGATTTTTGATTTTACGGCTCCAATTTCATACCCTGAGGCAGCAACATTTACTGAAGAGCAAAAAAAATTTTCTATTGTATTGTCGAATAAATTATCCATACCCGATTCAATTTATTCTTTAGTGAAAGCTACGATAGAATTAGGCCGCAATGCTTCGCGCGAAGCATTGCGGTTGCATCAATATCCTGACGCTGATGGTATTTTACACCCAGGTATGTCTGAATTTGGACTGGTTGCACTCAAAACTAAAAAGCCGACTGTTTTAGATACCTTACGTAATGAAGCTTCGAATTATGCATTTGATTCAACTGGCTTCTGTACAGAAAAAAAAGGAGAATTAGTGGCCTTCTCACTTTTTGGTCGTACAGAAATGATTAATGCAGCAACAAAAAAAAATCTAAGTTTATGGACAGGTGATCTGACACACTTTAAGATGTAAGCTCCAATGTTACACTTGGCATGGGATTCTGCATATTTCTTCTCTAAACCCACTTTCGTTTCCAAAAATAGAGCATCATTGCAATGACAACCAATCCCATCATACTCATAATAAATGCAAAACCATATGGCCAATGTAAGCCAGGCATGTAAGTAAAATTCATACCATAAATGCTGGCGATAGAAGTGATAGGAATAAAAATAGTAGAGATAATAGTGAGTGTTTTGATAATTTCATTCATGCGATTAGTTAGACTAGATAAATACATATCTAACATGCTGGATAGCATATCACGAGAGATTTCGAGTGCGTCAATGGCCTGCATGGTATGATCATACACATCACGCATATATACCCGAGTAAATTTGGTAATTAAATTATCTTCGGTATGCATTAAATGATTAACTGCTTCTCGCATCGGCCAAATAGATTTTCGTAATAACAATAATTGTTGTTTTAAACGATAGATGGTTCGAGTGTTGTGAGGTGTGGGAGCAGTAATAATTTGTTTTTCAACTTGTTCAATGGTTTCACCTAATGCTTCAAGAACCACAAAATAAGCATCAACCACTGTATCAATTAATCGGTAGGCTAAATAATCAGCACCTTGTTTGCGTAGACGTTGATTGGGGGAACTTTTTAATCGTTCGCAAATGGCATCGAATAGAGTCGTATCCAATTCTTGAAAGGACAAAATGAAGTTTTTTCCAAGTACCAAACTTAATTGCTGTACACCAAATGTGGTGGTTGCTTGCTGCCACAACAATACTTTTACTGTTATAAATAAGTAACCAGTAAACTCTTCTACTTTTGGACGTTGATCAATGTTTAAAATATCTTCAATGGTTAACGGATGAAGATTGAATAATTTTCCCACTTGCTTGACTAAAGCAGTATCGTGTAATCCTTCGATGCTTATCCAGGTTATGGCATCTTGTTTTTGTTCAGTAAAACAATCTTCTAAGCGCGTGCTAGATGTTTGCTGATAATCTTTGGCATTGTAAGTAACCACCGTAATTTGCGGTGTTGTATTTACAGGTTCGCCTGTATATAGTGCGCTTCCGGGTGCGTGCCCTGCTTTTTTAGCACGTTTACGAATTTCAGAGAACATAGATTGCTCCTTCATGCATCGGTTCTGAGGTATTGCCTCAAAAAATGGAATTTTCAGACGCGATTTGTTAGGATATAAAATTCACTTCAAGGAGGATAGTATGTTTCAAAGAAAAGTAAAAAAGCAACAAGGAAATAATAACGAAATTCGTATGATAGAAAGCAAACATATTCGTGATGTTCTAACACACACGAGCTGTAACAGTTTTGTTATTTTTGATCTTGATAATACACTAGTTGAATCTACCCAAGAAATGGGTGGTGATCAGTGGTTTGTCAGTTTAAGTCAATATGCGGCCAAGATGGTTGTGGATAGTGCGGAGGCGGCTAGTTTAGTTCTTAGCATTTATCATGAGGTGCAATTTCATATTGATTTGAGAGCAGTGCAAAAAGAAGCGATACGCATTATTCAGATTCTCCAAGATCTTAGTATACCTGTTTTAGCATTAACCACACGTGGTTCTAAAATTAGTGAGCCTACTTTAAGCCAGCTCAATAAAATAGGCATACACTTTTCTAAGCAATGGAGTGATGATTTTATCGCGTTACCAAGGCATGAGCGCTATTCTCCTACTTTTAGAGAGGGCATTATTTTTTGTGATGGCGCAGATAAGGGGAAGTGTTTAAATGAGTTTTTTAACTATAAGCAATTTTACCCAGAACATGTAGTAATGGTGGATGACAAAGCTAAATATCTTGTTAGCGTAGGGAAGGTGGTGACGCAATATGGTGCGCAATTTATTGGGTTGCGTTATGGTTATTTGGATGAGAAAATTAAAACATTTAATTTAGAGCAATCCATGCAGGAATTGATTGGAATTTCTTATCGATTTCCTAGGCCCATTCAGCATGTTTTGGGCAGGTTAAGCATCACCCATGATAGATATTTGCAGTCGAACTCTATTTTTTCCAATAACCAAAGAGAGATAGATGCTATCTACCAAGTTACAAATAACTATAAGCAATTTAGGATCTAAAACAGCCATTCCCGCTTACAAATGCGGGAAGGCCTTCAATTGTTTGGATCACCCCATCGCGTAAGGTTAGCGGGAGCCGCTTGGTCTAAAATAGTTTTTTTACTTGCTAAATACCCTTGTTTTTAGGTATGATTCCTCCCTCATTTATGAGGTTAGCCGGTATGAAATCAGATATTCACCCAATTTATAAAGAAGTAAAAGTGGTGTGCAGCTGCGGTAACACTTTTGTTACTCGCTCAACAATAGGCAAAGAACAGCTTTCTTTGGAAGTGTGTTCAAAATGTCATCCTTTTTATACGGGTACCCAGAAATTAGTAGATACCGCTGGCCGTGTGGATCGTTTCCGTCAAAAATATGGTATGAAAGAAAAAGAAAATCCGAAGAAAGAAGAAAAATAGAGCGTATCTTGTAGAGCTGAAAAAAATGCGAATATTCTACCATTTTTTCAACGCGCTCCTACTTTTAATTATAATTTATTTTCGCTATGCAGTATAAAAATTTATTTGCAATTTCTATAAAAGGGCGTACTCTAGCGCATGTTATGCAGGATGCAGATATTGTTTGGGTATAAGTTAAAATTTATGCCATGCAGTATGCGAAGATTTAATAAAAAAGCCGGTACTGGATGAAGTGCTTGCTGCTTACGGAATTGAGCGGAGCTTCTCATTTGGACCGGCTTATTTACTTCCTCAATCGTAGAATATGCTGCTATTTGCTCAGAAGTTAAAACAACCCTCATACAAAAACTTAAGAAGAGGGAAGCTACAATACCAACAATCATATCAGTATGCTAAGCAATTCGCTAGCAACAATTGATAATTCATCCGAAAGCAAGCTTTATGGGGATTGGCTACGGGTGGACTCGAACCACCGACCTCAGCATTATGAGTGCCGCGCTCTAACCAGCTGAGCTACGTAGCCGTCTTTTATAAGGAAAGAGGCATATTTTTGAGGTTTTTTGTGGAATTTGTCAAGTAAAAGGGGTAAATAAGGTGTTCACTTTTTTTGATCTACGATGTAATGATATTTACCGAATATGTAGTTTTTTGCCATGCGCGAGTGTGATTGCACTCAGCCAAACGAATCGAGTTTTGTATCAATGGCTTAGTGAAAAACGGGAGTTTTATCTACCTCTGTGTGAGCAATATTCAAATTCCGATTTGCAATGTATCAGTAGTTGGAATGGGTGTTCTTCCACATTGTTATACAATAGATTTTATCTTAATAAAGAACATCTGTTTCAACATAAAACAAAGGCGCATGGTTGTTATAAAGTTCGGTTATCATGGTTAGATATATTAAAAATAAAAAGTGAAGATGATCGTAAAAATAATCAGCTACCTTTTAACATCACTGCCTTGGAGCAAGCTCAATATCAATGGCTGGTACCCATTAAAGCTCAACATATTATAAGTTATATTAACAAATCTTCATTGCAAGAATTTCTAAATCCATATAAGGATCAGGTTAAAGAAGAGCCCAGATTAAGGTTGGGGTGTTGATTTTATATCGGGGGTTACTTCTTGTGATTCTTTAATTTTTTCATTTGTTATCGTTGCCGTGGTTGCAATATTATCTTTAGGAACGATGTCAGGTAGATGGAGAATGACTTGGTAATGTATCATTTTCATGCAATAAGGGTTTTCTTTCGTTTCATTTTTTTGAGTAGATGGTGTGGGGATCAATTGAGCTCGCGCGCTTATTTCAATAAGTGGCGGAACTATTTTTTGATTGGGATTTTTTAGTTCAATCATTTTATCCCAACCTACAGGATCAAGTGTATTTTCGTTTTTTACCAGGATTTTTCCTTCAGATGACATGATATTATTAAAAACCAATTTGATGTCGGTGTACAATTCCCCACTTTTATCACGAATGAGGGTATGCTGCCACGATTGCGGAGAGATTGCTGAGCAAGCTTTTCCTGTATCAAGTTTAAAGTTATTATTATATTCTTCCATTACAACAGCTTCTAACATTTGATGACAAAAACGATTTAAAATATCAGCTTTTGCTTTATCACCACGAGTAAAAAGAAGAAGTTCTTTTCGGGTGGCATCTGCCTTGTCATCTTCTTTTAAATCGTTAACAGATAAGCTTGTATTTTTTTCCTCATCTACCAGTTGTATGCCACCTCGTATAAAATCTATTACTAAATCACCATCATAATACGTTGAACTTTTACTGGATTCGTTGTACTTATCGAAGATATTCGATTGATCTAAAGTTGTTTGTTGATAAGTGATTACAGTTTGATAGCTTCGTTTATCATAAATATCAAGTAATTCGAATCGAATATCATCTATCTGCTTCATCAGTTCTTCTGGAAGTTGAAATACCACATCATCTTGTGGCTTCACCAGATTTTCAAGTGCAAGTTCTCGAATGAGGTTATCAATCATTTCAAGCTGCGTAAGTTGTATGCTCCGATTAGGACCAAAAAATGATGCCACATAGTTTTTATAAAATGTAATTTTTTGAAAAAGAAAAATTTTTGCTAATAATTCTGGAGTAGATATATTATCTTGTATACCATCTGCAAGTATCGTTAAGAGATTTCGCTCGTTTCTACTCGACAACGATTGAGGAAGTTGATCTTGTAAGTTTTTAATTGTATTGCTAATGTCTTTTAATTTTCCCATAGAGCGATACCTCTTAACTCAAAGTATAAATCATTATTCTGCTCAATTTTTAACCTAATAGGGCCTGGATAAGATGAAATAGAGTAAATTTTCATTGTTCCATTGAAATAGAGCTTTGTTTTCGCGTACAATTTGCGGTTCGAAATGAAGACTTGCTTTACTCCTTGCTTTATCAATAGTGATAAAGCTTTCATCCGTAAGGGGAAATTATGAAACAAATGATTGAAAGTACACGACATTACGAAGTTATCTTCCTTGTTCACCCAGATCAAAGTGAACAAGTTCCTGCTATGATTGAACGCTATAATAGTTTGATTGCTCAACACAAAGGCAAAATTCACCGTTTAGAAGATTGGGGTCGCAGACCTCTTGCTTATCCTATTAATAAGGTCATGAAAGCTCATTACGTGCTTATTAATATGGAATGTGATCAGTCCACTATTAATGAATTAAAAGAAAATTTTCGTTACAATGATGCTGTTATTCGTCATATGGTTTTGCGACTTGACCGAGCGATTACTGAGCCTTCACCTATTTCTAAAGAAAAAGAAGGTCGTGAAGAACAAGAATCAAGCTTTTCTGCTGACAAAGAAAAAGATGCTTCGTCTCGTGGCAAAGCAAAATCAGCTGAAGCCCAAACTAACGCAGATAAATAGGAAAAACATATGGCAGCTCATTTTCGTCGTAAAAAAATGTGTTATTTTAGCGCAAATAAAATTAAAGACATCGATTATAAAGATGTTTATTTGCTTAAAAAATTCATCATGGAGAATGGGAAAATCGTACCCAGTCGTATTACTGGTACAAAAGCCCATTATCAACGTAAGCTAACAAAAGCAGTGAAATTAGCACGCTACATTGCGTTGTTACCTTTTTGCGATAGACACTAAATTTATGTGGTTACAGCGCTTTACAAATTACATACTCGAAAATCGCTGGCAAACAATAGCATTTGTTTTTTTAAGCACATTCATTCCTGTTTTTGGCATGATTGGTATTTTAATTGCTGCTTTAGTGACGTTACGTAAAAGTGTTGTAGAAGGTGGAATATTAGCGATTTTTGCGACGCTGCCTTATGTAGCTAGCTTTTATTTTTCCGAGCATTATCGGACCATGGCTCCTATTGTTATGTGGGTTGCAATGAGTGTGGCTATGTTGAGTAATGTATTAACATGGATTTTTGCTGTTATGTTGCGGCAACGATCCAGTTGGAGTCAACTGTTACAAATTGCAGCACTGTTAGGTGTATTAGTGATTAGTGTGGTTCACTTACTTTATCCTAATATTGCTGAGTGGTGGGGTGTGCAACTTCAGGCATATTACAACCAAGCTTTACCTGGGTTATGGAAAAGCCATGTAGGATCGCCCGAATTACAAATTGAGACAATTAATATCACCAAACAATACGTAACGGGAGCCATTGTCGTTGGAGTTTTGTTTAATGCTATTTTGCAATTAATTCTTGCGCGTTGGTGGCAAACTATTTTTTTTCACCCAGGAAGTTTGCATAAAGAGTTACAAGCTATTCGATTAAGTCGATTGGCGGGCATACTGTTTGCTGCTAGTTTAGTACTTGCTTATATGGGCAATAGTGTAGTGTTAGATATCACGCCTGTTCTCTATGTATTATTTGGTGCGGCAGGGTTGAGTTTAATACATTATTTATTTCGTTTGATGCAATCTAAAAGTGCCTGGTTTTGGTTGTTAGTTTTATATATGATACTCTTCTTGTCGATACCGGCAAGTATTGTATTAGTAGCTATTTTGGCTTTATTTGATATTTGGTTAGATATACGTAGCCGTTTTAGAAAGTTGGATTTGCGCTGAAGAATTTTAAACGAGCGAATGATTTAGAACTAAAGAGGTAGATGCTGTGGAAATTATTTTACTTGAAAAAATACGTCACTTAGGGGATCTTGGTGAGAAGGTTAGAGTGAAACCTGGATTTGCTAGGAATTATTTAATTCCAAAAAATAAAGCGGTTTATGCTACTCAGGCAAACATCATTCGGTTTGAGGAACGTCGAGCTGAACTTGAACGATTAGCTGCCGAACGTCTCGCGCAAGCAATAGCAAGACAGCAGGCTATTCAAGCTTTACCAGCGATTGTTATTACTATGAAAGCGAGTGAAGAAGGGAAGTTATTCGGTTCTGTTACGGTGCGCGATATTGTTCAACGAATAAGTGTGGCGGGTGTGAGCATTGAACGACGAGAAATTAATATGCCAGAAGGTGCTTTACGCGCGCTTGGGGAATATGAACTAACACTTGAACTTGATAGTAGTGTAACGGCAACGATTAAGGTTAGCATTGTGGCTGAGGGATAAGAGGGATTGAAGAGGATGTAACAAAAATAACATGACGGATACTTTACTAACCAAACGTTCTTCTGCTCGATCTATCACTTCTATTACCACTAAAGTTCCTCCTCATTCCATTGAAGCTGAACAATCGGTGCTGGGTGGTTTAATGCTAGATAACCGTGCTTGGGATCAAGTTGTTGATTGTTTACGTGAAAGTGATTTTTACCGCCATGAGCATCGTTTGATTTATCGCGTCATGATGCGTTTAATTGGGCAAAACAAGCCTCTAGATGTATTAACTGTTTCTGAAATTTTACGAGAACTGCATGAACTAGATCAAATTGGTGGGGAAGTTTATCTTTTTGAACTAGCTAATAATACCCCTAGTACAGCCAATATTGTTGCTTATGCTGATATTGTTCGTGAACGCTCTATCTTGCGTCAATTAATTACTGTTGGAAGTGAAATAGCAGAAAATGCTTTCTCTCCTCAGGGTAGAAGTATTACTGAACTATTAGATGTAGCTGAACGTAGTGTTTTCTCCATTTCTGATCAGGGGTCACGTGTTGGTCCAGTGAACATCAAGGATTTTCTTGCTAAAACAATGGATAAAATTGATACTCTTTTTCATTCTAATACGCCTATTACTGGTATTCCAACCGGTTATCAAGATTTAGATGCAATGACATCAGGATTGCAATCAGCTGATTTAGTGATTATTGCTGGACGACCTTCTATGGGCAAAACCATTTTGGCAATGAATATTGCTGAACATGTGGCAATTAAAAGTCGTTTGCCTGTGTTGATTTTTAGTATGGAAATGCCGGGTGAAGCAATTGTTATGCGTTTGCTATCATCCTTATGCCGCATTGATCAATTGCGGATTCGAACAGGTAAATTAGCAGATGAAGATTGGCCTCGTATTAGCTCTACGGTGAGCATGTTATCAGAAGCACCATTTTATATTGACGATACACCAGCGATTAGTCCAGCCGAAATGCGCGCGCGCGCGCGGCGTTTGACAAAAGAACAAGGACAACTCGGTTTGATTGTTGTTGATTATTTACAATTGATGCAGGTACCAGGGCACAATGAAAATCGTACCGCTGAAATTTCAGAAATATCACGTTCTTTAAAAGGATTAGCAAAAGAATTAAAAGTTCCGCTTATTGCAATTTCACAATTGAATCGTGGTTTGGAACAACGGGCGGATAAGCGTCCTGTGATGTCCGATCTACGTGAATCCGGAGCAATTGAACAAGATGCCGATCTCATTGCATTTATTTATCGCGATGAAGTGTATCATGAAGATAGCCCTAATAAAGGAACAGCAGAAATTATTATTGCTAAACAACGTAATGGCCCAATTGGTAAAATCATTTTAACTTTTATGGGCCAATATACTTGTTTTGAAAGTTTTATTCGCCAGCCTGGTTATTAAGCCATAGAGCTCTTATGAGTCGTCCCACTTATATGACTATCGATCTTGCTGCGCTTAAGAATAATCTTGAGCGAGTGCATGAGTTGGCACGTGGGCGATCAGTCATTGCGATGATCAAAGCAAATGCCTATGGTCATGGGATAGTGCGGGTAGCACAGGCATTATCTTCAGCGGATGCCTTTGGTGTGGCTTCACTTGATGAGGGTATCACCTTACGTGAGGCGGGTATTACGAAACCCATAGTGTTAATCGAAGGATTATTTAATCCAGGTGAATTAATAGAAGCGGTGCAACATCATTTTACTTTAGTGATTCATCATTTACCGCACATCGAAATTTTAGAAAAAGCGCACATTGAGCCTTTGTCGATTTGGCTTAAAATTAATACGGGTATGTGTCGTTTGGGGTTTGCTCCTGAGGCAATCCATTCTCTCTATCAACGTTTATTATCTATTGCATCTGTTAAAAAACCCTTTGGGTTCATGACCCATTTTGCCGAAGCAGACGATAAGAGTAGTAATGCAACGATACAGCAAATCGAATTATTCAACCAAGTGACAGCGCGCTTATCTGGTTTTCGCAGTTTAGCTAATTCAGCAGGCATTATTGCTTGGGAAAATGCTTATGGTGATTGGGTGCGTCCAGGTTTGATGCTATATGGTGCTTCCCCATTTTCAAACAAAATAGGAAGCGATCACCATTTGCAAGCTGTGATGACTTTGCATTCTAAATTGATTGCAATCAATCAAGTAAAAAAAGGAAGCAAAGTTGGTTATGGGGGTACATGGATAGCACCGAAAGATACAGTGATTGGTGTGGTGGGTGTAGGTTATGGTGATGGATATCCCCAATTTGCTGAAAACGGTACGCCCGTATTAGTACGAGGAGTGGAATGTCCTTTAGCAGGAAGAGTATCGATGGATATGCTTACTGTAGATTTGGGCGATCTACCTGAGGCAAAATTAGGTGATTCAGTTATTCTATGGGGATCTGGTTTACCCGTTGAACGGGTAGCGAGACATTGTCATACGACTGCTTATGAAATTTTAACGCGTATGACACCAAGGCCGAAGATAGAGGTGAGGTAGTAATGAATAATTATTTTATAAAAAAACTTTTCATTCTTTTTTTATATTGGACACCATTATTTTCTTACGCTTGGAATCCATTAGGCCATATGGTGATTGCTAATATCGCCTATCAACATCTTGAACCGCACGTTCAGAAAAAAGTAGACAAAATAGTTTCTTATTTTGGTTTGGAATATCCAAGTATGGCTTCTTTTTTGCAAATGGCTTATTGGCCTGATACGCTACGCGCACAAAAAATAGAAACATTTACTCACTGGCATTATATTGATGTACCATTTACGGATGATGGTTCGGAATTAAAAAATATAATAGATACAGATAATATTGTATGGGCGATTAACAATATCAAACCCATTATTAAATATAAATATACTAACTCGTATGAACAAGCACGGTTTCTTGCTTTTTTAATTCATATAGTAGGTGATATCCACCAACCGCTGCATACAGTGAGTTATTTATCCGCAGCTTATCCAAACGGTGATCAAGGAGGAAACTTATATTTTATTCGCTATAATAATGAGCGTATTAAATTACATCGCTTTTGGGATAATGGCTTAGGGACACTTGATCAAAGTGCAACTCTAGAAAATGCGGAAGTATTAACAGCGGCAATTACTGATAAATATCCTCAAGCTTATTTCGGCAAGCAAGTGAGTGATCTTGACTTAAATCATTGGGTGCAAGAAGGTATGGTAAATGCAAAAGGTTATGTTTATACCGTTTCTGCTAATCAGACACCAAACAATGATTATCTTAAGACAGGAAGAAAAATTGCAGAACGACAGGTTGCTTTAGCTGGGTATCGCTTGGCGACATTATTAAATTATTTATTAAGCTAAGCTTATTTGCTCAATTGCCTCTTTTAGTGATTGAACAGGCAAGATACGCATATCTTCAGAACATTTTTTTACATAATTGGCTTGAGGAATAATAGCAGTTTTAAATCCGTGTTTGGCAGCTTCTTTTAAACGTTCTTGCCCACCGGGTACAGGGCGAATCTCACCAGCAAGACCCAATTCGCCAAATGCGATCATATCAGATGGCAACGGATGATTGCGAAGACTAGATAAAATTGCAAATAAAATTGGTAAATCAGCAGCAGTTTCAAAAATTTGTAATCCACCGACCACATTTAAAAACACATCTAAGCTATGAGTAGAAATACCGCTGTGGCGATTGAGAATGGCTAAGAGCATAGATAAACGTTGAGTTTCAAGCCCGACTGCAAGCCGGCGAGGATGACCTATATGACTTTGATCGACAAGTGCTTGTACTTCAACTAACAATGGGCGCGAACCTTCTTTGGTTGCAGTAATGATGCTACCTGCAACTGGTTGTGAATAACGCGAAAGAAAAATAGCAGAAGGATGATTGACTTCCCGCAACCCTTTTTCAGTCATAGCAAAAATACCTAATTCATTGACTGCACCAAAACGATTTTTAACAGCACGAATGATACGATAACGATTATCTTGTTCTCCCTCGAAATAAAGCACTGTATCCACCATATGTTCCAAGACACGTGGCCCAGCTAAATTTCCTTCTTTGGTTACATGGCCTGCTAAAAATAATGCGGTTTCGGTTTGTTTAGCATAATGAACTAATTGCATCGCGCTTTCACGAACTTGGCCAACCGAACCTGGTGCTGAAGATAACAATGCAGTGTGCATGGTTTGAATGGAATCGATGACAATCACGCGTGGTTTTTCTTTTTGCACATGGCTTAAAATGGTTTCAATTTGAGTATCAGCAAGTACCCACAGATGATTTTCTTGTAATCCTAAGCGTCTAGCACGTAACGTGATTTGTTGTAAAGATTCTTCGCCGGTGATGTACATCACTTTTAATGTTTGACTAAGATGAGCAATGGCTTGTAATAGAATAGTCGATTTACCAATACCAGGATCACCGCCAATGAGAATAACGGATCCCATGATGATGCCGCCGCCTAATACACGATCTAGTTCATGTAGACCACTTGATTGACGAATTTCATCGTGTAATGTGATATCTAGCATGCGAACAATGGTAGATTCATTGCTCGCATACCCTTGATAACGTGAGGTAATAGGAGTAATGATTTCTTCGACAATAGTGTTCCATTCGTTACATCCACTGCATTGCCCAGTCCACTTGGGGTACAGGGTGCCGCACATTTGGCAGCAAAAATTGGTTTTAGATTTTGCCATAAGTATTCTACGAAGTTCTAAATGTTAAGTGATACTCATAACATAAGTATCGTTTAAGCTTGTAGAGCTAAGCTATAGATTTTTTTGTTGATAACCACAAAAAACTCATCCCTTTCGGATTTTTTGTTAAAGCGGACATCCTGTCCGCTTTTTATCAACAAAAAAATCTATAGCTTAGCTCTACAAGCTTAAACGATACTCGCGTTTATAGGATACAATAATTCAGCCTGTTTTTCTTGAAGAAAATCCCCGAGTGCTTTTTGGGTATGATGAAATTCTTTACAAAGAATAGGATCGGAGGGGAGTACCTTTGTTCGCGCAGTAATACTTGCTAATTGGTGAGCAAATAATGAGTTGTTTGTATTTGATAAATCAACGACGCCATATTTTTGTACCGTTTTTTTGATTTGGCTTTTATGGGTAGGATCCACTTTTTTGGATTGCTGTATTGGTTTTAATCCGATATAAATATTAGTTGTTGACGTTGAATGAGGGTCATGCAACGAATTTTTGGTTGTATGGTGATCTGATTGATTTGCAATGAATGCTACACTACCTACCATTTTTTGAAAATTAGATTTTCCAAATAACGAAGAATCATTTTGTTGATGATAATGATCTGTTCGAAATGGAATAAAAGTTAATTTGCTTGGCATTTTAAAGATAGCTGCAATTAAAAATTGTTCATCGGTTAACCCTTCCGCCCAATCTTGTCGGCTTTGCTTAAGAGCAGCAAACATGCGTATTTGACAAAACTCAGCAAAATGCTCTATATCAACAGAATTTTTCATGTTGATAATTTGCTGATGAAAAATATGAGCTAATGTTGGTGCAAGGTCTTTTTCAATTAATACCATCCATTGGGTGAGTGGAGGCATATTTTTGATAATATTTTGCGATTGATATTGATCTCGTTTCTGCTCTGTGCGCCAAGCTACTCCATAGGCATAACCACCCCAAGGAATCAACGTGTTTTCGGATAATAGTGCTGTTTGAGTCAGCACACCCGGCATGGTTTGCAATTGTCCACTGCTAATTGCATATTGGGCAATGGTATGGGAAGTCATTGTTCGAATGAATGCTTTTTTAAATGTTTCGAGTTTTATAGTATCTTTTGCTGTATAAGCGCCATGGGTCATTAGGCTCGTATCTGTTTGTTTGGTTGTGCTCAGCAATAATCGATCGTCATTGTCAGGCGAACCGTGTAGATGTTGGATACGTTGAATAAGCTGTTGCGATATTTTTATAGCTTTTTTGTTGCTGTCTGATTTATTAATAGCAAAAACAATATTTTTAATATCTGTTAATTGTTCCGCGCTAAAGTTTAAAGGTAGTCGTTCAATAGGACAGAGACAATGCGTCTCGATTAGATCATAACAAAGTTTTTCTATAGCATCTGCGCGATGACGATCGATATAACTATTGGGTGTGGTTCGTAATTTATAAATAGAAAATGATAAGTGTTGTAATAATTCCAAATAATCTTTTGCTGAAAGAGGTTGAAATGCTTTTAACATTTTAAAGATCTGTTGCAGATGCCCATGTTCAAAATTATTATTCGGATAGCCAAAAAATTCAAGAAAACGAACAAATCGCGAACGGCATTTCTGTTCGGCCTTTTGTACATATTGATGATTCGATTTGATTGACATAGCATGATACAGTTCTTCATGCAATGATATTTTATTTTCATGGTTGGTTGAACTTGAAAGAAATTCGATCATGGTATGATGCCGATTAAATAATGAATAAACAGCTTCAATTTG
>MGXW01000085.1 GCA_001801495.1 Gammaproteobacteria bacterium RIFCSPHIGHO2_12_FULL_37_34
GAATCAGTAGGTTCCTGTGAAGAAGGATATGTTTTATTTTCTTTCATATATAATTAATTCCATTAAAAAATTCGATCATTCTTGAAATGTAATGGGTGTATATATTATCATAGTCCCCTTAAATTTAAACATTATTTTATACTTGAGACAATCTTCAAAGCCCTCATGAAAATTCTCTGCGTTATTCCAAGCCGTATTCAATCCACACGCCTACCGCGAAAACCTTTATTGCCTATTCAAGGCAAACCTATGATTCAATGGACGTATGAAAATGCTGCGCGCTCGGATTTCTTAACAGATGTGATCGTCGCAACTGATAGTGAAGAAATTGCAACTGTAGTAACAAAATTAGGCGGTAAAGTAGAAATGACTGATCCTCATTTAAAAACGGGATCAGAACGTGTGGCAGCCGTTGCAAAAAATTATTCCAATATAGATGTCGTCATTAATTTGCAAGGCGATGAGCCTTTTATTAAACCTAGTATGCTACGACAATTAGTAGCGCCTTATTTGGCAGGTGAATCGCCCGAAATGACTACCCTTGCATTTCCCTTAGATCATCAAAACAACTACCATGAACCAGGCACCGTTAAAGTAATCACCGATATATACGGTCATGCAATTTATTTTTCCCGTGCGCCTATTCCTTATTTTCGTGTTGCTTCTGCTTCCCCCGTTTACCATCACATGGGTGTCTATGCTTTTCGCTATGATTTTTTAATGCTTTATCAAACGCTACCACAAACAGCACTGGAAAAAGCAGAATGCCTCGAACAATTACGTGTGATTGAGCATGGTTATAACATTCGTGTATGTTTAACTGAAGAAAAAACCTTAGACATTAATACACCAGAAGAATACGAACAAGCGCAACAATTTGAATATAATATGTAATTTTATTTATTTGTTATTTCTGATATACTTATCCACTTTTTGAATCTCTCTCAGGTGAATATTGTGATAGAACAATTACGTAATATTGCTATTATTGCTCATGTCGATCATGGCAAAACGACGCTCGTCGATAAATTATTACAACAAACAGCTAGCGTTTCTAAAAAAGTAATTCATACTGAACGCATGATGGATAGTAATGATTTAGAGCGCGAACGCGGCATTACTATTCTCGCTAAAAATACAGCCATTAAATGGCAACATTATCGAATCAACATTGTCGATACACCGGGTCATGCGGATTTTGGTGGTGAAGTCGAACGTATTCTTTCTATGGTGGATTCCGTATTACTCTTGGTGGATGCTGTCGATGGTCCTATGCCACAAACTCGTTTTGTCACTCAAAAAGCATTTGCTCGCGGCTTACACCCTATTGTCGTGATCAACAAAATTGATCGGCCCGGTGCGCGCCCTGATTGGGTAATGGATCAAGTGTTCGATTTGTTTGATAATCTTGGCGCTACCAATGAACAATTAGATTTTCCAGTTGTTTATACATCTGCTTTATTAGGTTATGCCACACTCGATTTGCAACAATCCAGCAACGATATGGCACCCTTATTTGAAACAATAGTAAAGCATGTTCCACCACCTAACGTTGATTTGCAAGGTCCTTTTCAAATGCAAATTAGCACGTTAGATTATTCGAGCTATGTTGGCATGATTGGGATCGGCAGAATTACCCGGGGCCAAGCTAAAACCAACATACCCGTTACCATCATTGATCGTGAAGGAAACACGCGCCCAGGCCGCATTCTACAAGTTCTAGAATACCTTGGCCTTGATCGCAGTGAAGTACCTATCGCAAATGCTGGCGATATTATTGCAATTACAGGAATTGATGAACTCAAAATTTCTGATACTTTATGTGATCCTAATCGCGTGGAAAGTTTGCCTGTTCTTACTGTTGATGAACCAACCGTTAGCATGACTTTTCAAGTCAATACATCTCCTTTTGCTGGAAAAGAGGGTAAATATGTTACTAGCCGCAAAATTCGCGAACGTTTGTATCAAGAATTGCAACACAATGTTGCCTTGCGTGTGGAAAATACGAGTGATCCTGATAAATTTAAAGTATCCGGTCGTGGTGAGTTACACTTATCCATTCTCATTGAAAATATGCGACGCGAAGGATATGAACTCGCTGTTTCACGACCCGAAGTCATCACAAAAACGGTTAACGGCGAATTACAAGAACCCTATGAAACATTAGCCATCGATGTACCCACTGAATTTCAAGGTGCCATCATGGAAAAACTTGGTAGTCGTCGTGGTGATTTAAAACATATGGTAAACGATGACAAAGGTCGTGTGCGACTTGATTATATTATTCCTTCTCGCGCACTCATTGGTTTTCACACTGAATTTTTAACGCTAACTTCTGGAACAGGTATCATACATCACGTTTTTAGCCATTATGGCGTCGCTGCGAAAGGCGATATTCCACATCGTCAAAATGGCGTACTCATTTCAAATCAACAAGGTATTGCGCTTGCTTATTCATTATTTAATTTACAAGAACGTGGTCGTATGTTAATTAGCCCGCAAACGGAAGTGTATGAAGGCATGATAGTGGGTTTGCATTCACGCGATAATGATCTTATTGTAAATGTTTGTAAAGCTAAGCAATTAACTAATATTCGTGCAGCAGGTTCAGATGAAAACATTATTCTAACTCCACCCATTCAATTAACATTAGAACAAGCATTGGAATTTATTGAAGATGATGAATTAGTAGAAGTGACCCCTCAATTTATACGAGTTAGAAAAAAATTTTTAAAGGAACATGAACGCAAGCGAGCAACGCGAAATTAATGGATGATGAAACATTATTTTTATTCTTTAAGCTTAGTTGCAAATTATTTAGAAATGCATGATCGCCTATCATTAAGATGCGTCAATCGTGCAGTTAGAACATGCGTGCAAACGAATCAAAAAGGGCCTTACTCTACCAAAGCAACTTTTACACTCGCCACATCCGGTTTCTTTAACACGAAAGAAAATTTAGATAGCGCGTGGGTCGCTTATTATATTACCATTCAATCTTCTTACTATGGACCAGCTATTCTTTATAAATTAAATGATCTGTTTAAACTATCATGGGGTGGTATATTAACTAAATTTGGGGGTTTATCTCATTTAGATAAAACAGGCCAACGTTATAGTCCTGATAAACATTTATGGCATGCTAATCTTTGCTGGGTGCTCGCGCAAATTCATGCGAATCGACCTTTTGTTATTTTATCAAACATTAGTCTAGATAACATTCATCGACAAGATTCTTCTTCTAAATTTTCTGCTTTTGCTAAAGAAATTGCTGCGGCTTACAAAGCGGGCTACCGTGTTAGTTTAATCGAAAAAATGATTACAAAAGAAGGTAATGAATATTTTGAAATGACTCTTCAACCCCCTTTAAATGATTTAAAAAAATTAACCATTACAGATATTAGCCCTACTGATTGTGAAATTTCATCCGCTATAAATGAAATTGGTGATAATCAATGTAAATGGGAGCATACCCATCGCACTTCATTAAGATTTTGAATAGATTAAGAAATCTATCACCGTTTATTTTTTAAATATTCTTCTATAATTAAAGTAGTTTTAATAAAAAAGGCTAATTTATGCAATCACGTACTGATGCAGCAAAACAACCTCCTGTTCGACTATATCTGGATTTTGATGGAACACTGACAGGGCAAGGTGGACAAGGAACTTTTAATTTTCTAGCCAACAAGAATTGGCTGATGTTTCTAAGAGAAAATTCTCATTCCCCCAGTGAAGAAATAGCTAAGGAAATGTTGAACAAAATTCGCGAGCTAAATGCCGACGATTCAAAAAATCCTGGTTTGAATTTAGTAGCAGGTGCAGCTAATTTTCTTAAAACAATGTTAGCACAAGGTGCGGAAATTATAATTGTAAGTAGAAATTATAAAGCATTCATCCAAGCGGTTCTTGAATACGGTGGGCTTAATGATAATGAAATTAAACAAATCGCGATTTATGATAAAATTAAAGTAGATAGCGCTCCACTTGAAAAACGTGATGTTGTTCAAGCTATAGAATCACAAAAACAGGATAATGTACCTTATGTCATTTGTGATGATGATGAGACTGATCGTATAGAAATGGGAAAGGGTGTTTTAGATGCTGCTAAAGCTAAAGAAGATGTTCAAGCTAAAAACATAGTGATGCCTGATTACAGCACAGGCCAGTTTGATTGGAATGCTATTTCTAAAACAACACAAGAAATTATTATAAAACAGCAGCTAATTCAATTGGGACGAAATCCTAATGACGCGCAAAAAATAACAACAAAAGAAGCCATACAAACACTTCAATCAATAGTCGATTTTGAAGCTGATACTGAACGTGTAAAGAGAATGCAGAAATTAATAGGCCTTAGATCTACAGTAGTGAATGAGGGAAAGCGAGACGCTCTTAATAAACTTCAAAATGCATATGAGGCCTACGAAAAAACGCGTCAATCAACATCCTCGACATTTGCAGAGGTAGAAACTGCTTTTAACAACGTTCAGGAGAGTCTTGTGAACGTTAAAAAGGTTGCACAAACAGAAAAAGACAAGCTTTTCTTGAGCTCTATTAGACATAGTAGAGTATTAGAGGAAACAGAAAAACTTTTACCTAATGAAGACAAACAATCATCATTCCCAACTACACGAAAAAAATAATTAACTTGCGCAATAACGAGCATTGCTTACTTTTAGCTTGATTTTTCTTCCGCCGCATTGTAAAATGTATATATAAACTATACATTTTTAACAGAGGATCCATTATGCGGGCATCTATACTCGATTTGCGTTATCACATGAAAGAAATTTTACAAGCTTTAGAGCGTAATGAAACAATTGAAATTTTATATCATGGTAAGCATAAGGGTATCCTTATTCCTCCTGCTAGAATTCAAAATCTATCTACTCAGAATCACCCTTATTTTGGAATGGTTGCTTCGAAAAAATCTGTAGCAAAAGAAATGGAAAAGCTTCGTGGAGGTCGTTACAAATGATATTTGATACAGATATTCTTATTTGGGTACAACGTGGCAACGGTAAAGCTTCGAGTTTAATTGATAAATCTATATCCCGCATGATTTCTGTTCAAACTTATATGGAATTATTACAATGTGCAAATTCTAAAAAACAACAAGACATAACACGTGATTATTTGCACCAATTCGGATTTAAAATTGTGCCTTTTACAGAAAACATCGGGCACAGGGCTGCTATTTATGTCGAAGAATATTCGATGCAGAATGGGCTACGTGCCGGTGATGCAATTATCGCTGCTTCTGCTGTTGAAAATAGAGTCATGCTGGCAACCGCAAATCAAAAGCATTACAAAATAATTCCTAATCTAGAGCTCCATATTTTTAAACTTTAATTGCTTACCTATCCACACTTCTTATCACTGGCCTTTCTTCCAAGGAGTGCTCGCTTACATATAATTGTGATGCGCCCCATTCTGACCACGATCCATCGTATAATGCGTGTTGATCGTGATTCAACATATCGAGTACAAAATTCAAAATGCTGGCTGTCACGCCCGATCCACACATGGTTACAACAGGGTAAGCCAAATCAATACCCATTCCAGTTATTTGCTTACGAATTTTTTCTAGGGGTTTAAAACGCCCATCTGGTTCAAATAAAGTAGAATAAGGAAAAGAAAAACTACCTGGAATGTGACCTGAACGTACACCTACCCTTGGTTCAAGCCCCCCAGCAAAACGCACTGCATGTCGCATATCAATCACTTGTTCTGTCGGATGATGCAAATTATTTTTCATCTGCATCAAGGTGCGTATAAAACGCGATTCGAAATTGATTGTACAAGATTTACTGACGCTATTTCGTGTGTCGCCTGTTTCAGTTTTTCCGCCATACATTTCCCACGTTTTAAATCCACCATCTAAGAGATAAAGTTGATTAGGGTTATAACCAAATACTTTAAACATCCATATGGCACGGCAACTGGTATGCAAATTACTTTGATCATAAAAAATAATTTTTTGCTCATTCGTAATGCCTAATTCACACATTTTTTGACTAATATGATTTTCATCCCGAATCAGCATATTCGGTAATACGTTTTCTTTATCATGGAACATATCTAAATCCAAAAAACGGGCGCCGACAATATGTTTAGCAATAAATTCTTCTTTAGGATGACGATTCTCGTTAGGTAAATGCCAGCTGGCATCAACTATCAAAACATTTTTTTGGTTTTTGCGAAATTTATCAAGTTGAGCAGCGTTAATTAACCATGCCATATGACAGGCCTAAAGCCAATAGACAAACACAAACAAAAACAACCACACAACATCAACAAAATGCCAATACCAAGATACTGCTTCAAAAGCAAAATGATGCTCAGGTAAGAAGTGCCCTTTTAAACAGCGGATTAAAATAATAGTTAGCATAATGGCGCCGATTGTTACATGAGCTGCATGTAATCCAGTTAAAGTGAAAAAAGTGGAGCCATAAATACCACTTGCTAAAGTGAGTCCTAGCTCTGTATAAGCTTTATAATATTCACCAATTTGAAATCCTTCAAAGATAAACCCCAACACAATCGTTAAAACCAAACCAATAATAAGCTGACGATGGTTGTCTTTTTTTAATCCCCAATGCGCCCATGTGACTGTCACTGCACTACTCAATAAAATAAGTGTATTAAAAGCAGGAATACCCCACGTACCCATCACAGCACGCGGACCAGGGTAAAGTTGTGGATTGGGATTAGTAAGCAACGGCCAAATCGCTTGAAATTTTGGCCACAAATATTGATGAGTTGCGCTACCTTTGGTTAGCCATAAATCTTTTGCAAATGCAAACGGAACATCACCTAATTCAGGCACACTAAACAATCTCGTATAAAACAAAGCAAAAAAGAAAACGCCAAATAAGGCAATTTCAGAAACAATAAACCATAACATACCCCAGCGGTAGGTTTGATCCATCTGTTCGCTATGTAAGCCTTGCAAACTTTCACGAATCACATGACCAAACCAGCCAAACATTGTAGTTAACAATATCAATATACCTGCTGCCATCAAATACGGACCAATACCACCCCCATGTAAAATTTGTACCAAACCAACGACCGTACAAAACAAACCAATCGAACCAATGATAGGCCAAAAAGAGGGATCTGCTACATAGTAATATTTAACTGGATGATATTTTTTCATGATGATTTGCCTTTTCGTGTAACAAGCGGGGTTGCATCAAATAAAGTATAAGCAAGCGTAATAACGCGCACCTCTTTGGGTAAATCACTATCAATTTGGAAAACCATAGGCATATCACGGCTTTCACCAGCTTTTAACGTTTGCTGTCGAAAACAAAAACATTCAATTTTATGTAAATGCCCAAGCGATTCAGGCGGTGTCATGCTGGGAATAGCTTGAACTGTCATATCATGCGTTGTCGTATTTTTTGCATAAAAATAAATTTTGGCTTTTTCTCCCGGGTGAACGGTAATGGCCTTAGTCCGCGGATAAAAATCCCACGGCATACCCATATGATTCGTTGCAGTAAATTGTACGGTAATCTCACGCGTCAGATCCGTTGATTTGCTAATGGTATCTGCCATAGCAGGTGTAATAAGCATTGCACCCCGTGAGGATGTATTCGTACCCGTTGCTTTACATAGCAAGCTGTATAGTGGAACCATTGCAAAACAAAACCCAAACATGATGATGGCTACAGTAGAGGTGATGAGTAAAACATTGCGGTTAGATTTGTTAGATGGGTTTTTCATCGTTAATGCTCATATTTCTCTGTGACTTCAGTTGAAATAGCGCCCAAATTAGGCGGCGTTGAAAAACTGTGATAAGGAGGCGGTGAATCTAAAGTCCATTCTAACCCATGCGAGCCTTCCC
This sequence comes from Gammaproteobacteria bacterium RIFCSPHIGHO2_12_FULL_37_34, assembly GCA_001801495.1. Classification (GTDB taxonomy): domain Bacteria; phylum Pseudomonadota; class Gammaproteobacteria; order DSM-16500; family DSM-16500; genus Aquicella. The sequence goes on from MGXW01000085.1 coordinate 7,859, forward strand.
ACACTCTGGCATCCGCCTTTTTACCTTTACCAAAAATAGTTGAAAAAACATTATATAAAAAAAGAAACTGTGCAAAACCTAAAATAAAAGCACCCACCGTACACAGCATATTAAATTCTGTAAATTGTATTGCATAATCGGTGATTCGCCGTGGCATACCCGCTAATCCTAAAAAATGCATAGGAAAAAAGGTTAAATTCACTCCAATAACAGTAAGCCAAAAATGCCATTTACCTAAAGTTTCATTGTAATAACGCCCTGTCCATTTTGGCAGCCAATAATAAACGGCACAAAAAATAGAAAGCAATGCGCCAGCAACCAATACATAATGAAAGTGCGCTACAACAAAATAAGTATCTTGATATTGATAGTCAGCCGGAACAATGGCAAGCATTAATCCAGAAAAACCACCAATCGTAAATAAAATGACGAATGCAATGGCATATAACATGGGTGTTTCAAATGTAATCGAGCCACGCCACATAGTCGCTACCCAATTAAACACTTTAATACCAGTTGGTACAGCAATTAACATGGTTGCATACATAAAATAAAGCTGTGTACCAACTGCCATACCTGCTGTAAACATATGGTGCCCCCATACCATATAAGAAAGAATAGCAATGGCAGCAACTGCACCCACCATAAACTCATAACCAAATAATTTCTTGCGCGCAAAAGTAGGGATCACTTCAGAAACAATACCAAATGCAGGTAAAATCATGATATAAACTTCAGGATGGCCAAAAAACCAAAATAAATGTTGATACATCACTGGATCACCACCGCCAGCTGCATTAAAAAAACTCGTGCCAAAATGACGATCAAACAAAATCATCGTTACAACCCCTGCAAGAACAGGCATCGCACCAATCAGCAAAAATGCAGTGATCAACCATGTCCAAACAAATAAAGGCATCTTCATCCATGTCATGCCGGGGGCACGCAAATTAATGATGGTTGCAATAATATTGATTGCACCAAGCACTGAGGAAATGCCCATCAAGTGAATGGATACAATTAAATAATCTGTGCTAGGTGGGCCATAAAGAGTAGAAAGTGGCGCGTATAAGGTCCAGCCAAAATTAGGCCCACCACCAGGAATAAATAAGGAAATAATTAAAATAGTAAACGCAAAAGGTAGAATCCAAAAACTCCAGTTGTTTAATCGCGGAAGCGCCATATCAGGCGCACCAATCATCATGGG
>MGXW01000086.1 GCA_001801495.1 Gammaproteobacteria bacterium RIFCSPHIGHO2_12_FULL_37_34
TGGCTGTACTTTAGAAATTCACCTCAAGCCTTTCTCCAACAAAGATTTGAAAGAAAAGCACGCTTAAAGCGCTGTGCTTTTTACTTCATCGTTAGGTATTAAAGTGCCAGAAATATCATGGTAAAAGATGGTGTATTTAGTGGGTTAGTAGATTTAGATGGTTTAACCCAAGGCGATCCGCTAGAGGCTATTGGGAGAATTAAATTAAGTTGGTACGGTACCCATCATGGTGAGATTTACACAAATGCTGTAATGAATGAATTGGAGCTTAGTGAAAAAGAAAGACAGTTAGTTCTTGTGTATGCGCTACTTAATAAAATTTCATGGACTTGTGAAAATGGTATTCAGTTTAACCAAAATACTATGGCAGTAGTTGATAAAGAAAAAGAAAAAATAGACAAAAAAATGATTAAAGCAATTGCTGCAGAACTAGACGATGAGGTATGAATGGAAACGTATAAGAATCTATGTACACAGTATTACAATTTAGATAAGCCAATAGCGTCATCTGATGCTTTGAACTTTTATTTTAAATATGCAAAAAAAGCCAATGGCCCAATATTTGAGCCTATGTGCGGCACAGGTCGATTCTTAATACCAATCCTAGAGAGAGGATTTGATATTGAAGGGTCAGATGCATCACAGTATATGCTTTCTGTATGTAGAGAAAAATGTAACTCTAAGAAATTAAATCCTAAATTGTACCAGCAGTTTTTACAACAAATGGCATTTAAAAATCGCTATTCACTTATTTTTATTCCCAGTGGTTCATTCGGACTAATCGTTAATATTGAGGAAGCAAAAAAATGCCTAAAAATATTATACGATCATCTTTTGCCTAATGGAAAACTGGTATTTGAAATAGAAACTTTACGAGCCATACCGAATAATTTGGGTAATTCTCAGGAGCGATATGTTGATAGAGAAGATGGAGGGAAAATATTATTAACCACCCTGTCATCTTATCATAAAGAAAATCAAGTTTTACAAACTATTTGTCATTACGATTTTATTTCCAATAATAAAAAAATTCAGACAGAAATAGAAACTTTTCAAGTTCGCCTTTATCAAGATAAAGAAATAGATGAATGGTTAAAAGACACTGGATTTAAAATAATTTCTCGTTATGGCGATTATAATCAACGGCCATCGAACGAAGACGATGAATTAATTATTTATGAATGTGAAAAGGTATCTAATGAGTAAAGTTATTATTGTTGAATTGCAAGATCAAGAAATTACTGAAATGGGTGTAGAAGCTATTATTGATTTCTATCGCACGATGGCAGTTGATCAGTTGCAAATTTCAGGGTTGAATGTTTTTGCAACTGGGGCTGATTCGTCTTCTCTAAATGTAGTGATAGATACCAGAAAAAACGGTGAATTCAGTTCTGAAATTATTAATCCTATAGCTGGTTTTTTTAAAAAGCACCAAGTTTCCTGGGGTTGGTTTGTCACCGCTACTGCTGTAGTAGATGATATAGAAAGAAGGTGGACCCCTTTGTCTAGACAAAGGGGTCCACCTTCGTATTTGGCGGTCTTTCGTGGTCTTTGATCGTTTTTTAAACTGGTGGAGGCGGCGGGAATTGAACCCGCGTCCGCAAACTCTCTACTCTTGGGTCTACATGTGTATCCAATCATTTTATTTAGCTATTTCACCTCCGATTGGCAGGATGTTAAAATAGCGATCCCTCATTTTATTTAGTGGTTTGATCTCGGGCAGATCATTCCACGAGCTTGTATCATCTGACCACCCGTGTTTGCCTTGCGGTAAACGTCCAATCGTACAAGCACAATCGGTGGATGGCGCTATGCCGGTGTTTAAGCGGCGATTGCTTCAGCTTCTACGAAGCGAGCATCATTAGCGAAGTTGCGTTTTTTGTTGGCAACTATTTGTTTTGTAACATTTTTTACGAGGTAAGTTACATCCTCGACATGCACTTTGAGCTTCGTAATCCACGTCGAAACCAGGTTCGCCCCCTTTACTAGTATAAGCTTAAAAACGAAATGGTAGGGATTCTATGTAAAAAAATCAAGGATTATTAAAAACTAGCGTTTCAATTTAAATAATCGTTGTTTTTCTCGTTGCCAATCACGTTCTTTTTCCATCGCGCGTTTGTCATGTGATTTCTTACCTTTTGCAAGACCCATCTCAAGTTTAACACGATTGTTTTTCCAATGAAGAGTAAGCGGAACGATCGTATAACCCCTGCGTTCAACATACCCCAATAGTTTATTAAGTTCCCGTTGATGTAGTAGTAATTTTCTAGAGCGTTGTGGTTCAGGTGTAATATGAGTAGAGACAGTTTTTAGCGGGGTAATCGATGCGCCGAATAGCCAGGCCTCGCCACGTTTTAATAAGATATAACCCTGATCCAGTTGGACGTGCCCAGCACGTAGACTTTTTACTTCCCATCCTTGTAAAGCAACGCCTGCTTCAAAACGATCTTCAATAAAATAGTCATGTAAAGCTTTACGATTGATGGTAATCATTGTATTTGTGTTTTGTGTTTGTTTCATGTTGCGCAGTATAATGGCAAATCTTAAAATTTGGAACTAGCCAAGATGTATACGCTAAATAGAAATGCGATTGTTCCTTATTCAACACGACAAATGTTTGAATTAGTCAATAACATTGAGGATTACCCAAGGTTTTTACCTTGGTGTCAGCACAGTCAAGTGATTAGCCGTACGGATATTGAAGTCGTAGCGGAACTCGTGGTGAACTGGAAAGGCATTCATAGAAGTTTTACTACTCGCAATCATCTTTATCCTTATGAACGTATGGATATGAATTTAGTGAAGGGGCCTTTGCAGCATATGGAAGGTGTATGGATGTTTCACGCTTTAGATGAGCATGCATGCAAGGTTATCCTTGATTTAGAATTTGAATTTACGGGTAGTTTTATTGATCGGGTTTTTCGGCCCGTTTTTCAAAATATAGCTGATACTTTAGTAGATGCATTTTGCAAACGAGCAGTGGAGTTGTATGGTAATGCACCCTAAAATAACGGTTGAAGTTGCTTATGCCAAACCAGATCAGCAGCGTATTATCACACTTTCGATAGAGCAAGGCGCCACAATTGAATGTGTTATTCAACAATCCGGCATTTTATTTTTTTTCCCAGAAATTGATTTATGTCAGCAGGCCGTCGGAATCTTTGGTAAGCGAGCGGCACTTAGTGACAAAGTTCAAGATGGTGATCGTGTGGAAATTTATCGACCATTAATGATTGACCCTAAAGAATCGCGGCGGAGGAGGGCTGGATAACCTCCTGTAATCGTCCATCATCAAAAATTAAAACAACGCGTTTAATCATCATTTTTTCATAACCTTTTTGATAAGTATAGATATAATTGAGGCGTTTTGGTGTGAATACGTTGATTAATATAGGATCGCCCATAATCGTTTTAACTTGTGATTCTGTCATGCCTCTTTGAAGTTGATTAATATTTTCTTGTGTAATAATATTGCCTTGTTCAACATCAAGCTTATGCACTCGGAACAATGAACAACTCGATAAAATTAAAATTAAAAAAATTATAGTAAACGATGCTGTTTTTTTCATATACAATACTCTGTTATTTAATATGCGTTATTTTAATGGAAATAAAAGTAATAACAAGATGCTTACACTGATTATATAGAGGCATACGATATTGGATAACGTCAATTTAAAGAAAGTGGGGTTAAAGGTTACTACTCCTAGGCTTAAAATTCTGGAAATTATGGAGAAGGCTAAAGAGCATCATCTTAGTGCGGAAGATATTTATCGGGTTTTATTTGAGTCAGGGGATGAAATTGGTTTAGCGACTATTTATCGTGTATTAACGCAGTTTGAAACAGCTGGTTTGGTTGTGAAGCATTATTTTGAAGGAGGTCAATCTGTTTTTGAGCTGGATCATGGAATACATCATGATCATTTAGTTTGTGTGAAATGTAATTGTGTTGAAGAATTTGTTGATTCGATTATTGAGCAACGCCAACAAGAAATAGCTAAACAAGCAGGTTATACAATTACGGATCATAGTTTGAATATTTATGGTATTTGTAAACAGTGCCAAAAAAAATAAGCTAAAAATCAGCATATGTCTTGCAGCATTTCTTCTGCATGTTTGAGCGTTGTTTCAGTGATTTTTTCGCCAGCCAGCATCCGGGCAATTTCTTTGGGTTTATCAGCGGATTCTAACAATCGCAATCGTGTATGGGTCGATTGATTGGCCACCTGTTTTTCTACCAGCAAGTGATGATGGCCGCAAGCTGCAACTTGTGGTAAATGCGTGATGCAAAAGATCTGATACGTTTTCCCTAGTTGTCGCAACAACTTCCCGATCTTTTCCGCAGTTGCACCTCCCACCCCCGTATCCACTTCATCAAAAATAAGTGTAGGTGTAATGCTCTGATGAGCGAGTGCAAGATGTACAGCTAAACTTAAACGGGATAATTCTCCGCCCGAAATAATTTTAGCAAGCGGTTGTAATGGTTGATCAAGATTGGTTTTGATCAGAAAATTAATTTTTTCATAACCATATGGGGTAGGATCGGTATTTTCTTCATGAGCATATTTTTCAAGTGTAATATGACATTCGCCATGAGGTAATGATAATGAACGTATAGTGGATGTGATTTCTTTTGATAATTGTTTGGCTGCTTGTTCTCGATCATTGCTTAATTGAGTTGCTAGCTCATGATATTTTACCGCAATGTTTTTTTGTTTTGTTTCCATAGTTTGAAGTTGAGTGCCACTTGCTTGCATGGCATTTAAATCGGTTTGTAATCGTTCATACAAATCGATTAATGTATGAGGTTGTGTTTTGTGTTTGCGCGCAAGGTCAAGAATTTGACTAACGCGCTGCTCAAGCTGTTGTAAGCGTTCGGGTTCAGGCTCATTTATTTCTAAATAATCACGCAGCTCCCCCTCAAGATCATGGAGTTGTATGCTGATTGAAGCAAGCATGTTAATCCAAGTGGTGATACGTGTATCGATGGGTTGAACAGCTTCAAGAGATTTACGCATTTTGTTTAAATAAGATAAAACAGTATGTTGTTCGTTTTCACATAAATGGTGTAATGTTTCTTGAATGTGTTCCAGTAAGTCTTCCACATGTGTTAATTTGCGATGCTCGTTTTCTAGTTCATCCCATTCTCCCGCTTGTAATTGTAGAGCACACAGTTCATCAATTTGGAAACGTAAGTATTCGCGACGCTGTTCGTGATCAGCAATGTTTTTGTGTAGTATTTCTATTTCTTTATCCAACTGCTTCCATTCGTTTGCTAACTTTTTAATCTCATTTACTAATGATACATGTTCTGCATAACGATCTAAAATATCGCGTTGATGTTCGGTTTTAAGCAACACTTGTTGTTCGTGTTGTCCATGTAAATGAAACAAATGTTCACTTAATTCACGAATAAGTTGAAGTGTTGTAGGTGTACCATTAATGTAGTTACGTGTTCGCCCATCTTGTGTCAGTATTCTGCGAATAATACATTCATCCGAATCTTGAAAAAAATCGTGTTTAATCAGCCATTCACGTGCAGGAGATAATCGATTGATATCAAAACATAAATTAATTTCTGCTTGTTCTTTTCCCGGCCGAATCATTTCAATGCGGCTGCGACCACCGAGAGCAAGTTCTATTGCTTCTAAAAATATTGATTTTCCAGCTCCAGTTTCACCGGTAATCATTGTGCTACCATTAAGAAAATTAATTTGTAGCTCTTCAATGGTTGCCAAATGGCGGATGTGAATTTGAGTTAACATAATATTGTAATTTGTGCCCCCAGTGCAATTTACTGCGCAACGTTTCGTAATAATCATAATCTTTAGGATGAATTAAATGCAGTTTTTGTGTTTTTTTACGTATCGTAATCTGACTTCCAAGTGGCGTATTGATGGCAGCTTGTCCATCACAGGTTAAACGAGGTGTGGTTGTATTATTTGGGGTAATCACAATAGTTACCTCATGACTGCCATCTAGTACAATTGGCCGCATACTTAGTGTATGTGGAAACATGGGTACAATAACAATCGCATTAAGACTTGGGTGCAAAATAGGGCCACCGCCTGATAACGCGTAAGCAGTTGATCCAGTTGGTGTGGCCACGATAAATCCGTCAGAGTTTTGGCTGCACACGAATTGATTATTAATGTAAATTTCAAATTCGCTCATGTGGGGTACTAAATCAGGAATGAGAGCAACTTCATTTAATGCGTTATTTTCGCCTAGAATTTTACCATGATGATGAACGGTTGCTGTTAATAAGAAACGTTTTTCAAGTATATAGTCTCCATCAAGAATGGCTTTTATCTTATCAAATTCTGTCGGATGAATGTCTGTTAAAAACCCTAGACGACCGCGATTTACACCAAGCACTGGAATTTCATTGTTAACTACCGCATGGCTTGCGTGTAATAAACTACCATCACCACCTACTACAATAATGAGCTGACAACGTTTACATAATTCTTCTCTGGAAACAGAAAGAAATGATGCATCATCGATTGCGGAGGCAGTTTCAGCCTCGATTAATATTTCCCGATTCAATTTTTTTAAATAAGTCGTTAATGTTTTAAGCGTTTCAATTACGCCGGGATTTTTGACTCTTCCAAAGATTCCTATAATATGAAATGATGCAGGCATATGGTTTTCAACTCTTTACAATTGACACTTGAATCCTATTATAATCGCCCATATATAAAATTACATCGTTAATCATGATTAAAGAGGAGTCAAATTCATGCCGCAAGATATGTCTAATCATGAATCTGAACGTAATAATGCAAATGAAGAAGCAGATGCTTCTAAGAAAACCTCTACCAATGAGGTGGATGAGATAGAACTTCTATCGCACCCCTCTTATCAAGAATTAATGCGTAAATTAAATGAAGCTGAACAAAAAGCCAATCAATATTGGGAGCGTATTTTACGCATGCAAGCGGAAAGTGATAATGCGCTGCGGCGCACTGAACGGGATATTGCTAACGCACATAAATACGCATTAGATCGCTTTGTGACAGAGTTATTGCCTATTGTGGATAGTTTGGAGCTTTGTATTAATAATGTACCAAACGATATGCAACAAGCTGCTCAATCTGTTATCGAAGGAGTGCATCTTACCTTGAAAATGTTTTATGCTGCGATGGAAAAGTTTGGCATTAAACAACTTCATCCCGTCTCTGAACCGTTTGATCCAGAACATCATCAAGCTATTTCTATGCAGGTGGATGCATCCGTTTCACCTGGAATGGTTATCTCGGTTTTGCAAAAAGGATATACCTTAAATAATCGATTAATACGCCCAGCATTAGTTATTGTTTCAAAAGCGAAATAATGCTTGAAAAATAGCAAAATGCCCTTATGTTAACTATATATTCTAGTGGAGATTGTTATGGCTACTAATAAAATCATAGGCATAGATTTAGGAACCACCAATTCATGTGTAGCAGTCATGGAAGGTGATAAGGTTAAAGTCATTGAAAATTCTGAGGGTGCACGAACTACCCCATCTATTGTTGCCTACTTAGATAACAACGAAGTTCGCGTGGGGCAACCGGCCAAACATCAAGCGGTTACTAATCCTAAGAACACTATTTATGCGGTGAAACGACTAATTGGCCGCCGTTACGATGAGCCGATGGTGCGTCGCACCCAAGAAACAGTCCCTTATAAAATTGTGAAGGCAGATAATGGCGATGCTTGGGTAGAAGTATTAGGAAACAAAGATCTTGCATCGCCACAGGTATCTGCTCAAATCTTAATGAAAATGAAGAAAACTGCTGAAGATTATTTGGGTCATGAAGTGAAAGAAGCAGTGATCACTGTTCCTGCTTATTTTAATGATTCTCAGCGCCAGGCTACCAAAGATGCGGGTCGTATTGCTGGTTTAGAAGTGAAACGTATTATTAATGAACCAACGGCTGCTGCTCTTGCTTTTGGTATGGATAAGAAACCTGGTAATCGTAAAATTGCTGTATATGATCTTGGTGGCGGTACATTTGACATTTCTATTATTGAAATTGCTGAAGTAGATGGTGAGCATCAATTTGAAGTGCTTTCTACCAATGGTGATACTTTCTTAGGCGGGGAAGATTTTGATCAACGGGTGATTAATTTTCTCGTGGATGATTTTAAAAAAACATCGGGTATTGATTTACGTAACGATCCACTTGCGCTACAACGTTTAAAAGAAGCTGCTGAAAAAGCCAAAATTGAACTTTCTTCCACACAACAAACAGAAGTTAATCTCCCTTATATTACTGCTGATGCGAATGGTCCTAAGCACATGAATGTTAAGATTACCCGAGCTAAGCTCGAATCATTAGTGGAAGATTTAGTGCAACGCACAGTGGAGCCATGTAAAACTGCGCTTAAAGACGCTTCTCTTGCCACTGATAAAATTGATGATGTTATTTTGGTTGGTGGTCAAACACGTATGCCATTGGTGCAGGAAGTTGTACGTAAGTTTTTTGGTAAAGAACCACGAAAAGATGTGAATCCTGATGAAGCGGTTGCAATTGGCGCGGCTATTCAGGGAGCGGTATTATCAGGCGCGATTAAAGATGTGTTATTGCTTGATGTGACACCACTCTCTTTAGGGATTGAGACTATGGGTGGGGTGATGACCAAGTTAATTGAAAAAAATACCACTATTCCTACGCGCGCGGCACAAACTTTCTCGACAGCGGCAGACAATCAAACAGCAGTGACGATTCATGTTTTGCAAGGTGAACGTGAAATGGCATCTGCTAATAAGTCATTAGGTCGTTTCGATTTAACAGATATTCCACCTGCTCCACGTGGTATGCCTCAGGTTGAAGTCACATTTGATATTGATGCCAATGGTATTTTACATGTGTCTGCTAAAGATAAAGCAACTGGTAAAGCACAATCGATTAAAATTCAAGCTTCTTCAGGATTAAGCGAAGAAGAAGTGAAGAAAATGGTAAAAGATGCGGAAGAGCATGCAGCTGAAGATAGAAAATTTCACGATTTAATTGCTGCGCGTAATCAAGCGGATAATATGGTTCATTCCATTACCAAAACAATGAAAGAAGCTGGCGATAAAATAACGGCTGATGAACGTCAAGTGATTGAGCGCGCGATAGATGCTCTTAAAGAAGCGATGAAATCAGACAATAAAGATGAAATCGAAGCTAAGACAAAAGATTTAACGGATGCTTCAGCAAAAATGGCTGAACGTCTGTATGCGCAAGGCCAGTCTGCACCAGGAGGAGGTCCTTCACCTGGAAGTGAAACACAAGATCAGCAGTCGAAGAAAGCTGAAAATGTAGTCGATGCTGAATTTGAAGAAGTGAAGGATGATGAGCATAAACAGAAAGGAGCTTAAGAGCGCCTCTAGAAATTACTCTTTCATATAGATTTTTATACACAGCGACAAATCATTTATGGCAAAACGTGATTATTATGAAACCTTAGGTGTATCGCGCAATGCAAGCGAAGAAGAAATTAAAAAAAATTATCGTCGCTTAGCAATGAAATACCACCCGGATCGTACACAAAACGATAAATCTGCAGAAGAAAAGTTTAAGCAAATTAAAGAGGCTTACGAAATATTATCGGATGGTAGACGGCGTGCAGCTTATGATCAATTTGGCCATGCTGGTGTAGGAGCAGAAGGCGCCGCAGGTTTTGGTGGTATGGGTGGGATGAATTTTGGAGATATTTTTGGCGATATTTTTGGCGATATCTTTGGCGGGCGAGGGGGTGCAGGCGCATCGCAACGTGGTTCTGACTTATATTTTACTTTGGAGATTTCTTTAGAAGATGCGGTGTTCGGTAAAACTGCTGAAATTACCATTCCAACATTGATTAGTTGTGAAGAATGTGGTGGAAGCGGGGCACGTAAAGGTGCCGCACCCATCACTTGTTCGGAATGTCGCGGTCAGGGCCAAATTCGCATACAGCATGGTTTTTTTACGGTGCAACAAACTTGCCCGGTGTGTCATGGCAAGGGCCGCCTGATTCAAGATCCTTGCTCTCAATGTCAAGGGAGAGGTAGGCGGAAACAAAACAAAAAGCTTTCTGTTAAAATACCGCAAGGCGTGGATACGGGTGATAGAATTCGCCTAAGTAGTGAAGGAGAAGCAGGGGAGATGGGGGCTGCGGCTGGTGATCTATATATTCAAATACAAGTTAAACCACATACCCTTTTTGAGCGTGATGGTAAGAACCTTTATAGCGAAGTGCCTATTAGTTTTGTGACAGCAGCACTTGGTGGCGAACTTGAAATACCAGCGTTAAAGGGACGCGTGAAGCTCAGCATTCCATCTGAAACTCAAACAGGAAAGGTTTTTCGTATTAAAGGTATGGGCGCACCTTCTGTTCGTGGGGGTGATGCAGGTGATTTAATGTGTAAAGTACAAGTTGAAACACCAGTTAATTTAACTGCAAGACAAAAAGAGTTATTGGACCAATTTGAAAAAACGATGTCGGCAGATAATAAGCATAATCCAAAATCAAGTTCTTGGTTTAATAAAGTAAAAAAATTTTTTGAAGACATGAAATAAGAGAGTGTTGATGGAATACCTAAGACAATATGTTCATTTAATTTTGAGGTAATTGGTATGCAAAAAACACCCATGACAGTGAAGGGGGCGCAAAAGTTACGTGAAGAATTACAACGTTTAAAACAAATTGAGCGACCTAAAATTATTCATGCAATTGCCGAAGCACGCGCACACGGTGATCTGAAAGAAAATGCTGAATATCATGCTGCACGAGAACAACAAGGTTTCATTGAAGGCCGCATTCTTGAAATCGAAAGCAAATTATCTTCCGCACAAATTATTGATGTCACTCGTATGGAAAATACAGGGCGAGTCATTTTTGGAGCAACTGTTAAATTAACGAATGGTCATGGCGGATCACTTTGTTATCAGATTGTTGGGGAAGATGAAGCAGATATTAGCCAGCAACGTATTTCAGTTACCTCACCAGTTGCTCGGGCTTTAGTTGGTAAATATGAAGGTGATCATGTGGAAGTGAAAACACCGGAGGGTGTCATTTCTTATGAAATTATTGCGGTTGAATACATCTAATTATTATGCCAAGTAAAAGTAGCCGTCGTTGGTTGAAAGAGCATTTTTCAGATAGGTATGTTAAACAGGCGCAACAAGCAGGGTATCGTTCACGCGCTGTTTTTAAGCTAATAGAAATACAAGAAAAAGATAACTTATTTGAGCGAGGTATGACTGTCATCGATCTTGGTGCTGCTCCTGGCGGATGGTCGCAACTTATTTCACAATGGGTGAAACCAGGCGGTCGGGTTATTGCACTAGATAGCTTACCGATGGATCCACTTGATGAAGTTGAATTTATTCAAGGGGATTTTTCTGATGAAGTGATTTATCAAGCATTGCTTCAGCGATTATCAAGTGTACGGGTCGATTGGGTTGTCTCAGATATGGCACCGAATATGAGTGGTAATGAGAGTATTGATATGCCTCGTGCTATGCATCTTGCTGAATTAACTTTAGATTTTTCGCTCCATGTGTTACGCCATCAAGGTGGGTGTTTGATAAAGGTATTTCATGGAGAAGGATTTGATGCATTTTTAGCCAAAATAAAACAGCATTTTGCCAAGGTTATCATTCGCAAACCAAAGGCTTCGAGAGGTCGTTCAAGAGAAGTTTATATTTTAGCGAAAGAGAAATCTCAGATGGCAGGCTAAAAAATCTGATATAGTCTAAAACTTGTTTTTAATTTGGTCTAATATAATCATTAGGCTGGTTTTTGCATGGACGATTTCAGGTCAAATCGGTATGATTAATTATAGATATACGAGGTTACATTGTGAATGATGCAGTCAAAACGATATTCTTATGGATGGTTATTGCGATTGTCTTAATTGCTGTATTCAATAATTTTGGTCCTAAGCGAGAACAAGAAGAACGTATTAGTTATTCGACATTTGTTGATAATGTAAAACGTGGGAATGTTCGTTCAGCAACTATTACTGAACAAAATGTGACGGGTATTTTCCAAAATAACAAATCATTCGTTACTTATCTCCCCATGCCGCAAGATTCAGTTTTGCTCCAGCAAATGGTTGATAAAGGCGTGGTTGTAAAAGGCAAACCACCAGAGCAACCAGGATTATGGATGCATCTGCTTAACTTATTACCATGGATTGTACTCTTTGCTTTTTGGATTTATCTCTTACGACAACAAACAGGGGGTGGAAAAGGCGGTGCATTTTCATTTGGCCGTAGTCGAGCGCGATTATTAAATTCAGATCAAGTTAAAATTACTTTTGCCGATGTTGCTGGTTGTGAAGAAGCAAAAGAAGAGGTAAAAGAGCTTGTTGATTTTTTAAAGGACCCTGGCAAATTTCAACGGCTAGGAGGCAAAATTCCTCGGGGTGTATTATTAGTTGGTCCGCCTGGGACAGGAAAAACATTGCTTGCAAAAGCAGTTGCAGGGGAGGCAAAAGTTCCTTTTTTTACTATTTCTGGATCTGATTTTGTTGAAATGTTTGTCGGTGTAGGCGCATCTCGTGTAAGGGATATGTTTGATCAAGCGAAAAAGCAAGCGCCATGCATTATTTTTATTGATGAAATCGATGCTGTTGGGCGACATCGTGGAGCAGGCTTGGGTGGTGGCCATGATGAACGTGAACAAACGCTTAACCAACTACTTGTTGAAATGGATGGATTTCAAGGAAACGAGGGGGTTATTGTGGTTGCGGCCACCAATCGACCAGACGTATTAGATCCTGCTTTATTGCGACCAGGTCGATTTGATCGTCAAGTAGTGGTTGGTCTTCCTGATATCAAAGGTAGGGAGCAAATCTTGAAGGTTCATAGTCGCAAAGTTCCATTAGCAGATGATGTAGATGTTTCTGTTATTGCTCGTAGTACGCCAGGATTTTCAGGAGCGGATTTAGCTAATATTGTAAATGAAGCAGCACTTTTTGCTGCGCGAGCAAATAAACGCGTAGTTGATATGGATGATTTTGAACGAGCTAAAGATAAAGTGATTATGGGAACAGAGCGTCGTTCCATGGTGATGTCTGAGGAGGAGAAAAAGCTTACAGCGTATCATGAAGCAGGGCATGCGATTGTTGGGCTAAGTGTTCCTGAACATGACCCAGTACACAAAGTAACGATTATTCCGCGTGGACGAGCATTAGGTGTGACGATGTTTTTACCACAAGGGGATCGTTATAATTACACAAGAGAATATTTAGAAAGCAAAATTTCTAGCCTTTTTGGTGGGCGCCTTGCAGAAGAAATTATTTTTGGTATGAATAAAGTTACGACTGGTGCCTCAAATGACATCCAAAAAGCGACAGAGCTTGCGCGTAATATGGTTACAAAATGGGGATTATCAGAAAAAGTAGGGCCGTTAACATTAGGCAGTAATGATGAAGAAGTGTTCTTAGGGCATTCTGTTACCCGTCATAAAGAAGTCTCAGAAGCAACCTCTAGCATAGTCGATGCTGAAGTTCGAGGTATCGTTGATCGCAGTTATAAACGCGCAGATAAAATTCTTAGAGATAATCTTGATAAATTGCATGCGATGGCACAAGCCTTGGTTAAGTATGAAACTATTAATGCAGAACAAATTCAGGATATCATGGCAGGTAGACCGGCTCGTGAACCAAAGGATTGGCATAATCATAAAGATAAAGCCAAACCCATACCAAGTGAAACGGAAGATCCTAAAACGGAAGATCAAGGAACAGCAACAGCGCATGATGACACCAGCACCAGTACAAGCATCAGTTAGCAGCATGTCTCATTCACCTCATAAAATGCAACGTTATTTTGGTACCGATGGTATTCGTGGCCGCGTGGGAATATGGCCTATTACACCTGAATTTGTTTTAAAACTAGGGTGGGCAATCGGAAAAGTACTCGCACAACAAGGCAGCGGAAAAGTATTGATTGGTAAAGATACTCGTATTTCAGGTTACATGTTTGAATCTGTTTTAGAATCAGGTTTATCTGCCGCAGGCATTGATACTCATTTATTGGGTCCTATGCCTACGCCGGCTATTGCTTATTTGACACGAACCTTACGTGCTCAGGCTGGTATTGTTATCAGTGCTTCTCATAATCCTTATTATGATAACGGGATCAAATTTTTCTCATCACAAGGAACGAAACTTGCTGACCATATGGAGTTAGCTATTGAAGAACGTTTGGAACAACCCATGACTACAGTTGATTCTGCAGCATTAGGTAAAGCGATTCGTATTGTCGATGCGCCTGGTCGTTATATTGAGTTTTGCAAAAGCGTGGTTTCACCTTCTGTCATTTTGAATGGATTAAAAATTGTGGTGGATTGTGCCCATGGTGCTGCTTATCATATTGCCCCTAATGTATTTCGAGAATTAGGCGCAGAAGTGATTGAATATGGTATAGAACCGAATGGTTTAAATATTAATTTGAATTGTGGAGCGATGTACCCGGATTTTTTGTGCCAACATGTTCTTGATCATCAGGCGGATTTAGGTATTGCACTAGATGGAGACGGTGATCGGGTAGTGATGGTAGATCATCAAGGTTATATTTTAGATGGCGATGAATTGCTTTATATCATTGCTCGCCATAAATCCAAGTTAGCTTTGCTGAAAGGCGGAGTAGTTGGTACCGTGATGTCCAATTTAGGATTTGAATTAGCATTAAAGCAGTTGAATTTAGAATTTATTCGTGTACCAGTAGGCGATAGACATATTGTAAATGAGTTGACGAAACGCCAATGGTTTTTAGGGGGTGAACCATCCGGGCACATCGTTTGTAGGGATGTGACGACGACGGGTGATGGCATTATTACTGCTTTGCAAGTGTTAGCAGCGATGCGTTATGAAAATAAATCATTATTTGAGATGCGATCTGGTTTTGTTAAATACCCGCAAATAGTATTGAATGTAGAAGTTTTTCAGCAAGGTCATTTTCTTGATCATCCGCGTATTCAGCAAGTGGTAAAGGATATTGAAAAAGAGTTAGGTAAAACAGGGCGTGTACTCTTGCGTCGCTCAGGCACAGAACCTCTTGTTCGAGTGATGGTTGAAGGTGAAGATCAGAATCGCGTCAAACAATTAGCTGAACGATTAGCTGATATAGTGAAAGCAGAAACCGCGTTATAAAAAACCCCCATTTTTGTAATGGGGGTGATAGATGGGTTTCAAGTAACAAATTTTATACGACCATTTCTTTCAATTTTTTAAGCGCTTTTATTTTTACTGCTTTATAAGCAGGTTTTGCCTTTATCATAATTTCTTCACCAGTAAATGGATTGACTCCTTTACGGGCCGGTCTTGCTGGTTTTTTAACCACATTAATTTTCATTAATCCTGGCATAACGAATTTCCCTGGGCCACCAGTTTTAATGTGTTTTTCAATGACTTGAGTAAGACAATCAATGACAGAAACAACCTCTTTCTTGGAAAGACAAGTTGCATCAGTAATTGTTTTAATCATATTGCTTTTTGATAAGGGCTCTTTAATAAGAGGCACCTTAACGGGAGTTTTTTTTGCCATCAATTTTGATGCTGCAGACTTCCCGTTACTAGACTTCCTTTTCATTTTTGACTTCTTCACTGCCATAACTATTCCTCACTAGGTTAGTAAAAAGACTCTAATAAAATAGCATTTTTGTAGAAAAATGCGAGTGTTTTTTGTATTTTTTAAGAAAAATGAGTAACTCACCTTAGGCAATAACGAGTTGTTTACTTCATTTTTGACTCTCAATATTCTATACACGAGGGGTGTCGCGGAAGGAGGGCTCCCACCGCGCGCAGGTACGAGCACGGTGGGATACCTGCAGCGACGAACCCCGAGTAACACAACCTCTGAAGTCAAAAATGAAGTGAACAACTCGTTATTGCCTAAGGTGAATGAGTAACGTAAGCTGCTTCATGAGGCGCCTTGCATGGATTGAATACGCTTGCTTGTTCCGCTTAGTTCGTTATACAATTCTTGCGTTTGATTTCGGGATCTTGATAGAAAATTAGGGTTTATAAATGAGAACATATATTGCTCCACAACATAGCGTACACAAGTGGTATCTTATTGATGCATCAGGAAAAATATTGGGTAGATTAGCTAGCCAACTTGCTAAATATCTGCGTGGTAAACATAAACCTGAATATACGCCACACGTTGATACAGGTGATTATCTTGTTGTTGTTAATGCAGCAGAAATTAAGGTAACGGGTAAGAAACGACAGAAAAAAGTATACTATCGACACTCAGGGTATCCAGGTGGGATTAAAGAAACAACTTTTGATAAATTACAAGCAAAAGATCCAGTTAAAATTATCGAAATAGCTGTAAAAGGCATGTTGCCAAAAAATCCATTAGGTAGAGCAATGTTGCAAAAATTAAAAGTATATGCAGGTGCTACACATCCACATGCGGCTCAACAACCTGAGATTATTCATTTAGAACAAGTTAAAGAGTAGGCAAAATATGGCAGAAAAAAGTTTTTATGGAACAGGGCGCAGAAAAACATCAACTGCACGTGTATTTTTGAAACGTGGAAAGGGTGCAATTGTTGTTAATGATCGAACTTTAGAAGAATACTTTGGGCGTGAAACAGCACGAATGATTGTTCGTCAACCTCTTGAGGCAACAGAATTTCAAAATCGATTTGATGTGCTTGTTACAGTAAGCGGTGGCGGCATTAATGGTCAGGCTGGTGCTATACGGCATGGTATTGCGCGCGCGTTATTGCAATATGAAGGAGGATCATCTGGTGATGATGATAGCTCTTCTGGTACAGAAGGTGATCGTTCGATTAGAAAAATTTTGCGAAAAGCGGGTTATTTAACACGGGATGCGCGAGAAGTAGAACGGAAAAAAGTTGGTAAACACAAAGCTCGCAAGGGTACTCAATACTCTAAACGATAAATCGAATTGTGTTATCAAATGGGGGATCGTCTAGTGGTAGGACAGCGGACTCTGACTCCGCGAACCTAGGTTCGAATCCTAGTCCCCCAGACTCCTTTCTTTACCCGCGTCAGTTATTTATGAAGAAGGGTTTATGTATGGCTGTTATCAGCAACAAACGATCGATTATGACGCTTTACTCAGGCGCAATAGATCTTCATAGCCATCGAGTACGCATTGTTCTTGCAGAAAAAGGCGTATCTTACGAAGTCATTAACGTAGAATCTCGCGGAAAACCTGAAGATTTATTAGAATTAAATCCCTATGGTAATATACCAACTTTGGTTGATCGAGAATTGGCATTATATGATCCTAATATTATTACCGAATATCTTGATGAACGTTTTCCTCATCCACCGCTTATGCCTGTTTACCCTGTTGCGCGAGCAAAAGCTCGTTTGATCATCTACCGATTTGATCGTGAATGGGGCCCTTTGATTCGGAAATTAGAAACAGGGAAAATCTTGGATATGCGTGTAGCGAAAGAGCTCGGAAGTTATTTGGCACAACTTATCCCAATTTTTCAATCCTCTACTTATTTTTTAGGGGATGATTTTACTCTGGTAGACTGTTGTATTGCCCCTGTATTATGGCGATTACCAATTTGGGGAATCACATTGTCACCCTCAGAAATGAAAATATTAAGTAAATATGCTAATAGATTGTTCCAGCGGGATTCATTTCAAGCAAGTCTTACAGAAGCGGAGCAGGAATTAAGAAAACAAACTACAGCGGAAACAGCTTAAGGGAGTATTACTATGCTATCGAATAGACCTTACCTATTACGTGCGTTTTATCAGTGGATTGTTGATAGTGAATGTACGCCTATTTTGGTAATCGATGTTAATCACCCGCGTGCTAGAGTACCAATGGAATATGCAGATGGTGTTGAAATTGTTTTTAATGTTTCGCCTACGGCTGTACGCGATTTGAAAATTTCTAATGAATTAATTGAATTTAAAGCTTCATTTTCTGGTGTGATTCATATTATATCTGCGCCTGTTAAAGCAGTGTTGGCCATTTATGCTGAAGAAAATGGTGAGGGTATCTTTTTTGATGCTGAAGATGATGAACATCCAGAAGAAATGATACGTTTCAAAAATACTGATCGATCACCCACTGAATTAATTGAATCTCACATGCCAGTGCCTAAAACGGGTAATGGGAGTAAGAAAGGCAAACCAGTTTTGAAATTAGTGGAGTAGCTCATACGTATTTTTGCAATAATTTTTTTAGCCGTTTTCGTGAGGTTGGTTTGCTTATAAATTCAGTTGCACCAGCTTCTAAACAGGCTGTTTTTTCCTGTTTTCCAGTAAACACCGTTAAAGCGATGATGGGAATATGTTGAGTATCTTGACGTAAGCGCATTTCTTTTATGACATCAAACCCATTCATATCAGGCAGACTGATATCGACAAATACCATATGATGTTGATTTGCCTTCTTAAGTGCATCGCGACCATGGGCAACCACGTCAACTTGACAACCAAGTTCTGATAACATTTTTTCGTGGATGAATTGTATAATCGGATCATCTTCAATTAATAAGATTTTTGGCTGCTTACATTCAGGAAGATCAACTTTCTTAAATGGTTTTTTCTTGGGAAAGGAGGATTGGATTTTCT